>NZ_JBIWPP010000023.1:0-144214 GCF_044768335.1 Streptomyces sp. NPDC101151 | reverse complement strand
AACGGCTCCAACTTGGGGCCCCGACGGGGAACTGACGCACCAGCAGCAGAAGTCACACAACTACTAACGATCAACTACTGGCGCAGGACACTAGCTTCTCGTTTGGGGATGGCCATGACTGGCTCTGTTCACGAGTTCCGACAGCACTTGGGCTCTTCCGTGGGTCGATGAACTTCAGTGGCAGCAGTCGCAGCCGGGGCGGCGACCGCACGCCTGATCTGCACCCAGGCTCGTCTGATCGTGGAGACGAGGGATTTCCGTCAGATCATGAAGGAGTGTCCGGAGTGCGGCTGATGCGAAGTTCAATGTTCCCAGGAGGTTCCCATTCCGCACCCAAAGGCCTTCCAAGGTGGTTCCCTGGAAGGCCTTTAGTGCGCTGACCTGCAATTTTATGGTGCCCCCGGCAGGATTCGAACCTGCGACACCCGCTTTAGGAGATCATCCGGGCGATGTAGTGATCAGCGCTGTGACTCTCCTGGCCTGCTCTGGATCGTGTGGGGCTGGTTCTCCAGATATGGCAACGTGCGCCGGTGTTGCCGTCAAGAAGTGCCGTCAAGCTAATAGATTGAGGGTGTGCCACCGTACGCGGTTGTACGCCTTTGTTGATGTCAGCTACTGATGTCAGGCAACAAGCTCCGGAACTGCGACATCGCCCGTAAAGTGTCGTCTGTCAGACCGGCTGGACGCTGGGCTAGGTCCGCCCGGGCCGCGCCCGCTGTCGCGGCCAGAGGACACCCGCCGCTCCGGCTGCCTTGCTGCCCTGTCAGGCGGCAGCGTTGGCGCAGATGACGTAGACGCCCAGAGTGACGTTTGCTTGGGTTTCCGACCGGGCTACGGCGTACCAGCCACTGAAATCGAGCACGGGAGCGCTCGTCACCAGGACGGGATCGATTCCGCCGGCCTCGGCCCCGCCGCCGAGCGCTTGCTTGCCTGCTGGGCACCGCACCACACGAGTGGTGCCGTTCGGTACGGTCTCGGAGGGGAGGTGGATGATCTCATAGCCCGTGACACCGCCGTTTACAGGAGGCGCTGGTGTCGCGGACTGCTGGCAGGAAGCTGTCTGATTGACGTGGTTGTTGTTGCCGTACACATTGTTCTGTGCGACGCACACCAGCGGCGACAAGATCCCCGGCAGGGGGCCGTCAGTCGCCTGGGCTTGGTCTGCCCCAACGGTAGCCGTGGCAATTGCGGCGGCCAGCGTTGCGATGATCCGACCAGTCTTCCTCATCGGATAGACCCTCTTTCCCGGAGACGGCACGAGTTGATCTCTCGGGAAATCTAGCCTCGTCGCGATATTCGCTCGCGAACCGACATGGCGGTTTCATTAATTTGGACTAGGTGCCGATTTGGATATGATCCGTAGGCGCGTTGCCCCTCGATGCATGTTGCGTCGACCAGCCACGAAGCACCGTCAATCCGGGGCTGCGGCCCGGTGTTGATCCGTTGTTGTGCGCCGGTGCACGTGGCCGTTGATGTCACGTATTGATGTCAGAGGGTCGCACCGTTTCCGCTGGTCAGGTCGTCGGACTGCGCACTGGTCGCCACCAAGCGTCCGTCGCCCAGCTGAGATGGAGCGCCATCGCGCAAGGCGCGCCTAAGCCCCGCTACTACTGGCCTGTCCATGTCCCGACCGGTGCCGCCGTTGTCCTGCGCGGCGTCGACCTGAGATTGGTACTTGCCCTGGGGCCTCTCGTCCACGTAGTCGCCCGCCTTGTCCATTCCCTAGCCACGCAACACGGCGACCGTCGCGCCACTCGCGGCGCGCGGTGCGACGCGGGCACGGGAACGCGCACGACCCCGCACCCCGGAAGTACCGGGAGCGGGGCCGTACGGAGCTCTCGTCGAGGAGAGCGTCCAGGCGGGGCGGCTGGCGGGGTTGGCCTGCGTGATGCCGGTGAGTCCGTTCAGGCAGACGGGCGAGATGTTGACCAGTCGCACCCGGCGGCCGGGCGTGATGTTCTCTCGTGCGGGGGTGGGGGCCACGGGGATCTCTTCGACGCTCACGGTCACCGCCGAGGGCTGCGTTGCCATGGGGGCTGTTCTCCCGAGATGCGCCCGAGCTGCCGCGGGGGGATTCTGAAGAGTGGGCTTCGTTCATTTGACGCCCCCTAGATTAGCCGCAACGTTCACCGAGGTTGCGTGATGAAGCTGGGACGTGTCATAGCGAGCGCAATTCTGCTGGCTCCTGTTCCGTTCGCGGCTATGACGGAACCCGCCACGGCAGCTGTCGCGCATATTGTCGTTGTCCAAGGACATCTGATCGTGTATGGCGACGGAGGATTGACTACACCGGGCTTTGACCGCCAGGATCACCCGTACCGGTTCCAGGTCACCCTCAAGCACGACAGTAGGACCACACGCCGCTGGATGAACGTGTGCGCCGCCGGTGAGGCCAGGGGCGAGCTCAGTCTCCGGATAACACTCAATGCCAACGAATCTGTTTCGGTAACACCAGTCTTGCTGCTGTATGAAGGGTCAAGCTGTAGCAGCACTGATCTTGACGGCGAGGCATATCCTCAGAGTCTGGTTCTACCTGGGGGTAGAGGGTCAACCGGAATGACTATTGGCGTGTTCAATAGTGAATTCCACTCGGGAGATGAGGCTTGGGCGGAGATAAGCTTCACTCACAGTCTCTGGCCGTAAGGTTCGGTGTGATCTCGCCGACTGGCGTTCAAGCGGTCCGCGCCATACGCACGCAGCGCCCTCCCCGGGGTGGATAAGGGGAGGGCACCGCAGCGCTGGTCCAGTCGTTACGAGCGTACTGGGCACAGGTCACCGTAGGCAGGCAGACGCCATGTGCGCAAGTATGTTCGATTTGCATCAGGCACCCGCACGGCACCCTGGGGACCAGACCGACTCCCGCCGTGCACTCAGCCTGGCGGCCCAGCCCCTCTGCAATGACCCTTTATAGACCGGCTGTCCATCCATGGTCCGGATTCCCGTTCTCGTCCAGCCTCATGGATTCCAGCCCCAAGTAGCGGGGGCCGATTCCCGTGACCGATCCGGCCGACCGCTGGTACAACGCGCCTGAGCGCCGATGAGGGAGATCCACCGTCCGGACGTGCGTAAAGCCCTGCGATTCGTAATAACGCCCTAGGGCGGGGTTCGTCTTCCAGGCGTCCACTCGAAGCCAGGACTTACCCAGCTTCGATGCCTTTTGCGATGCCCAGTCGAGCATGGACGCACCCAATGAAGTTCCGGCGGCATTTGCGAGCACGATGATCCTGTGCGCGTACAAGGCATCCTCGGGCATGTCACCCGGGAGCCAGAACTCAGGGTCCGCGAATGTGTCTACCGTGATGGTGCCAAGGTACTGAGTGCCGTCGACAACCAAGTATGCGTAACCTTGCCTGATGTCCGCAGCGATCTTTTCCCTGTTGGGCGGATATTGCCACTGGTTGATTCCCTTTACCTTCAACCGCTGGCCAGCCTCACCCCACATGGACGCGATGACGTCGGCTTCACTTCGGTCGGCGGGCCGAACGGTAACGTCATCATGCATTGCTTTCCCCTGTCCCCAGTTCGTAGCGGAGCACGTTCCGGTCTGTAGGCATTGCCGTGGTGGTGACCCGCACCGGGCCCGTCTCCGTATAGCCGACCCGGGCTCTGATCAATAGGGGAATTCCTGCCTCTACAGCCAGATCCGCAGCCTGCTTGGGGTTGGGCATCACTGCCGTGACGTCATCTACGTAACGAACTTGCTTGTGCCCGATGGACGCCATGTACGCGATGACCCCCTCAGGGATATCGGCCGGTTCAGCAACGGGCGTGTTCTTAACAAGCTCGTGCGGGTAGTAAGAATCCTCTGTTGACCAAGGCTGCTCGTCCACAAAGCGAAGGCGCCGTCGTACTAGAACGAGGGCGTCAGGCTGCAATTCGAGGCGCCGGGCGATGTCGGGGCTGGCGGTCTCGATGCTGACCGAGATCTGTTGGCTTGGCGTTCGCCCCTGTTCCTGGATGTCCTGCACCCACGCGTCCACGCCGGCAGCCAGTCGCCTGTTGTGCTCTTCCGATCGGGAGGAGTTGTAAACGAGTACATCCTGCCGATGGACCATGTAGGCACGACCCTGGCTGGCGAACACAAGCCCTTCGGCCACGAGCCGTTGCAGCCCTAGGCGCACGGTGTTGCGGGAAGCGTCGTATAGCTCCATCAGCTTCCGCTCACTCGGCAGTTTACTGCCCGGCGGGTACTCGCCACCCTCGATCTTCGCCCGCAGGATGGCCGCCAACTGCATGTACAGGGGATCTGAACGCGTCGCCATAGACCCATCATGCCCCAGTAGGCCCACTGGTTGGTACGAGTGGAACCAAAGTGCTTGACAGCCCACATCGAGCGGTGCAACATCATGGCTACGAACTGGTTGGTACCAGTAAGACCAGAGGAACCAATCATGTTCGGGCATCAGGCGGGATTACCCAGCAGGAAGGCGGCCGCGGCCGCGCGCCTCGGGCCCCGGACTGGCCGCTGTTTGAGAACGCTTCGCCGCTGGTGGAGCTGCATAGGTGGGCATCTGAGCCGTCTCCCCCGAAGTGACGGCCGCGCGGATGTAAGGCCGCGCGTTTCTTCAACTTCTCCCGCAGCACCGCTGCGCCGGTTGCCTCCGCTGCTCGTCTCGTACGAGCAGCGCTGAGGGGAGCCGGATGTTCCGACTTCAACGGCGCGCGGCCCCGGTGCGGGAACACCGGGGCCGCTGTTCGGGCCGTTCCTGACTGAGAGGAACACGACCCAATGAGTCACATCGTCACTGTTCAGGACGCTGTTACCGCGTTCGCGGACTGGCGGGAGCCGTCCGATGCGGAGCTGGACGCGATCGAGGACGAGATGCCGCTGATCCTGGCGGAGGTCGACCTGTTGGACGCGCAGATCATCACGTTGGACCGTACGCCGACCGAGTTGGACACCCGCCGGCTGCGCCGGGCGCGGCGGCGGGTGCTGGCCGAGCGGGCGGCACTGGCGAACCGCACGGCCACGGCGACCCTGCCCGGTGGTGCGGCGTGAAGCGCCTCCGCCGCGCCATGTGGCGTCTGATCGACCGCCTGTTCAACCCGCAGCCCTACCCGCCGCTCACGATGGGGCCGGACCACGGCGACGACGACGAGTGGATGGGTGAGCGGTACGTCTGGGAGCCGGGCGACTGGGACGAGTACGGCGGGGAGGCGGGCCGGTGAACGCCGTTCAGGTCCGTTCAGCGGAGCGTGCGCTGTCGGCCGGCACGTGGCTGATCGTGGCGGGCGCGATGCTGTACTCGATCCTCACCGTCACCCCGCTCGCGGCCGCGCACACCCCCGACCGGTGGGCGTGGACGGCTCCCATTCTCCCGCTCGTGGTGGATGCCGCGGTGGTCATCGTCGTCCGCCTGGACGCGGTACTCGCCCGGCTCGGGGGCAACGGCGGCGGGTGGCCGATCGCACTGCGGTGGATGACCGGCTGCATGACGCTCGCCCTGAACGTCGCCGACTCCGCGCTCAAGAACGACCTGGTGGGCGTGGCTGTGCACGCGGTCGCGCCGCTGCTGCTGATCGTCACAGCGGAGACCGGGCTCGCCTACCGGCGCGCGATCACCGCCGCCGTGCTGGCGCTGGAAGCCAAGCAGCAAACCGAGCGGGAAGCCCGTGAACGAGCCGCCACCGAGCGTCGCGAGGACGCCGCGCGGCGAGCCCGTGAGGAGCGCGAGCACACGGCGGCGCTGGCGCGTGAACAGCGTGAGCACGAAGTCCGCATGGCCCGTGAACAGACCGAGCGGGAAGCTGCCGCGCGGCGCGAGGAACGCGAGCGCGAGCAGGCTCGGGAACGTGCCGACCGCGAGCAGCGTGAACGCCTTGAGCGCGAGCGTGAACAGCGTGAGCGGGACCGTGAACGCCATGAGCGGGAGGCCTCCGAACGTGCGGAACGCGAGCGGCGCGAGCGTGCCGAGCGGAAGCGCCGTGAACAGGCGGAGCAGGAGGAGCGGGCCGCTCGTGAACGCGTGGCTCTGCTGTCTGGCGGCCCGGTCACGGACAAGCTGCCCGAGGACGACGCGCGCGCCATCGTGGCCGCCGCGCGGGCCGAGGGCCTGTCGGTGCGCAGCGCTGCGGAGCTGTGTGGCTGGTCGGTGGGCTGGGTCTCGACCCGGTACGCCGAACTGCGCAGCCCGGTCAACGGCGTTCCGGTTGACCTCGCCGGCACCGGCCGCTGATGACCACTGCACCCGCCGGTGGCGCGCTGCCCGTATTGCCGACTCCAACTGACCTGGGAGGTCCCTGGTGGACTCCGATAACCTGCCCGTGCCCGGTGTCGTCCGTCTCCCGGACGGCCGCTACGTCTACAACGACCAGCCCGCCACTATCGCCCCCATGGCGCCCCCGCAGGCGCCTCCGATGGTGGTGCAGCACATCCATCACGCGCCGCCGGACCGCACCGTGCAGCGCATCGCGCTCGGTTCCGGGGTCGGGGCCGGCGCGGTGGCCGCCGGGGTCTACTTCGGCCCGCTGCTGGTCGGTGTGCTCACCGCCGTCGCGGCGAACCTCGCCATCCTCACGCTGCTGGCCGTGGCCATGGCGTGGGGCGTGGTCACCGTCGTCCGCTCGGTAGGCGGCACCGACGGCAGGGCCGCTGCCAAGAGGATGGGCCGCAAGGGGCGTTGACCCCTTCTGACCGGCCAGCAAGGGCCGGAAGCCGTAGACGCCTCGTAGAGTCTCCGACCCCTCTCGCGCGTGGGGCGAGACCTCCGATGCCGCGAACGGTCGTTCAGGGCCCCGCGAGGGGGTTGCGCGGCCCTGTTTTCGACCGCTCTACGCGCGCGTGCGCGTAGGGCCCCCACCCCTCCCCGCCGCTCAACTCTGCAACATCGCAGGTCAGACGTGGTTGCAGGGGTTCAACCGCTGCTGTTGACGCAACCAATAGCGGCGATCACTGCAACTCGGGCGGGCCGGTGACGCCACGCAACGGCGCACCGGCCCTTATCCACGGTCTTGGAGGACCCTTTCGTGGACTGGAAGCAAGCATGGTCGACCACCACCAACACCACCACTGCGGCTCTCGATTCGCTCGCCCCGGTGTGCGTGCCGTTCGCGGCCCGCTGGGACCTTGAGGCGGACCGGCGGAACAAGCTGCGCACCCCGGAGCACCTCAAGGCGCTCATGGCCGCGCAGAAGGAGCACAATGCCGCGCGTTCCACGCACGCCACCGCCAAGTCGCAGCAACTCACCGCGCGGGCCGCGTCGAGCAATCCGTTCGCGGCCGGTCGCCGCGCCGCACGGGTGGCGAGCAAGGCAGCCTTGCGGCACGAGCGCGACACCCGCGCCAAGCTCAAGGCCGCGCGGGTGAACTACCCCAGCACCCTCAAGGCCCGTGCGATTCAGGCGCACTCGGTGCACGCCGTGCCGAGTGCTGTCGCGTCCGCGCTCATGTCCACCTCGCACCTGACCGTGTGGCCGGCCGCCACATCCGCTGTGCTGATCGGGGCGAACGTGGCCGCTCTCGCGCTCGGCCGCCGCAACCTGCGCGTGCCGGTGGACGCGTCGCTGTCGGTGGAAGAGCGTCAGCTCATGGAGCGTCTTGACCCGTCGTACTGGGTCGAGCACGCCCCGGACCGTGGCCTGTCGGGCACGGTCACCACGCCCCCGGCCATGGAGCCGGGCGGCATCCGGTGTGAGATCCGTCTGGACGGGACGTGGACGGTCAAGACGCTCGCGGACAAGGCCGACTCGGTCCGTGCGCTACTGGGTGCCCGTACCGCGCTGCGCATACGAATCACCTCCGCCTCGCGCGGCGGCTGGGCCGTCCTGACGCTGGCCACTCGGTCGGCAGCCGCGGGCGTCTCCTCGCTGTGGACCCCGGTCCGCATCCCGTCCGACCCGCTCGCCATGAGCCTCGGTCTGGACACCGAAACGGGGGATGAGGTCCTGATCCCGTTCGATGAGCGGCTGCTGGTGTCCGGCGCGTCCGGCACCGGCAAGTCCTGGTCGTTCCGTCCGCTCATGGCGAGCGCCCACCTGCGCGGTGACCTGCTGCTCATCGACGGCAAGGGCGAAGAGGCCAACATCTGGGAGCCCATCTGCCGCGTCGCCGTGGAACGCGACGACATCACCGACGGCGTGGATGAGGCGCACGCGGAGATGACCCGCCGCAAGGCCGACATGAAGCAGCGCGGCATCAGCGTGTGGGACGGCCGCCAGCTCACCGTCGTCGTCGACGAAGGACAGGTAATCCTCGCCCTGATTACCAAGGACAAGGACCGGCTGCAGCGGCTGATCGAACTGTCCTCCCTCGGTCGCTCGCGCGGGGTCGTCCTGTGGTGGGCCACCCAGTACCCGCTCACCGACGGCAGCGCGCCGGGTGTGCACAAGCTGATCGCGCCGAACCTCCTGACCCGGTTCTCGCTGCGGGTGGCCGGCACGACACAGGCACAGGTCGCGCTGGATGACTGCGCGCACTACGCGCCGCACCAGATCCCCGACGGCCGCGAGTACCGAGGGCACGGCTACCTCAAGGGCTACGGGCCGCGCATGCTGCGCACCTGGACCCTCGATGACGCGGGCGTACGCGCTCTGCCCACGTCGATCTGGACCCCCGCGCAGTCCACGAGCGGCCAGGCGCCACACACGCCGCTGCACCTGGTCAAGGCAACGGCCACACCGTCCGGGGCGGCGACCAACCGGGACAAGGTCTTGGCTGCTGTGCAGTGCGGGGCCCGGACCGCTAGGGACGTGGCCGACGCGACCGGCCTCAACAAGGGCACCGTCTCCCGCGAGATCAAGGCCCTCACCGCCACGGGATCTCTCCGCAGGAGCGACGACGGCCTGCTCCTGCCCGGCCGGGACGCCGCGTGAGCACCACCGCCACCCCGAACCATCGCTCACTCGCACGTCAACGGCTGACAGGAGTCCCTGTGTTCGAGAACGACGTCACCCACTGGCCCAACCCCACCCAGGCCTACGCCGCCGCGCCCGATCCGGGCCGTGAGCTGGAGTGGCTGCGCACGACCGAGGACCGAGGGCGTGAGTGGTTGCTGCGTCGTGCGGCCCTCATGGACCGCATGGCCCATGGCCTCATCCCCGGCTACACGGCCAGTCGCAGCAGCGCCTTCGAACTGGCCCGCCAGCTGATGCGCCTGGACGGCGCCGTAGTGGGCTGCAACCCGCGTGCCTACGTCCGCCAGCAGTACGCCCTCTGGGCCACCAACCGCTAGCTACGCCAAGGGCGGCCCCCACTCCGCCAAGAACCGGGGCCGCCCTTATCCACCTGCCAACAACAGACCTGTGGAGGTCACCCAGCATGACGCAACCGACCGACATTCGGGGAGAGCACCTGCGTGCTGCCCTCTCCCTGGCAGCCTCCGGCGTGCCGGTACTGCCGTTACGAGCCGGGAAGGCGCCCTTCGGCAACTGCCGCCGCTGCGCCGACAACGCATGCGGCGGCCGACCCAACATGAAGACCCCCGGCCCCTGCACCTGCCCGGCGCCCTGCCACGGCTGGGCCGCCGCCACCACCGACCCCCAAGTCATCAACGCGCCGACGTGGGCCCGTGCCTGGCGCGACGCGGCGACGGTGGCCTACCACCCCGGCGGCGCCGGTCTCACCGTCGTTGACCTCGACAACCCCGCCGCCATCGCGTGGGCCCGCGAGACCCTGCCCGCCACCCGGACCGTGCCCACCACCCGGGGCGAACACTGGCTCTACCTCGGAGCAATGCCGTCCGCCAACGCCGTACGACCCGGCGTCGACATCAAGTCCACGATGGCCTACGCCCGCTGGCTCGGATGCGGCACCGGCGCCATCGCCTCCCTGCCGGATGCTGTGTGCGCGCTTGCCGCGAGCAAGCCCGCCCCGATCCGGCCCGTGCCGCAGCCCCTCACGGTGTCCGCGCCGGCCGGGGGCGGGGAGTGCCGCCATCGCACGCCCGCGTTCCTGGAGCGCGGCATCACGATGGCGGAGCAGCGCATCAACGGGGCGTCCAGCGGCGTGCACAACGCCGTGTACCGCACGTTCCTGGCCGTGCTCTCCACGCACGGCCGGTGCGGCTGCCTCACCGATGCGCACATCGCGCGTCTGTTCACCGCAGCGCAGGCCAAGGGCGAAACCGCCCGGCACTGCACGGACGCGTGGACCAACGCCCGTATCAGGTTGGGACTGTGACCATGGCTGACGACGACAAGACGCCCGCTCGTGAGGTCATCACCGACTACGCACAGGCGCACTTCCGATACTTCCGCACCCCCGATGGCACCGTGTACGCGCAGCGGAAAGGGCACCCTGTGGCCCGCCCGATCCGCTCCCAGGGCACCACGGGCAGCCACCGCCAAGAACTCATGGTCGGCCTATTTCGCGACGGGCACGGCGTGTTCAACGGCACCGCGCTAAAAGAGGCGTTGGACCTGATCGAAGCGCTCGCGCTGAGCGAGGACGTGCAGCCGGTCCACATCCGCGTCGCCCCCGGCTTCGACGGGGCGACGTGGCTGGACCTGGGCCGCGATGACGGGCAGTCCGTACGCATCCACCCCATCGGCTGGGAGATCACCGTTCCCGACCCGCGTGAGGTGTGCTGGCGGCGCACCCAGCTCACCGGGGAACTGCCCCTGCCTGCGAAGGACACCGACGGCAAGGGCATCGACCTGCTGATGCGGCTGTGCAACTTCGCCACCGCCGAGACAGAGTGCCTGGCCATCGCCTGGCTGATCGGCTGCCTGGGTCCGTCGGTACCCGTGCCGGCACCGTTCCTCACGGGGCCGCAGGGCGCGGGGAAATCCACGGGCGGGCGGATGCTGATCCGGATCGTGGAGGGCATGAGCGGGGACCTGCGGCGCGCTCCGAAGGATGAAGAGAACTTGATCGCGGCAGTGTCGGCCGGGTGGGTCACTGCCCTGGACAACCTGTCCCACATGACGCCGGACCTGTCCGATGCGATGTGCTGCATCGTGACCGGCGCGGAGAACGTCAAGCGTGCCCTGTTCACCGACGGGGACGTGTTCCGCGTCGGCTACCGCCGCCCCCTGCTCCTGACCGGCATCGACGTGGGAGTCATCCGGCCCGACCTCGCAGAACGTCTCCTGCCGCTGCGGTTGGAGCGCCCCAAGGTCCGGCGCACCGAAGCAGAGCTGTGGGCCGAGTACGCGGAAGTCCTGCCCGTGGTGCTCGGCTCGCTCCTGGACCTCACGGTCAAGGTCCGCGCGGTGGACGCGGAGACACCGACCGATCTGCGGATGGCGGACTTCGCGCACCTCTGTGCGCAGCTCGACGCCGCAACCGGGCTCGGGGCGCTGCCCGCCTACCGCGCGAGCCTGGACGACCTGAACGACGACGTGATCGAGGGCGACCTGCTCGCGCAGACCGTCCTCTGGCACGCCGACACCATCGCCCCAGGCGCGGCACAGCGGATGACCTCCACCGAGTGGCTGCATCTCCTCAGCGGCCTCTACAGCAGCGACGAACCGCGTGCCCTGCCCAAGGGCTGGCCGACAACGGGCAAAGTCCTCTCCGACCGGCTCAAGCGTCTCCAACCGACCCTGGCCGCCCGGGGCGTTCTCATCGACTCCGGGCGCACCAGCACGGGCCGCTACCTCGAAATGACCCGCCTGGCCACCCCGACCCCACACGAGCAGAAGCGCATGTTCTGACCCGCATCCCGTACCGACCCGAGCAAGCAAGAAGAGCACCACCGGCCAGGCGTGCTCCTCTTGCTGTTCGGCGGAACGCCGCCCCAAGGTCGCGCCGCGAAGCGGCTCCTTCTTCGGTCTTTGGGCGGCACCGAACTACATCAGACACCCCCTCTTTTGTCCTAAGAAGGAAGACCCTGCGTCATCTGCGTCACGCGGGCTGAAGAACGCCCCCTGACCTGCGACGAAAGCCATGACGCAGACGGAATTGCCTGCGTCATCCTGCGTCACCTGCGTCACGCGATGACTCAGCCAATGCCGCACGAATGACGCACCCCCTCACCGCCGCGTCGCACAAAACCCCAGGTCAGAAGCGCAAATGTCGCTGATGACGCAATGACGCAGAAATCTGCCCCTCGGACAGACGCGCGCTCCCGGAGGTCTCAACGTGCTGACCGTCGTCCCGAGCGACCCGCAAGCTCTCACCGTCCCGGAGGTCATGACCGCTCTAAGGCTTAGCCGGAGCAAGGTCTACGACCTGATCCGCTCTAAGCAGCTCCCGAGCTATACGTCCGGACGTGCCCGCCGTATTCCGGTCGACGCCGTACGCCACTACATGCAGAACCGACTTGAGGAGAACGCAGCCTGATGGCTCAGCGAAAGAGGAACCCCAATGGCGCTGGCAGCATTTGGCAGCGCAAGGACGGCCGTTACGAGGCACGCGTGTACGTACCCCAGCCGGACGGCACCCGCGCCCGTAAGACGGTCTACGGCAACACGTGGGAGGAGTGCGACGAGAAGAGGCAGGAACTCGTGCGCCGCGCCCGTCAGGGCATCCCGACGCCTACCCGCTCCGCCAAGCTTTCCGAGTGGCTGCCGTACTGGCTGGCGCACTACGTCGAGCCGCGTCGCAAGCTCAGCACGTACGACAAGTACGAGACTCATGTGCGCCTGTACCTGATCCCTCTGCTGGGCACCAAGCGACTGGAGTCGCTCAGCGTCGCTGACGTGCGCCGCTTCATCACCCGCATGCAGAACGCAAACACGGCCGCGACCGCGAAGGAAGCGCACCGTGTGCTGCGCACCGCCCTCACGGCGGCCGTGCGCGAGGAGTTGATCACGCGGAACGTCGCGTCCCTGGTGGAGCCGCCACGCGTGAAGCTGCGGGACATCCACCCGTGGACTCTGGAGGAAACGCTGACGTTCCTGGAAGCCGCCCGCCGGGACCCGCTGTACGCCGCGTTCGTCCTGGCCGTCGCCATGGGCCTGCGGCGCGGGGAACTGGTGGGGCTGCGCTGGTCGGACGTCGACCTCGACAACCGGGTGCTGCACGTGCGCCAGCAGACGCAGCGACGGCGCGGCACGCTGTACGACGACGACCCCAAGAGCCGCCGCAAGCGCGTCGTCCCGATGCCCGCGCTGTGCATTGCTCCGCTGCGCTGGCACCGGCTGCGACAGCGGGAGGCGTTCGCACGCACGGGCATCACGTGGTCTGAGAACGGCTACGTCTTCGCCACGCGGAACGGCCGGCCGGTCGAGCCGCGCAACGTCTACCGCTCGTTCACGCGGGTCGCCGCCGATGCGGAGATGCGGGTGGTCCGGCTGCACGATGCCCGGCACGGCTGCGCCACGCTGCTGACGGCGGCCGGCGTCGCGCCGCGAGTCATCATGGAGATCCTCGGGCACAGCCAGATCAGCATCACGATGGACGTGTACACGCACGTCGTGCACGACACCCAGCGGGAGGCGATCAGCCACATGGACCGGCTGCTGAAGCGCCGCTTCCCGGGCGCCTGAGAGGCGACTGCCGTCAACTGATGCCGTCAAAACGGCCCGGACCATGATCGGTCCGGGCCGTTTTCCCTGGTGCCCCCGGCAGGATTCGAACCTGCGACACCCGCTTTAGGAGAGCGGTGCTCTATCCCCTGAGCTACGAAGGCGTGTCACTCGGTCCACAGGGTACCGGATCGGGGCCCGGCCGCGTGCGGGGCCGGTGATCACACTCAGGTCGGTGGCACCCGTGTGAAGCGGGACGCGGTGTGCAGGTCCGTCTGGATGCGGTCGGCGGTCGCGCGAAGGGCCGGGAGGAGATCCCGCACGCAGTCGTCCAGGGTGCGGCGGGCCGGGTGGGTGGCCACACAGACCGCGGCGGCCGCGCGGCCCGCCCGGTCGCGTACCGGTACGGCGATCGACCGCAGCCCCGACTCCAGTTCCTCGTCGGCCAAGGCGTAGCCCTGTGCGCGGACTTCGGCGAGCCCGGGGGGCAGCGGGCCGTCGGCGTCCGCGAGGAGCACACGGCCGAGGGACGTCGCGGCGGCCGGCAGCCGCGCGCCCACCGGGATGTCCACGGTCAGTACCCGGCTCGCGTCGGCTCCGGCCGTGTACTGGATCTCCGCCTCCGTGCCCGGCACCGGGACCGCCAGTGCCGTCGGCTCGCGCAGCCGGTCGGTGAGGGCCCGGAGGTGGGGCTCGGCCAGGCGGGGGAGCGTGGTGCGGGACAGCGGCGGGAAGCCCAGGTCGAGGACGCGGGGCGCGAGGGTGAAGGCACGGTCGGGGCCCGCGGTCACCAGGCCCAGATGCTCGTACGTGATCAGAGCCCGGCGGGCCGTGGCGCGGGCCAGGCCGGTCGCCCGGGCCACCTCGGTCAGCGGCAGCGCCGAGCGGCCCTCGCCGAACGCGGTCAGCACGGTCAGGCCCCGGGCCAGGGACTCGATGAACTCGCGGCCCAGCTCCTGCTTGGACGCCGTCGTCCAGGTCGCCAGGCCCGAGGGAGGCGGGCCGGGCTCCGGCGCGGATGCCGCGCGCAGCTCGGCCTCCATCGCCGCCACGGCCCTACGCAGCCGGGGGAGCAGACCGGCGCGCAGGTCATCCGCCGAGTGCCGGCTGGTGTGGCTGACCACGCTCGCCACGCACGCCACCCGCCCGGTGCCCGGATTCCGCACCGGCACGGACAGCGCGACCAGCCCCGGCTCGATCAACTGGTCGTCCAGCGCCCAGCCGTCCCGGCGGGCCCGCTCCGTCCGCCGTTCGAAGTCGTCCGCGGCGGGGGCGGACCGGGGCGGTACGGCCGGGAAGGCGGCGTCCTCGGGGTCCTCGGCCCGCCGGGCCCGCCACCGCTGCCAGTCCGCCTCCGTCCATCCGGCTGCGAACAGCGGTCCGGGTGCGGTGCGTTCGGCCGGGAGCAGGTCGCCGATGCGGAAGCTCACGGACATCGCACGGCGGCGGGTGGCCTGGTGGATGAAGCGGATGCCGTCCAGGTCGGCCACCGCCAGCGACACCGACTCGTCCAGTTCGTCGGCGAGGGCGTCGGCGTGCGCGGCCAGCAGTGCGGGCAGGCGCAGGGCGGCCAGATAGGCGTTGCCCAGCTCCATCACGCCCGGGGTGAGGAGGACGTCCCGGCCGTCGAGGCGTACGTACCCCATGCGGGCCAGGGTGGCGGCGATCCGGTCGACCGTGGACCGGGCGAGCCCGGTGGCCCGTTCCAGCGCGCTCGGGCTCAGCGCGCCGCCCGCCTCGGTCAGCCGCCGCAGTACGGCGATCCCCCGGATCAGCGGCGCGACCGCCTCGGCCGGCGGCCCGGCCTCGGTACGGACCTCGGCTTCCAGTGCGGTGTTCGCGGGCATCGACTCTCCGATACGGCATCCGGGCAGGCCTACGGTAAACCGCCGGCCCCGGGCTTGAGCAGTCGCTCGGTCCCGGCTTTGGCCCTCCCTCGGTCCCGGCTCTGAGCCGTCCCTCGGCCCCGGTCGCGAGCTGCTCCTCTGTCTCCGTCCCCCGCCCGCAGCCCCACCCGCTTCACGATCACCCCGCCCCGGTCGCCATCACCCCCGCGAACACCACCCCGCTAACTCCGCGTGATCCGCACCTTGTAGTTCCCGGCGGGATCCTTCTCCGTCACCTTGATCGTGATTCCGTGGTGCGGGTCCTTGAAGGTCTCGCCGAGGTCGAAGGGGGCGTCGGAGAGTTCCGTCTGGACGTTGGGGCTGCGGGTGCAGCCGCCGCTGCCCCGGTGGGCGTCGTAGACGGTGATAGGGCCGCGTCCGGTGTCCACCGTGGCGTCGATCTTGTAGATGAGGATGCCCGGCTTGCACACCGCCTCGTCGTTGCCGCCGGGTGCGCGCAGCTCCAGGGCGTAGGCGCTGCGTCCGTCGACCGGCACGAGGATCAGCTTTCCGCCGCCCTCCCTGTACAGCGGGGTCAGCGTGTAGTCGACGCTGCCCGGGGCCGCCGCGCAGCCGACCTGGGTGCCGTCCAGCCAGCCCAGCTTCCACTTGTGCCAGCCGAGCAGGTCGTTGTTGGCTCCCCAGTCCTCGCTCATGATGTCCCAGTGCCCGACCGCGCTCCCGCCTTCCTGGGTGTAGAGGTCGGGCAGCCCGAAGGTGTGGCCGTTCTCGTGCGGCAGGACGCGGTAGCCGGTGCGGGAGTAGGAGCCGGAGCCGTCGTCCTGGCGGGAGTAGACGAAGGACGCGTTGGAGATGGGCACGCCGTCGGCGATCGGGGCGTCGGAGTTGCCGGCGAAGGTCACGGACAGCACCGTGTCCAGGGCGGAGGGGCCGGCGTTCGGGGTGACCAGCACGTTCAGCAGGTCGTACGAACGGAAGTCCACCTCGGGATCGGCGGCGGCCACGATGTCCTGCACCAGCTGCCGGTAGCCGGGGTCGAAGGGCGCGCCGCGCTCTATGCCGTACTCCTTGAAGGACTTCGGCATCCGCAGCCAGCTGGTGATGGGGGTCTCGGGGCGGTAGTCGAGGCGGCCGTACGACGCCTTGCGGAACCATTCCCGGGTCTGCGGGAAGAACTCGTGGAAGCGGTCGATCGCGCTGCCCTGCCCGGGTGCGTCGGAGAAGTCGACCATCAGGGTGAGGGCGTGGACCGTGCCGGTGGTGCGGGAGTAACCGGCCGGGGTGGGGATGCCCTCCGTCATCTGCACGTCCAGGCCGCCGCGGATCATGCAGGGTGCCAGGGCGAGGGCGGTGGAGCGGGCCAGGCCGATGGGCCCGGCGGTGGTGGGCGCCGTCAGATGCCCGGTCCCGGCCGAGGTGCTGACCGCGAGAGTCAGTACGGTCACCGCGCCGAGGGCGGCCACACGGCGCGGGCGTATGCGGCTCGGGCGTATGCGGCGGCGGGGTGACTGCGGCTGCATGCATGGACCTTCCGCTCCACGGCAGCCGCAGGTGTCCGGCTGCACCCTTGCGATCACCCTGGGTGGGCAGGGCGGAGGGCGCGCGCTGGAAGAGACCGATCGTGGGAAATCCCGGCGCGACCGGGTGGCAGCCGCGTCCGTCAGGTGTGCTCCAGGTCACAGGAATTGCTTACGGCGGCCGGAAATAACCGGGGAAGCTCTCCCCGTTTAGACCTGTGTCCGAGCGAAACGGGGAGTTGTTCCCCGGATCGCATCACCCATCCAGATCGACCTCACGACTCAGGGAGCACGCCGTGCAGACCGCAACCCCCGTGCGCAAGATGCCCCGGCCCCGCGCCGATGCCCTGCGCAACCGGGAGCGGATCGTCACCGCCGCCCGGGAGATGTTCGTCGAGCACGGCCCGGACGTGCCGCTCGACGAGATCGCCCGCAGGGCGGGCGTCGGCAATGCCACGGTGTACCGCAACTTCCCGGACCGTGACGCCCTTGTCCGCGAGGTCGTCTGCTCCGTCATGGACCGCACGGCCGAAGCGGCCGAGCAGGCCCTCGCGGAGACCGGCGACGCCTTCGCCGCTCTGGAGCGCTTCGTGCACGCCGCCGCGGACGAGCGGATCAGCGCGCTGTGCCCGATGGTCTCCAGCACCTTCGACCAGTACCACCCCGACCTGGAAGCCTCCCGGGAGCGGATCGAGCAGCTCGTCGAGGAGGTCATGGGCCGGGCCAAGGCCGCCGGTCAGCTCCGCCTCGACGTGGGGGTCGGAGACCTGCTGATCGTCGTGGCCCAGCTCAGCCGGCCGCCGGCCGGCACCGACTGCCTGAGCAGCGACGCCTTCGTCCACCGCCATCTGCAGCTGTTCCTGGACGGGTTGCGGGCTCCGGCCCGCTCGACCCTGCCGGGCACGGCCGTGAGCATCAAGGAGCTGCGCCGGCCCTGACCGATCAGTTCGGGCCGCGACACCCGTCTTCCATACATCAGCATCCGGCCGTCAGTGACGACGAGCCGTTCCCGCTCCCCGTCCGACAGCCTTCCGTTTTATCGCCGTCTTTCCTCTCTTTCTCGACTCTTTGTCGTCTCTTCCTCTTCTTCCTGCCTTTCTCGTCCTTTCTTCCGTCACGAAGTCCCGAAGTGGGTATCTCCATGTCCGAAACAGCCCTCAAGGCTCCCCGCGCCGCGGCGTCGCGCGGTGACGCCAACCGCTGGAAAGCGCTCGTCTTCATCGCGCTCGCCCAGCTGATGGTCGTGCTCGACGCCACCATCGTGAACATCGCTCTCCCCTCCGCCCAGCAGGACCTGGGGATATCCGACGGCAACCGGCAGTGGGTCGTCACCGCCTACGCCCTCGCCTTCGGCGGTCTGCTCCTCTTCGGCGGCCGCATCGCCGACCTGTGGGGCCGCAAGCGGGCCTTCGTCCTCGGTCTGGCCGGCTTCGCCGCCGCCTCGGCGCTCGGCGGTGCCGCCACCACCGGCGCGATGATGTTCGGCGCCCGTGCCCTGCAGGGCGTCTTCGGCGCACTGCTCGCCCCGGCCGCGCTGTCCCTGCTCGCCGTGATGTTCACGGACGCCAAGGAGCGCGCCAAGGCGTTCGGCATCTACGGCGCGATCGCCGGTGGCGGCGGCGCCGTCGGCCTGATCCTCGGCGGTTTCCTCACCGAATACCTGAACTGGCGCTGGACCTTCTTCGTGAACATCCCGTTCGCCATCGTCGCCGCGGCCGGTGCCTACTTCGTCATCCGTGAGCCGGAGGGCGGCCGCAACCGCTCCCCGCTCGACATCCCGGGCGTGGTCCTGTCCACCCTCGGCCTGGTCGCCCTCGTCTACGGCTTCACCCGCGCCGAGTCCGACGGCTGGGGCGACACCGTGACCGTCTCGATGTTCGTCGCGTCCGCGGTGCTGCTCATCGCCTTCGCGCTGGTCGAGGCCAAGGTCAAGGCGCCGCTGCTGCCGCTGCGCGTGGTCACCGACCGCAACCGTGGCGGGATCTACCTCTCCCTCGGTCTCGCGATCATCGGCATGTTCGGCCTGTTCCTCTTCCTGACCTACTACCTGCAGATCGTGAAGGGCTACTCGCCGGTCAAGACCGGCTTCGCCTTCCTGCCGATGATCGCGGGCATGATCACCGGCTCCACCCAGATCGGCACCCGGCTGATGACCCGCGTCCCGGCCCGGCTGCTGATGGGTCCCGGCTTCCTGGTCGCCGGGCTCGGCATGCTGCTGCTGACGCAGCTCGAAGTCGGCTCCTCGTACACCACCCTGCTGCTGCCCGCGATGCTCCTGCTCGGCCTCGGCATGGGTACGGCGTTCATGCCGGCCATGTCCCTGGCCACCCAGGGCGTCGAGCCCCGGGACGCCGGTGTCGCCTCGGCGATGGTCAACACCTCGCAGCAGGTGGGCGGCGCGATCGGTACCGCCCTGCTGAACACGATCGCGTCCTCCGCGACGGTGTCGTACGTCAAGGACCACATGGCCGGTGCGACCTCCAAGCCGCAGCAGCAGCTGGTCGGACTGCAGGGCCTGGTGCACGGCTACAGCACGGCGATCTGGTTCGCCGTCGGCATCCTGGGGCTGGCCGCGCTGATCGCCTTCACCTTCGTCAACGCCGGCAGCCCGGGCTCCACCACGGTGGCTTCCGGCGAGGGTGTCGAGGACGAGGTGCCGGTGCCGGTGGTCGCCCACTGAGCGCCCGTACGGTGAATCAGCGGAGCCAGGGCAGGTCCGCACCCGCTTCGTTGGGCTGAAGACCCTCGGCGACGATCTCCATGATCTCGCCGAGGGTCTTCTGCTGTTCGGGGGTCAGCCGCTCGAACAGCGCCTGCCGTACGGCGGTCACATGGCCCGGTGCGGTGCGGCGCAGCACCTCGGAGCCCTCGTCGGTGAGCACCGCGAACTGGCCGCGCTTGTCGGCGGGGCAGTCGTCGCGGCGGACCCAGCCGTTCTTCTCCAGCCGCGCGATCGCGTGCGACAGCCGGGAGCGAGTGATCTTCGCCTTCATGGCCAGCTCGGTCATCCGCAGTCGGCGACGGGGGGCCTCGGCGAGGCTGACGAGCAGGCCGTAGTAGATGTGCGGCATGCCCGCATCGCGCTGCAGCTGCCGGTCGAGGTGGTCCTCGAGCAGGGTGGTGGCGTGCAGATAGGCGCGCCAGACGCGCTGCTCCTCGTCGGTCAGCCAGCGGTGCCGGCCGGCGGAGTCCGTTGCCGTGTTCATGGATTCCACTGTACGGGGCATCTCCTTGAAACTTGAACAAGTCGCGCGTACTCTGTCCGGTAAAGCTTGAGAGTTCAAACATCTGCGCTGGGCAGATGAGTGAAGCGCATCCGTGTGATGTGAACCGAAGCATGATGTGAACCGAAGCATTGGGAGCCGCCGTCATGTCCGCCGCCACCCAGGAGCGCATGCCCGCCCTGTACCTCAGTCATGGCGCCCCGCCGCTCGCCGACGACCCGGTCTGGCCCGGCCAGCTCGCCGCCTGGTCCGCCGGCCTGCCGCGCCCCGAGGCGATCCTCATGGTCTCCGCCCACTGGGAGGAGGCCCCCCTCGCCCTCGGCGCGATCCGCACCGTCCCGCTCGTCCACGACTTCTGGGGCTTCCCCGAGCACTACTACCGGGTCCAGTACGCGGCCCCCGGCGCGCCCGAACTCGCCGAGTCCGTCCGCGGGCTGCTGCGCGCCCCCGGCACCCCCGTCCAGGACATCCCCGACCGCGGCCTCGACCACGGCGCCTACGTCCCGCTGGTCGAGATGTTCCCGGCCGCCGACATCCCCGTCCTGCAGATCTCCATGCCCACCCTCGACCCGGTCCGCCTCATGGACATCGGCCGCAGGCTCGCCCCGCTGCGCGACGAAGGGGTGCTGATCGTCGGATCCGGCTTCTTCACGCACAACCTGGCCGCCCTGCGCCATGCGGGCGGCGTGCCCGGCTGGTCATCCGAGTTCGACGACTGGGGCCGGCGCGCCCTGGAGGCCCGTGACTGGGACGCCCTGCTGGACTTCCTCCACAAGGCTCCGGCCGGCCGCTACGCCCACCCGCGCACCGAACACTTCGCCCCGCTCTTCGTCACCATGGGTGCGGCGGAGGCGGGCGGCGAGCTGGACGCGCAGAAGTCGGTGATCGACGGGTTCTGGATGGGGATGGCGAAACGGTCGGTGCAGTTCGGCTGACCCGGACGACCGGCAGGCGGCCCTTCCGCGGGTCGCGGGGCGCGGGTCGCTCTACAGGTCCTTCTCGTACCAGGCCACGTCCCAGTAGCGGCCGAATTTGCGCCCGACTTCCCGGTAGGTGCCGACGTGCCGGAAGCCGAAGCGTGCGTGCAGCCGCTCGGAGGCCTCGTTGGGCCGGGCGATGCCGGCGTACGCGCGATGCACGTCCTCGTCGGCCAGGGCCTTGAAGAGGCTGTCGTAGAGCAGGGTGCCGATCCCGCGGCGGCCGGCGTCCGGGGCGACGTAGACCGAGATCTCCACGGAGGTCGCGTACGCGGGTTTGGGCCGATAGGGGCTGGATGTGGCGTACCCCAGAATCTCCTGAGAGTCCCCGCCCTGGGCAACCAACAGGCGGTACGGGCCGTCTTCCGGGTGGGAGAGCAGCCAAGGGCGGCGCTCCTCCGCAGTGAACTCCGTCGTATCGAACGTGATGGGTGTCTCGCGTACGTAGTGGTTGTAGAGGGCTGTGAGGGCGGCGAGATCACCCTCGATCCCTGGCCTGACCTGCACCTCTGTGTGTCCCGACGGCATCACGCCTCCCATGTGGCGGAACAGGGTACTGCATGATCAGAAAAATACGGGGGCGGGTTGGGAATTCTGTCCGGATTCCAGTCGTTGTTTCCCACGGATGCAGGGCACTCAAGGAGAGTCCCAGAGACAGTCCCCGGAGTGCCGAGCGTTCGTTAGGACCACCCGCCAGCCCACCATCGCAAGGGAGCACGCATGGCAACCCGTGCCGTCGCCCGTCGTCAGTCCGCCACCGGCGAGACGGCCGACTCGGCAAGCAGTGTTCGCGCCCATGGAGGCGAGATCGCCGACCGCGATCTGGTCGGTATGTACCTCGACGAGATCGCGCGCACGCCGCTGCTCGACGCCGCCAAGGAGGTCGAGCTGTCCCAGACCATCGAAGCGGGTGTGTTCGCGCAGCAGGTCCTCGACGGCGAGGAGGAGTCCCAGTCGGACGCCACCCGTGAGGAGCTGGAGTTCCTGGTCGCCGAGGGCGAGCGGGCCAAGGACGTCTTCATCCGCTCCAACCTCCGCCTGGTCGTGGCGGTGGCCCGGCGCTATCCGCGCAGCGGCCTGCCGCTCCTCGACCTGGTCCAGGAGGGCAATGCCGGCCTGGTGCGCGCCGTCGAGAAGTTCGACTACCGCAAGGGCTTCAAGTTCTCGACGTACGCCACCTGGTGGATCCGCCAGGCCATCACCCGCTCCATCGCCGACCAGTCCCGCACGATCCGGCTCCCCGTCCACCTGGTGGAGGAGCTGGGCCGCATCCGCCGCGTCCAGCGCGAGTTCAACCGTGAGAACGGGCGCGAGCCGGAGCCCGCGGAGATCGCGGCCGAGCTGGGCTCCAACCCGGAGCGTGTGGTCGACGTGCTGGACTGGGCCCGTGACCCGGTCTCCCTCAACATGTCGGTGGACGACCAGGGCGAGACCCAGTTCGGCGACCTCCTGGAGGACACCTCCGCGGTCTCCCCCGAGCAGTCCGTCCTCACCCTCCTGCGCAGCGAGGAACTGGACGACCTGATCGGCCGCCTGGACCAGCGCACGGCCTCCATCATCAAGATGCGGTACGGCATCGAGGACGGCCGCGAGCGCACCCTGACGGAGGTCGGCAAGGAGCACGGCCTGACGCGTGAGCGCATCCGCCAGATCGAGAAGCACGCGCTGCTCGAACTGAAGAAGCTGGCCCGCGACACCGGCTTCGACGCGGCGGCGTGACCGGACGGCGTACGACCGCGTACGCCTGGTGGCGAAAGACGGCGCAAACATGGCGTGGTCCTATCGCTTCAACCCCGGGGCCCGAGGGAACAACCCTTCAGGGCCCAGGAGTTGGGGCCCGGGACCGCACTCCCGCTCTGTGCACACCCCCCACAACCGGCACGGCGAACACCTCGTACGACCTGGCCGCACGACCACCTGATACGACCCGCCTGTACGGCCTACCGGGCATGACCCACCTGTGAGCCATGTCCCGACGTCACCCCCCCGGCGCCGGGACCTTCCCAGAGCCGGGCTTCGGCGCCTACCCCCCCAGGCGCCGGGGCCCGGCTCTTTGCCGTTGCCGGCGCGGAGGTGGGCCGCGACGGTGCGCGGGGCGGGCGGCAAGGGTTCGCGAAGGTGGGCCGCGGTGGGCGGCGGGCCTGGTTCCGGCCGCCCGGAGATCGGCGGCGGACACGCTGGAGCGGCGGGCCACCCCGTACCTGAACCCCGGGGTGGCCCGCCGGATGGCAGATTCTGCCACATCGGCATAGCCTGCCGAGGTGAGCACCCCCAGCACCACCGGCAACACCGCCCACCAGCCGGTTTCCGCCTCCTCCCCGGCGTCTCTCACCGAACGCCGCAAGGCGGAGACCAGGATGGAGATCGCCCGCGCGGCGGCCGCCCTCTTCGTCCGCCAGGGCCTGCGCGCCACCCGCGCCGAGGACATCGCCCAGGCGGCGGGCATCGCCCCGCGCACGTTCTACCGCTACTTCGCCACCAAGGAAGAGGCGGTGGCCCCTCTCTACGCGGCCGGCGCCCAGCGCTGGACGCAAGCGGTCCGCGAGGCCCCGCCCGCCCTCACCGTCCCCGAGGCCCTGAGTCACGCGGTCCGTGACACCCTCACCCCGGGCGCCGGCGTCTCGGCCTCCTCCTGGGAATGGGTCCGCACGCTGATCCACCTGGCCGACGCGAGCCCCGCCCTGCGCAAGGTCTGGGCGGAGGTCTGCCAGGCGTCGGAGGGAGTGCTCGCGGAGATCCTGGCGGAGCGGTTGTCGCCGCCGGCGGAGGAAACGGCGGCCGGCTCCGGGGCCGCCGGGGACGACATCGCGCCGCGGGACGACGTCGCCCCCCAGGACAACGTTGCCGAACCGGCCCCGATCCCCCCGCACCTGCGCTTCGCGGCAGCGGTGGCGGGCGCCGCGATCCGTGTGGCCGTCGAATCCTGGGCCGCCACCACGTCCCCGCCCACGGGCCCCGACGGCCCGGCGGCCCTGGCCCTGCGCAACCTGGAGGCACTGGAGGGCTTCGGGTGGGGGGAGGAGGGCTGAGGCCCGTCCGGCGGATCACGCCGGAATCGCGGGGCCGGGTCCCGTCCGGCGGGTCGTGCCGGAATCACCCCGGTCCCGCTCCCGCCCGGCTCAACCGGGCCCCCAACTCCCTTACGCACTCCACCAGTTCACCCGGACTCCGGACGACGAACTCACAGCCCGCCGTCGCCAGCCGCACCGCCAGCCACTCCACCGGCTCCCCGCTGCTCCCCCGCAGCACGCACCCGCCCGCCCCGTCCTCCTCCGGCACGCCGAGCCACGCCGGTACCTGTGCGGAGACCGTCTCCACCGGCCCGGTGAACCGCACCTCGAACTCGTACGTCTCCTGCCGCCGCCAGATCGACCGCCGCAGGAACTCCGCCGCACTGCCCGTCGGCAGCTCCCGCGGCGTGAACCGCACCCCGGTCGCGAGCGGCTCCCGCACCCGGTCCACCCGGAACGTCCGCCAGTCCTCCCGCCCGAGGTCGTACGCGACGAGGTACCACCGCCGCCCCGTCGACACCAGCCGGTACGGCTCGGTCTGGCGCCGGGACTCACTGCCGTCCTTGTCCCGGTAGGCGAAGCGCAGCCGCTCCTGCCCCGCCACCGTGGCAGCCATCACGGTCAGTGTCTCCGGCGCGATACTCGCGCCGTCCCCACTGGTCAGCGGTGTGGTCGCGGCCTGGAGCGTGGACACCCGGTGCCGTAGCCGGGCCGGCAGCACCTGCTCCAGCTTCGCCAGGGCCCGCACCGACGCCTCGTCCACCCCCTCGACCGCGTGTCCGGCCCCCGCCCGCAGGCCGACCGCGATCGCCACCGCCTCCTCGTCGTCGAGCACCAGCGGTGGCATGGCCTTGCCCGCGACCAGCCGGTACCCGCCGTCGGCACCCTTCGTGGCGTGCACGGGATAGCCCAGCTCCCGCAGGCGGTCGATGTCCCGTCGCACGGTACGGCGGGACACCCTGAGCCGGTCGGCCAGCTCGCCGCCGGGCCACTCGCGCGGGGTCTGGAGGAGGGAGAGCAGCTGAAGGAGCCGAGCCGGAGTGTCCGTCGTCATACATGCGAGGATGCCGCACAAGTAGGACACGATCTGACCTAATGGGGATCTAGCGTGTACCCATGACCTCCACGCAACAGCCCCACAGCGCTCAGCAGGCCCCGGGTGACCGCCGCCGCTGGTTCGCGCTCGCGATCGTGATGACCGCGGCCTTCATGGACCTCGTCGACGTCACCATCGTCAACATCGCGATCCCCTCGATCAAGCAGGACGCGGGCGCCTCCCTCAGCCAGATCCAGTGGATAACCGCCGGCTACGCGCTGGCCTTCGCCGCCGGCCTGATCACCGGCGGCCGCCTCGGCGACATCCACGGCCGCCGGCGGCTGTTCCTCGTCGGTGTCGCCGGTTTCACCGTGGCCTCCGCCCTGTGCGGCTTCGCCGCGAACCCGGAGATGCTGGTCGCCTCCCGCATCCTGCAGGGCGGCATGGCGGCGATGATGGTCCCGCAGGTCCTGTCGATCGTGCACGCCACCTTCCCCGCCCATGAGCGCGGCAAGGTGTTCGGGCTGTTCGGCGCGGTCGTCGGTCTGGGCGCGGTCTCGGGCCCGCTGCTCGGTGCCCTGCTGACGGAGTGGAACCTGTTCGGTCTTCAATGGCGGCCGATCTTCCTGATCAACCTGCCGGTCGGTGTCGTCGCCTACGTCCTCGGCCGTCGCTACATCACCGAGTCCCGTGCGCCGAAGGCGCTGAAGCTGGACCTCGTGGGCGTCGCCCTGGTGACGCTGGGCCTGCTGATGCTGCTCTACCCGCTCACCCGCGGCCGTGAGCTGGGCTGGCCGCTGTGGGGGTACGTCTCGATGGCCGGCGCGTTCGGCGTCTTCGCGGGGCTGGTGGCCTACGAGCGGCGCAAGGCGGCCCGGGACGGCTCCCCGCTGGTCGAGCTGTCGCTGTTCCGGGTCAAGAGCTTCGCCGCCGGCATCGCCGTACAGACCGTCTTCGGTGTCGCGCTCGGCATCTTCTTCCTGGTCTGGACGCTGTACATGCAGATCGGCCTGGGCTGGAGCCCGCTGCGGGCGGGTCTGACCGGTGTGCCGTTCTCGCTGGCGGTGTCGACGGCGGCCGGCATGTCCGTGCAGAAGCTGGTGCCTCGCTTCGGCCGCAAGGTGCTCCAGGCCGGTGCGCTGGTGATGGCGGCCGGCGTCCTCCTCTACATCTGGGAGGCGCACCACTACGGCCTTGCCATCGCCCCCTGGCAGATGGCTTTCCCGCTGGTCGTGATGGGGGCCGGCATGGGCCTGATCGTCGCGCCGCTGACGGACGCGGTGCTCTCGGAGGTGCCGCGCGAGCACGCCGGTTCCGCCTCCGGCCTGATCAACACCGTGCAGCAGATGGGTAACGCGCTGGGCCTCGGCCTGGTCTCGGTGGTGTTCTTCGGCGTGATCGGCGACCGGCTGACCCGCGCCCAGGTGGGCCCCGCCTTCGTGAACGGTTTCCAGCACGCGCTGTGGTGGGTGGCCGGCGTGATGGGCGTGATCTTCCTGCTGATGTCCGCGCTGCCCAAGCGGCCGGCGCAGCACGTGGAGGGTGCGGAGCAGGCCGAGCCGGAACTCCCGGCGGTGGACAAGGAGCCGGAATTCGCGGGGTGACGTCCCGGCGGGGCGTCCGCGCCCGCATCCGTCCCGACGAAGGGTCCATGACCAGGGATGTCGTCGACGAGCCCGGTGGCCACGGCACCGGGCTCGTCGGCGTTCCGTTCGCTCTCGGCGCTGCGACTGTGTCCGTTGTGTCCGGGTGTGGCCCGGTCGAGTCGTCCGGTCGGGTGCCCTCAAGAGACGGGTCGCGTTCGACGGGCCGCAACCATCGCTTCTCCGCACCGGCACGGCCTGGATTCAGCCTGGGTGCCGTTCGAAGACCGTTTCGGCGGCGCCTTTGCGGGCCGTTTGAGGAGAAGCCAAACGATGTTTCCTGTGAATCGGCGCGCTCTCGGTGCATTCGCCCTCGGTGCCGCCTCTCTTCTTGCCCTGACCGGCTGCGGCGGGAGTGCGGCCTCGAAGGCCTCCGCCGCGACGGACGGAAAGGGCGGCGGCACCCTGGTGATGGCCGCCGTTCCCGCTGAGAACTCCACCGACCTCAAGGCCTCCTACGCGGCTGTGATCAAGCTGCTGGAGAAGGAGACCGGCAAGAAGATCGTTTTCCAGAAGGCCACGAGCTACGCGGCCGTCATCGAGGGACAGCGTTCCGGAAAGATCCAGATCGCCGCGTACGGGCCGTTCTCCTATGTGCAGGCGAAGAGTTCCGGTGTGAAAGCCACCCCGGTGGCCGCCGGTGTCGAGACGAAGGGCGCGAAGCCCGGCTACCAGTCCTACGGCATCGTGAAGACGGGCTCGCCGATCAAGGACCTCAAGGGCTTCAAGGACAAGAAGGTCTGTTTCGTCGACCCCAACTCCACCTCCGGCTACCTCTACCCGCGGGCCGGGCTGATGGAGGCCGGCGTGGACGTGGCCAAGGGCATCACGCCGGTGATGGCCGGCGGCCACGACGCCTCGGTGCTCGCGGTGAAGAGCGGCCAGTGCGAGGCCGGATTCGCCTACGACACGATGGTCGACAAGCAGCTGATCGAGAAGGGTCAGCTCAAGAAGGGCGAGATCACCACGGTGTGGAAGTCCGCGGTCATCCCGGGTTCCCCGGTGGCGATCAGCGACGATCTCGACGCCGGCCTGAAGCAGAAGATCACCGATGCCTTCCGGACCAAGGCCAATGCCGACTATCTGAAGGCCCACGGCTTCTGCTCCGGCAGCGGCAAGTGCGAGGTCGACGACGCCGGTGACTGGGGCTACGCAACGGTGGACGACGCGATCTACGACGGCGTCCGAAAGGTCTGCGCGGTCACCAAGGACAAGCAGTGCGTGAAGTCCTGACCCGGGCGGCCGGATAACGCGGAATTCGCGGACGGCCGGGATTGCGGTGCGCACGGTATGGCATCGGCAATTCCGGTTGTCCGCACGGCAGTTCAGTTCACCGAAACGAACCGGAGCGACTCATGGCCCCCGACCGTCTCCCCGAACCCGTAGTGCGATTCGACGGAGTCAGCAAGCGGTTCGATTCCGACGTGCTCGCACTCGACGACGTCTCCCTGAGCGTTCGGGCCGGGGAGATGGTCGTACTGCTCGGTCTCTCCGGGTCCGGCAAGTCGACCCTGCTGCGCCACGTCGACGGACTGCAGCGGGCCACCACCGGCACGGTCACCGTCCTCGGCGCCGATGTGGGCCGCGCCCGCGGCGCCGGACTGCGCCGGCTGCGCCGCCGGATCGGCTTCGTCTTCCAGCAGTTCCATCTCGTCGGCAGCCTCAGCGTGCTGGAGAACGTGTGCACCGGCGCGCTCGGCAGGCTGCGCGGACCCCGTCTCGGTCTGCTCGGCTATCCGCAGAGCGTGCGGCGCGAGGCGCTGCGCCATCTGGAGCGGGTGGGCCTGGCGGACCGGGCGTTCCAGCGCGCGGACACCCTCTCCGGCGGTCAGCAGCAGCGGGTGGCCGTCGCCCGGGCGCTGATGCAGCGGCCGGAGATCCTGCTCGCCGACGAGCCCGTCGCCTCCCTCGACCCGGAGTCCTCGGCGCAGATCATGGGGCTGATCAAGGAGATCGGCGAGGAGGAGCGGCTCACCGTGCTGTGCAGCCTGCACCAGGTCGACCTGGCGCTCTCCTGGGGCCACCGGATCGTCGGCCTGCAGGGCGGCCGGGTGCTGATGGACAGCCCGGTGTCCGGTCTCACGCGGGACGACGTCATGTCCGTGTACGCACGGCTGGGCGTCACGACCCCGGCGGTCCTCACGGCCACGGCCGGCTGAGCCCCGTGACCGTCTCGACCGCGGCCGCCCCGACGCCGCCTTCCCCGGCCCCGCCGCCCGGTTCCGCCCCCGCTCCCCGGACCCTGCCCAGGCCTCGCCCGGGCGGCGTCGCCGCGCTGCTCGTCATGGCCGCCCTGGCCGGCTTCGCGTGCTGGGCCTTCGCCGACCTGCGCATCAACGCCGCGACCCTCGTCGACAGTGCCTCGAACGCGGTGGACTTCACGGGGCGGATGTTCCCGCTCGACTTCCCGCCCGCCGCCGAGGTGCTTCGGCTGTGCGGGCAGACCATGGCCGTCGTGGTGTGCGCGACGCTGCTGTCGGTGCTGCTCAGCGTTCCGGTGGCGGTGCTGGCCGCCGGCAACACCACTCCGCACGCGGGCGCCAGGCTCGGCGCGCGCGGTGTCGTCGTGCTGGCCAGGGCCGTCCCGGACGTGGTGCTCGCGATCGTCTTCTTCCGCGTCTTCGGACTCGGCGCCCTGACCGGTGTGCTGGCCATGGGCCTCCACTCGGTCGGCATGGTCGGCAAGATGTACGCCGACGCGATCGAGCAGATCGACGAGGGACCGCGCACCGCGGTACGGGCCACCGGCGCGAGCCGTCTCCAGCAACTGGTCTCCGGTGTGCTGCCGCAGGTGCTGCCCTCCCTGGTGGCCAACGCGCTGCACCGGCTGGACATCAACCTGCGGATCTCGGTGGTGCTGGGCTTCGTCGGCGTGAACGGCCTCGGCTTCGAGATCGCCGGGGCGCTGAACGCCCTGGACTACCGGCGGGGCATGGCGCTCGCGCTGATCGTGCTGCTGCTGTGCGTGCTGGTGGAGCTGCTCTCCGGGGCGATACGGCGGGCCCTGCTGCGGAACGCCGACGGGGGAGGGCGGACGAAGGGTGTCCGTACGGCGGGTGTCCGTACGGCTGGTTCCCGTACGGCTGGTTCCCGTACGGCGGGTCTCGGCAAGGTGGGTTTCCGTACGGCCCGTCTCCGTACGGCCGATGTCCGTACTGCGACTGCCCCCACCGCCGCCACCCGCGTCAGCCCGCCGTGGAACGCCCGCCGGGTGCGCCGCACCGCCTACGCGGCCGTGACCCTCCTGACGCTGGCCGCCTCCGTGCGGGGCGCCGGTCTCGCACCGGACCAGTTCCTCGGAGCGCTCGGCGGCCTCGGTCGTACGCTGGGGCTGTTCTGGCCGCCTCAGACCGGTGGCATCCTGCCGGACCTGCTGTCCGACCTCTTCGACACCGTCGAGATCGCCTTCGCCGCGACCCTGATCGGGGCGGTGCTGGCCCTGCCCATCGGTGCGCTGGCCGCCCGCAACGTCTCGCCCTCGCCCGCGACCGCAGCCGCGTTCCGGGGCGTGGTGGTGCTGGTCCGCGGCATACCCGAACTCGTCCTGGCCCTCGTCTTCGTGGTGATCACCGGCCTCGGCGCGGTGGCCGGCGCGCTGGCGCTGGGCGTCGGCGCCGTCGGCCTGCTCGGCAAGCTCGTGGCCGACTCGCTGGAGGAGGTCGACCCGGGAGTCGAGGCGGCGGTACGCGCCACCGGTGCGGGACGCCGGCAGGTCTTCTGCTCGGCGACGCTGCCGCAGGCCGCGCCCGCGTTCGTCGGACACCTGCTCTACCAGCTCGACGTCAACATCCGCTCCGCGACGCTGCTGGGCATCGTCGGCGCGGGCGGCATCGGCTTCGACCTCCTGAACGCCTCACGGGTGCTGGACTTCGGCGTCGTGACCACTGTGCTGCTGCTGGTGTTCGCCACCGTGCTCGTCGTGGAGCTGCTTGCGGTGTGGCTGCGCCGCGTCGTCCGCTGAGCGCGCCACGTCGTACGCCGACCGGGTCGCGTCGTGCGCCGGACGTACCCCGTCGTGCGCCGAGCCCACCGCGTCGTCCGCCGACGGCCGCACCCGGGTGGGCCGTGATACCCCGACGCGTGGCGCCTTCTCCCATGGATTCCATGGGGGACGGCCGGTTCGAACCGGGAAACAACTGTCACGGCTGTTCATGTTCCCGGTCGGAGGCGTTGGTCGGCAGCAGGTTGTCCGGACGAGTCGGCCGACGACAGTTCCCGGTGTGAGTGGGACCAGGTATCTGGAGATCGCGGAGCAGTTGTCCGCCGAGCTGGCCGAGTGTGCCCGGGGCACCCGGGTCGCCAGCGAGGCCGAGATCGCCCGGCGGTTCGGCGTGGGCCGGGCCGCCGCACGGGCGGCCGTACAGGAATTGGAGCGCCGGTTCGTCGTCCGCCGGACCCAGGGGTCGGGCACCTTCGTCAACCGGCGCATCGACTACGTCATCTCGCGCAGTGTCCCGCCGTCGTGGTCCACCACGATCTCGGCGGCGGGCGCCACACCTCGCGCCCTGGTCAAGTCGGTGCGCACGATGCCGCTGCCCGCCGATCTGGCGGACCGGTTCGAGCGGCCCGCCGGCTCGCCCGTGCACGAGGTGGTGCGCGAGTTCTACATCGACGACCTCCTCGCCTCCTGGACCCATGAGTGGATCCCGGTGGAGGAGGTGCCCGACCTGGATCTGGCTCTGCACGCCGTCGACTCCGTCGACCTGGTGCTCCGCCAGATGGTGCGGGTGCGGCCGATGCGGGCCTGGTGCCGGGTCAGCATCGACGTCCCGCCGGCAGAGGTCCTGCGCGCCCTGCGCATGGAGAGCAGCCTGCCCGCGTGGCTGGTGGAGAGCGTCAGCCGCGACGAGGCGGCCGGCAATGTCCTGATGTGCAGCCGCACCTGGACCCGCGCCGACGCCGTCCGCGTCGTGGTCGAACTCGACGAACGGGCCGTCGGCGACGAGGCCGGTGGCCCGCTGGGCACCGCGACACCACAGCAGACGAACACACCGTAATGAACTGGGAGAAGTGGTGACACACGTGTTGAGCAGGGAGCATCGCTGTGCCCTGCTGGCCGAGGCCGAGAGGGCCGAACTGATCGAACTGGCCGACGCCTGCATCGCCGACGGCGCGCGGGTGCGGGTCCTGGTGGCGCCCGAGGTCGGCTGCGTGACCGCGCAGGTCCGTGAGCCGGTCCTGGCGCAGCGGTTCCTGCTGGGTGACGTCCTGGCCTGCCGGGCGGAGGTGGAACTGGCCGGTCACCGCGGCTGGGCCATGCGCCTCGGGGACGACCGCGTGGCCGTGCTGGCCGCCGCGGTGCTCGACGCCGAGGTGCAGTCCGGCCGGCCCCGGGCCGCCGACGTCGACCTGCTGTGCGAGCAGGTCGCGCGCCGCCGGGACCTGCGGGAGAGCCAGGAGTGGGCGGAACTCGCCCCGACCGTCGTCGAGTTCGAGGAGCTGACGTGACCGCCGTCGAGACCATGCCGACACCCGCCCCGGGCGCCTTCGGGACCGCGGAGCTGGTGACCGCGGCCAAGCTGCCTCCCGCCCAGGCACAGGGCGTCTTCCGGGCCGTGCTCGACGCCCTGGCGCGGCCGGGCACGGTGATCCGGTTCCCGGTGGACGTACCGGACGAGGTGCCGCCCGCGCTGCTGCCGGTCCTCGCGCTCGCCGACCTCGGGACCGGCATCTGTGTGCTGGAGGAGGACGGTGCCCCGTGCTGGTCGGACGTGGTGAGCGTGGCCACCGACGCCCCGGCGGTGCCGCTGGAGAAGGCCCGGCTCGCCGGGGCCGTACGGCCCGTCGTGCCGCAGGAGATCCTCCGGCTGGCGCGGGGCACGGCCGACGCGCCGGAGGACGGCGCCGTGCTGTGTCTGCCGGTGACCGCGCTGGAGGGCGGGCCGGTCAAGTGGCGGCTGTCCGGGCCCGGTGTGCCGGGCGAACGCGACGTCGCCCCGCAGGGCGTGCCGGACGGGTTCGTCGAGGCACGCGCCGCGGCCGTCGGCGGCTTCCCCACGGGAGCCGATCTGCTGCTGGCCGCGCCCGACGGCCGGGTCATGGGCCTGCCGCGCAGCACCACCGTCACCGTCCTGGCCGAAGCCGGAGCCGGAGCCGGAGCCGCCACCGAAGCCGAGGCCGCTGCCGACGCCATGACCACTGCCGTGTCCGAGGAGGAGAACTGATGGGGTACTCGGGAGCACGCGGAGGACTCGAGGCGATTCTCGCCGCCGAGGACCTGGTCCGCCGCAAGCGCGACCACGCGCCGGCGCCGTGGGCGTCGACCGAGCAGATCACCACCCGTTTCCGGCTGGCCGTCGACCGGGTGATGGGCGAGGCCGGCCTCTACGACGAGCCGACCGCGGCCGCCGCCTTCCGGCAGGCCGAGGGCGACACCCTGGAGGCCTCGCACCTGCTGCGCGCCCAGCGCTCCACCCTGCAGCGGCTGGCGGTCAGCGAACCCGTCGACCCGGGCGAGATGACCGTGCTGCGCCGCATCGTCCCGGCGTTCCGCGAGCCCGACGGACCGCAACTCCTCGGCCGCACCTCGGACTACACCGGCCGCCTGCTGGAGCGGCCCGCGGGTCCGCCGGAGCCGGTGCCCACGGCACCGGACACCGCGGGCGGCACCGAGCGCGCGGAGCGCACCGAGGAGCAGCGCAGCCCCCGGCGGTTCCTCGACCTGCTCCGGAAGATGGAACTGGTCGCCGAGGGGCGGACGGGCGACGACCCGGAGCCGCACGACATCACCCGCAAGCCGGCCCGGCCGCCCGCCGACCGGTCCGCGGTCCTGGCCGCCATGGCCCGCGCCGAGTCCGGTGCGCTGGTGGCCCTGTGGTACCGCTCGGTCCTCGGGCCGGACGGCGACGTGCACGAGATCACCCTCGGCGAGCTGCGCCACGGCAGGCTGCCGCTGCGCGTCCGCCACCCGCACACCGGAAACCCGGTCGCCGTGGGCGAGTTCCGGGTCACCGAGGCCGAGGCCATCGAGGACCTGGACGGCGCGGACGAGGACCGTGCGCGCTTCGACGTCGGCTACGGCCTGTGCTTCGGGCACAACGAGCGCAAGGCCATCGCCATGGCCAACCTGGACATCGCCAACCGCCGGTTCGGCCGCAGCGGTCCGCTGGAGCAGCTGCTGCTGCTCACCGTCGACGGCCTCGACTCGGGCGGCTTCCTGGAGCACCTGAAGCTCCCTCACTACGTCACCTTCCGCTCGATGGTCGAGCGCAAGCAAGCCATGCGGGCCGCCGCCGAGGCGGGAGAGGACCTGCCGGCCCGGGCCGCCGAGCCCGCAGGAAAGGACTGCCGATGAGCACGACGTACGACACCCCGCAGACCCCGCAGACCCCGCAGACCCCGCAGACCCCGCAGACCCCGCGGACGTCGGACACCTCGCGCGTCGGCGCGCTCGTCGCCGCGGCGGACGCGGGCAGCCCGCCCGCCGGGATCCTCGACGAGGACGCGAAGCGGGAGGTCCGCCGGGCCGCGCTCGCCGCGGTCTGTGTGCCCGGCTACCAAGTCCCCTTCGGCTCCCGGGAGATGCCGGTGGCGCGCGGCTGGGGCTCGGGCGGACTGCAGGTCACCCTCGGGGTGATCGGCGCCGACGACACGGTGAAGGTGATCGACCAGGGCGACGACGCCGGCGTCAACGCCACCAATCTGCGCCGGATGATCGCGCGGACCACCGGGTGCGGCGAGTCCGCCGACACCCGGGAGGCCACGGTCGTACAGACCCGCCACCGCATCCCCGAGGAGGACCTGGGCGCCCAGCACGTGCTGGTCTACCAGGTGCCCGTGCCCGAACCGCTGCGCGGTGTGCAGAAGTCGGTGGCCGAGTGCGCGCGGATGCACGCCGAGGGCGACTACTCCGCGATGTGGGTCAGCCTCTACGAGGACATCGTCCGCAACGGCATGATCACCGCGAGCACCGGCTACCCGGTGCTGGTCGGCGGCCGCTACGTGATGGCGACCAGCCCCATCCCGCGCTGGGACGTGCCCAGGCTCCACCAGGCCGAGCACCTCAACCTCTTCGGCGCCGGCCGCGAGAAGCGGATCTACGCGGTGCCCCCGCACACCGAGGTACGGCCCCTCACCTTCGACGACGTGCCCTTCGAGGTCGAGCATGAACCGGGCGGGCGCTGCAAGTTCTGCGGCAGCGACGACGTCTACCTCGTCAACGCCGGAACCGAGGGCGCCTTCGCCTGCAGCGACACCGAATGGTGCGCGCGGGTCCGGGCCGGGGACGCCGACACCGCCGCCCACCGGGAACGCGCGCCGCTGGCCCTGCTGCCCGATCCGGCATCCCGCGCGGGGCGCCGCAGGGCGCCCGTGGCCCGTACCGACGCGGCGGACGACGTACCCGCGCCCGCCCGCAGGATCCCGGCCGGAACCCCCGACTGGGCCCTGCGCGTCGACGGCATCGGCAAGGTGCACGGCGCGGGCGGCGCATCGGCCGTACCCGGCACGGGTCCCGAGCACGGCACCGCGGTCAGCCCGTCCACCGGCGCCGTGGTGGCCGCCTGGGACGTCTCCTTCGACGTGGCGCCGGGCGAGGCCCTGGGACTCATCGGCGAGTCGGGCTCCGGCAAGTCCACCGTGCTGCGCTGTGTCATCGGCGACGAGCCGGCCACGGCCGGACGGGTCCACCTCGCCACGGTGGACGGCGGCGCGTCCGAAGTGCTCGCGCTGCCCGCGGCCGTACGGCGCCGGCTGCGCATCGACTCGATGGCCGTGGTCTACCAGGACCCGGCCGCCGGACTCGACCTGCGCGTCTCCGCCGGCGGCAACATCGCCGAACGGCTGACCGCGGCGGGCTGGCGCGGCTACCACGCCATCCGGCGCCGCGCGGCGGAGCTGCTGGACCGGGTCGAGGTGCCCCTGTCCCGCATGGACGACCCCGTACACACCTTCTCCGGCGGCATGAAGCAGCGGGTGCAGATCGCCAAGGCTCTGGCCACCGAGCCGCCCGTGCTGCTGCTCGACGAGCCCACCACCGGTCTCGACGCCTCCGTCGCGGCCGGCGTGCTCGACCTGCTGCGCAGCCTGCTCGCCGAGCGGGACGTCGCCGCCGTGGTCGTCAGCCACGACTTCTCCGTGATCGAGGCACTGACCGACCGCACGCTGGTCATGCAGACGGGCCGGGTCGTCGAACAGGGCCTGACCGACCAGCTCTTCCACGATCCCCACCACCCCTACACCCAGCGGCTCGTCGCCGCCGCCCGGAGGTGAGCCCGGTGAACACCACACACACCGATTCCGCAGAGGACCCCGTACTCACGGTCCGTGCCCTGTACAAGTCCTTCACCCTGCACAGCATCGACGGCCGGACCGTGCCCTCGCTGCACGGCGTCGACCTCGACGTGAAGACCGGCGAGCACGTCGCCCTCGCGGGCCCCAGTGGCGCCGGCAAGTCCTCGCTGCTGCGCTGCGTGTACCGCACCTACCTGCCGGACTCCGGTTCCGTACGGCTGCGCACGGCGGCCGGCCCGGTCGAACTGACCACGCTGCCCGACCGGCAGATGGCCCGGCTGCGCGGCCGGGAGTTCGGCTACGTCTCGCAGTTCCTGGCCGCCCCGCCGCGCACCGGCCCGCTGGAGGTGGTCGCCGCGACCGCCCGGCGGCGCGGGCTCGACCGGGCCCAGGCACGGGAGGCCGCGGCGGCCGCGCTGCACCGGCTGAACCTCGACGAGACCCTCTGGGACGTCGACTGCGGCGTCCTCTCCGGCGGTGAGCGCCAGCGGGTGAATCTCGCCGCGGGGACCGTGCAGCCGCCCCGGCTGCTGCTCCTCGACGAGCCGGTCTCCGCGCTGGACCCGGCCAACCGGGAGGCCGCGCTGGAGCTGATCGACTCATTGGCGGGGCAGGGCGTCGCCGTCCTCGCCGTCTTCCACGACATGGACGCCATACGGCAGTTGGCGTCCCGGGTGGTGTTCGTCAGTGACGGCCGGATCGCCCGGCAGGGCGCACCGGCGGAGATGCTGGAGGCGGCGGCATGAGCACGGGACTGGTGAGCAGGGGACCGGCCGGGGCGCCGGCCCAGGGCTGGACGCTGGGCGGGCCGCCCGCGGACTACGTGCTCGGGCACGTCCGGGCGGTGCTCCCGGACCGCGTACTGGACGACGCGCTGGTCGCGGTCCGGGACGGCAGGATCGCGGCGGTCGAACCGCACCCGGCCGGTGTGGAGGCCGATGTCGACGGTCAGGGCATGCTGTGCCTGCCCGGCCTCGTGGACGTGCACAGCGACGGCCTGGAGAAGGAGCAGCTGCCCCGCCCCGGGGCCGAACTGCCTCTGGAGTTCGCCCTGTTGTCCTTCGAGGGCAAGCTGCGCGCGGCCGGGGTCACGACGGCGTTCCACGGCGCGGCCTTCGAGGAGAGCGGCGGGCGCGGGATGCGCCGGACCCTGGAGAACGCACGGCGGATCTGCGCGGCCGTGGAGAGCCGGGGCGACGACGGTCTGGTGGACCACCGGATCCTGCACCGGCTGGACGTCCGCTGCCCGGAGGGCCTGGCCGGCCTGCGGCAGCGGCTGGAGGAGACCGGGGATGCCGCCCGGGGGCCGGTCCTCGTCTCTCACGAGGACCACACCCCGGGCCAGGGCCAGTACACGGACCGCGCCTACTACGAGCGGTATCTCGTCGGCACCCGCGGGGTCACCGAGGACGAGGCCCGCGCCTACGTCGACCGGCTGATCGTGGACCGGGACGGCCGGCTCGACGTCCGCGAGGAGGCCCTGGGCTGGCTCGGCGAGCAGGCACGCGCGGGCCGGATCCGGCTGCTCGGCCACGACCCCAGCTCGCCGCGCGAGATCGAGGAGCTGTGCGAACGCGGTGGCGCGGTCGCGGAGTTCCCCACGACGGTGGCGGCCGCGAAGTCCGCGCGCGAGCACGGCATGCCGGTGGTGATGGGCGCGCCGAACGTCCTGCGCGGCCACTCGCACAACGGCAACGCCTCCGGCCGCGAGCTGGTCGCCCGCGGTCTGGTCACCGCGCTGGCCTCCGACTATCTGCCGTCGGGGCTGCTCGGGGCGGCGCTGCTGCTCGCCGAGGAGGGGTCGGCGTCGCTGCCCGAGGCGGTCGGCCTGGTCACCGGCGGCGCCGCGGACGTCGCGGGACTGAAGGACCGCGGCCGTCTCGATGCGGGCCTGCGGGCCGACCTGGTGCTGGCCGAGCCCGGCCGCCCCTGGCCCGTCGTCGCGGCTGTGCTGCGCTCGGCCCCGGGGGGTGCGGCGGCATGAGCGGCCAGACACCCATGAGCGGCCGGATCCCGTGGCCGGTGCCCGAACCGCAGCTGCCGTCCGGCGTCCATCCGGCGCTGGCCGCCGCGACGCGGGCCGCCGTCGACGCCTTCCGGGCCGCGCGCGAGACGTACGACCGGGCCCAGCTGGCCGAGAAGGTCCGGACGGGTGCGGACGGTACGCCGACGATGCGGCTGGACATCCTCGTGGACACCGCGATCGCCGAGGTCGTGAACGCCCACCGGATCAATCTGCTCAGCGAGGAGCTGGGCCACATCGACAACGGCTCCGCCGTCACCCTCGTCACCGACCCGGTGGACGGCACCGCGAACGCCGCCTCCGGTGTCCCGCTGTCCGCCTTCGCGGGCGTCATCGCGGTGGACGGCGTGCCGACGGAGGCGCTGACCTGCTGGCTGGAGACCGGGCGCTGCTGGCACACGGTGGCGGGACAGCCGTCGCCGTACCGCACGAGCGGCCGTACGGAGCTGGACGGCGCGGCGGTCAGTCTGCTTCGGCCGCAGCAGCACATCGCCGACGCGTGGTGGCGGGTGGCGACGCGGGCCTCCAGGATCCGCATCCTGTCGACGAGCTGCCTGGAGGCGGTGCTGGTGGCCGAGGGGTCGACGGACGCGTTCGCCGACGCCGGTTCCGACACGCACCGGATCGTGGACCTGGCGGCCGCGATGGTCACCGTGCCCGCGGCGGGCGGCGCGGTGATCGATGTGCACGGCCGCCCGCTGGAGATCGACCCCGACCTCACCCGCCGCTGGTCGGGCGTGGTCGCGGCGACCCCGCGGCTCGCGGAGGAGCTGGCGGAGACCATCCGCGGAACGGAGGACCGATGACCATCCGTGTTCCTCGTGATCCGCTCACCCCGCTCACGAGCCGGGAACTGACCGCGCTCGTCGACGGCCTCGCGGGCCTGCCGTACGGAGGGGAGGCCGTCGACCAGCGCACCCACGCGCTGCAGACGGCGTGGCTGGCGATGGACGCGGGCGCGGACGACGAGCTGGTGGTCGCCGCGGCGCTGCACGACATCGGCCGTGCCCGGCCGGTCCGTGCCGAGCACCCGGGCCTGCCGCACGAGCTGGCGGGCGCCGCGTTCGCCCGGCGCCGGCTCGGTGAACGGGCGGCGTGGGTCATCGCCCGGCACGTACCGGCCAAGCGCTATCTGGTCGCCACCGACCCGGGGTACCACGCCCTGCTCAGCCCGGTGTCGGTCGCGTCGCTGAAGGTCCAGGGCGGCCCGATGGACGAGCGGGAGGCGGCGGAGTTCGCGGCGCATCCGCTGGCGCGGGACGCGGTGGCGCTGCGCCGCTGGGACGACGCGGCGAAGGACCCCGACGGTCCGGTGCTGCCGATGCCGGCCCTGCTGGCGGCGCACGCCCGCCATATCGCGGCCTGAAGTCCGTTTGTGTCCGGACGGGGCCCGGGGCTGTTTACTTTCCTGAAATCCGGGCGTAGCCTCCGACTGAAACCACACGTTCGGGCATCAGTCGGAGGCGAACGGACATGTACGCACCGGAGCGGCAGCAGGAGATCCTCCGGATCGCCCGGGACGGCGGCCGGGTCGACGTGCTGTCGCTGGCCGAGGAGTTCCAGGTCACCGCGGAGACGATCCGCCGCGACCTGAAGGCCCTCGACCGCGCCGGCCTCGTCCGCCGGGTGCACGGCGGCGCCATTCCCGCCGGCCGCCTCGACTTCGAGCCGGACCTCGCCGAACGGGAGTCCACCGCCGCCGACGAGAAGGACCGCATCGCCAAGGCGGCCCTCGCCGAACTGCCCACCGAGGGCACACTGATCCTCGACGCCGGTACGACGGTGGCGCGGCTGGCCGCGGCCGTCCCGCTGGAGGCCTCCCTCACCGTCGTCACGCACAGCCTGCCGATCGCGGCCCGTCTCGCCGACCACCCGGGTATCCAGCTCCACCTGGTCGGGGGGCGCGTACGGCACCGCACGCGCGCCGCCGTCGACGCCTGGGCGCTGCGCGCGTACGGCGAGATCCGCGCCGACGTCCTGTTCGTCGCCGCCAACGGCTTCTCCGCCGAGCACGGTCTGACCACCCCCGATCTCGCCGAGGCCGCGGTCAAGCGTGCGGCCGTCGCCGCCGCCCGCCGGGTCGTCCTCCTCGCCGACTCCGCCAAGCACGGCCAGGAGCACTTCGCCCGCTTCGGCGGTCTGGGCGACGTGGACCTGCTGATCACCGACAGCGGGCTGAGCCCGGAAGACACCGCCGTCATCGAGCGCGGCGGCACGGAAGTAGTGCGCGCATGATCCTCACCGTCACCCCCAACCCGTCCCTCGACCGCACCTACGAGGTCCACGCCCTGAAGCGCGGCGAGGTCATCCGCGCCGACACCGAACGCATGGACCCCGGTGGCAAGGGTGTGAACGTCTCGCGCGCCGTGGCGGCCGCCGGACGGCGCACGGTCGCCGTCCTGCCCCTGGGTGGTGCGCCGGGGGCGCTCGTCGCCGAGCTGCTCGACGCGCAGGGCATCGAGGTCGCCCCGGTCCCGGTCGCCGGCCCCACCCGCTCGAACATTGCGCTCGCGGAAGCGGACGGGGTGCTCACGAAGATCAACGCCCCGGGTCCGGAGCTGTCCCCGGCCGAACAGGAACTGCTCCTGGACACCGTCCGCGAACAGTCCCGGGACGCCGACTGGATCGCGTGCTGCGGGAGTCTGCCCCGGGGGCTCGCGCCCTCGTGGTACGCCGACGTCGTCACCCGGGCGCACGCCGGCGGCGCGCGCATCGCTCTGGACACCTCGGGGCGTGCGCTCCTGGAAGCGCTGCGTGCGCGGCCCGACGTGGTGAAGCCGAACGCCGAGGAACTCGCGGAAGCCGTCGGGCGCCCGCTGGCGACCGTGGGGGACGCGGTGAAGGCGGCCGAGGAACTGCGCGAGATGGGCGCCCGCACCGTGCTCGCGAGCCTGGGCGCCGACGGGCAACTGCTCGTGGACGACGCCGGCGCCTGGTTCGGCAGTGCGCCCGCGGACGCCGTACGCAGCAACGTGGGCGCCGGCGACTCCTCCCTCGCCGGCTTCCTGATCGCCGGCGGCAGCGGCCCGGAAGCCCTGGCCTCCGCCGTCGCCCACGGCGCCGCCGCCGTCCAGCTCCCCGGCAGCGTGATGCCGGCCCCCGCCGACCTGGACCCGGCCGCCGTGACGGTCACGGCCGACATCCCGGTCGACCGCGAACTGAGGGAGCCGGTGTCATGAACGTCCGCAGCACCCCCGTCCCCACCCCCGCCCGTCCCGTTTCCCGGGCGATACGCGTGCAGAGGAGCCCGCGATGAGCGACATGATCACCGCGGACCTGGTCGACCTCGACCTGTCCGCCGACACCAAGGAGGCGGCGGCGCGCGCCCTCGCCGAGCGCATGGTGGCCCAGGGCCGGGTGATCGACCTGGAGGGCTTTCTCGCCGACGTGGCCGCCCGTGAGGCGCAGATGCCGACCGGCCTCGACGGCGGCATCGGTATCCCGCACTGCCGCAGCGCCCACGTCACCGAGCCGACGCTCGCCTTCGGCCGCAGCGCCGCCGGCATCGACTTCGGCGCCGCGGACGGCCCCGCCGACCTGATCTTCCTGATCGCGGCACCGGCCGGAGCCGACGACGCCCATCTGACGATCCTCTCCGCCCTGGCCCGGCAGCTGATGAACACCGAGTTCACGGATGCGCTGCGGTCGGTGGGCGACGCGGGGACGGCGGCGGCGCTGATCCGCGGGGACGAGGCGCCGGCGGGCGCCGAGGGCGCGGCCGAGAGCGCCGGAGCGCAGGGCGCCGCGAGCGCCCCCGAGAACACCGCTGCGGCGCCGGGGGCGGCCTCCGCCGGCGCCGCGGCGGGCAGCACGGCGCAGGGCGCCACGTCCGGTGCGGGCGGGCGCCCGTTCCGTGTCGTCGCCGTCACCTCCTGCCCGACCGGCATCGCCCACACCTACATGGCGGCCGAGTCGCTGGAGAGCGCGGGCCGCGAGGCGGGCGTCGAGGTCGTCGTCGAGACCCAGGGCTCGGCCGGCTTCACCCGCCTCGACCCGGCGGTGATCGCGGCGGCGGACGGTGTGATCTTCGCGCACGACGTCCCCGTGCGCGACAAGGACCGCTTCGCCGGCAAGCCGACCGTCGACGTCGGTGTGAAGGCGGGCATCAACCGCCCCGCCGAACTGATCGCCGAGGTGTGCGGCAGGGCCGAGCGCGGCGAGGCCACCGCGTCCGCCGCTCCGGGGACGCCGGTCGAGCGGGCAGGCGACTCCACCGAGGGCTACGGCACCAAGCTCCGCAAGTGGCTGATGTCCGGCGTGAGCTACATGGTCCCGTTCGTCGCGGCAGGCGGTCTGCTGATCGCCCTCGGCTTCGCGATCGGCGGCTACAAGATCAACAAGGCGCCGTCGGTGATGGATCACTTCGTGTGGACCCAGACCGACAGCTGGGGCGCGCTCTTCTTCCAGATCGGCGTCGTGTCCTTCGGCTTCCTGGTCCCGGTCCTGGCCGGCTACATCGCCTACGGCATGGCGGACCGCCCCGGTCTCGTCCCCGGCTTCGTCGGCGGCTCCATAGCCCTCACCATCAACGCCGGCTTCCTCGGCGGCCTGGCGGCCGGTCTGATCGCCGGCGGCGTGGTGATGGCGATCCAGAAGGTCGACATCCCGGGGGCGTTGCGCGGCATCATGCCGGTGGTCGTGATCCCGCTGATCTCCTCGGCGATCGTCGGATTCCTGATGTTCGTCGTGATCGGCAAGCCCATCGCCTCCGCCCAGCGGGGCATGACCGACTGGCTGAACGGCCTCACCGGCACCAACGCCGTCCTGCTCGGCGCCCTGCTCGGCCTGATGATGTGCTTCGACCTGGGCGGCCCGGTCAACAAGGTGGCCTACACCTTCGCCACGGCCGGCATCGCGGTCGCCGACCCGAGCGACTCCGCGATGAAGATCATGGCAGCGGTGATGGCGGCCGGCATGGTCCCGCCGCTGGCCATGGCCCTGGCCACGACGGTCCGCGGCAGGCTCTTCACCCGGACCGAGCGCGAGAACGGCAAGGCCGCCTGGGTGCTGGGCGCCTCCTTCATCTCCGAGGGCGCGATCCCGTTCGCCGCGGCGGACCCGCTGCGCGTCATCCCGTCCGCCATGGTGGGCGGCGCGATCACCGGCGCCCTCTCGATGGGCTTCGGCGCCACCCTGCGCGCCCCGCACGGCGGCATCTTCGTGGTCCCGCTGATCGGCAACCCGTTCCTCTACCTGATCGCCGTCGCGGCCGGCGTGTGCGCCACCGCGGCCCTGGTCATCGTCCTCAAGGGCATGCGCAAGCAGACCCCGGAGACCACGGCCACCGACCCCGCGAGCGCGGCCACCGGGGCGAAGGAGACCAAGCACCCGGTCGCCGCCTGAGGGCGCCGCCGGCTCTTGTCCCTTTGGTGTGCTGTGAGTTGTTCACGCCACCTGCGAGATACGTCACGGTCCGGGGCCAAAGTCCCGGACCGTGCTGTCTACTGGAGCGTATGCCTGAGCACGTCTCGACCCTTCAGCTGATCGGCTTGGCCGTCCTCACCGTGGCAGGCGTCGCTTGGGCCGTCGTCGTGATGCGCCTCCTGCGCCGCGCCCGTGTCGAGGCCGTCGCCGAATATCGCTCCGCCGCCGCCCTGCCGGCCCTCCCGCACCAGCCCCAGGTCGGCCCCCGCCAGGAGTCCGTCGAACTGACCCCGGCGGAACAGGACGCGTTCGCGGGCCTGGTACGACGACTCGAAGACCACTGACGGGCGAAGACGCCGAGGCCGCGGCCGTAGCGAGTGACGACGAAGCGGCTGGGGTGCCCCCACGCCCTTGAGGCTGTGGGGAAGGGCGTGCCGGATCCCGCGTTCCGGCATGGCCCGCCGGACGCCCCCCTAGGCCTGCCGTGCCGCGCGCCGCTCCATGGCGTCCCGGGCCGCGTCCTGCGTCGCGTAGACCTCGCACATGTGCCGGCCGTCGGGCGTCGCCGTGTGCTCGACCTCCCAGAGTGAGACCTCCTGGCCGTCCGGCAGCAGGAACGCGTGCTCGTACAGCGCGAAGCTCAGCCCCGCCCGGCCGGCCCGCCCGGGCCGTCCGAACGCCTGGGTGATCTGATGCGCGGACGCCGTCGCCAGCAGCGCCGCCGTCTCCGCGCCCGGACGGTCGGGATTCTCCGCACGGCGCAGCAGCCGGCGCGCGTGGTCCGCCGAGGCGTCGGGGGCGTACACGTGCGGGGGCTCGGGGATCGCCGACAGCTGCGTCAGTACCGGAAGCTCGAAGTCCGGCGCGTCCGGCGGCAGCGCGAGCCGGGCCGTGGCCGTGTGCAGCTCCTCCTCGTCGACGTACACCTCGTGCTGTGCGTCACCACCCGGCGCGGTGTTGTGGACGAGCTCCCACAGGGTCACCGCCGAGCCGTCGGCGAGCAGCCAGGTGTGCCGGTACGTCTCGCGGTGCAGCCCCGCGCTGTGGTGGGCGGAGTGCAGGGAGCTGTCGTGCGCCAGCGCGCAGTCGAGCCGCCGGATCACCTCGTCCGGCAGCTCGAAGGAGTTCAGGGCACGGCCGAGGAGTCGCGCGAGATGCTCCTCCGGAGACTCGGGCGACTCGGCTGGTTCGTACGCTGCCGTCTCGTACGGAACGCTCAAGGCTTCTCCTGGCGTTGCTGCATGTCACCTTGTGGGTGCATACCGTAGCCCCTCGGTCGGACATCATGTCCAGGAACCGAGAAAACCTGTGCCGGGAAAACGCAAAGGCCGCGCGAAACGTTCCCGCACGGCCTTACGTCCCGTCAAAACCAGCCGGTCAGGCGGCACTTCCCGAGGTCCAGGCGCTCCACGACATGTTCCAGCCGTTGAGTCCGTTGTCCGGGGCCACCGTGGTGTCCGGGGAGTTCTTCACGATCACGACGTCCCCGACGAGCGAATTGTCGTAGAACCACTTGGCCGTCGTGTCGCCCTGCGCGCCCTGCACGTCCGCCAGGCCGACGCAGCCGTGGCTGGTGCCCTGCCGCCCGAAGGGCGGGTTGCCCTTGTTGTACCAGTAGTTGCCGTGGAGGAACGTGCCCGACGACGTCAGCCGCATCGCGTGCGGCACGTCCGGGATGTCGTACTCCCCGCCGAAGCCGACCGTCGAGCCGTTCATGCGGGTCTGCACGAACTTCTCGGAGATCACCATCTGTCCGTTGTACGTGGTGTGCTCCGCGCTGCCCGCCGAGATCGGCACCGACTTGAGCGTCCTGCCGTCCCGCACCACCGTCATGGTCTGCGTGCCGGCGTCGACGGTGGAGACCTGCGAGCGTCCGACGGTGAAGGTCACCGTCTTCTTCTGTACGCCGTAGGCGCCGCTCGCGCCCTTCACTCCGTCCAGGTCGATCTTCATCGTGACCTTGGAGCCGGCCTTCCAGTACTCCTGCGGCCGGAAGTCCAGCCGCCGGTCCCCGAACCAGTGCCCGACCACCTGCTGCCCGCTGCTGGAGTCGACCGTGATGTGCGACTGCACGGCCTTCTTGTCGGAGATGGACTTGTCGAAGGTGAACGACACCGGCATGCCCACACCGACCGTCGAACCGTTGTCCGGCGTATAGGTGCCGATGAAGCTGTTCGCCGACGAGACGGTGGTGAAGATGGAGTTGGCCGCCGCCGTACGCCCGCTCGCGTCCTTCGCGGTCGCGCCTATCTCGTACTTCGTCCCGCGCTCCAGCTGCTGCTTCGGCTTCCAGCTGCTGCCGTCCGCCGACACCGCCCCCGGCACCGCCTGCCCCGACCCCGCCACGGACATCTTCACGTCCGTCAGCTTGCCGCCGCTGACCTTCACACCGGTCGCGTTGATGGACGCGTCGGTCGAACCGTTCTTGGCCGAGATCACGATGTTCGCCGTCGACGTCTTGGGGGAGTCCTTGCCGCCCTTGCCGTTGTCCGTGGCGTTGGCGCTGCCGCCGCAACCGGTCAGGGTGAGGGCGCCGACCATCAGGGCGGCACAGGCCCCCAGTACGCGCCGCGCAGTAATGTCCGGCGTTGTCACGGGCTGCTCCATGTTCGTGTGATGTGCGTGATCCGTTCCAGTGCGTGCTGAAAGAGGGCCCCGGCCCCCGGGGAGGTTCCCTCCGTCGCCCGTGAACGCCATCACGTGACAGAACCGCGACAATCCGAGCCCCCGGGCCCGCAGCCCGGCCCGCGTACGCCCTTGTCTTCCGGCGCCGCGCGCACACCGGCGGACGGGCGCCGCCACTGCCCGCGCGCCGGGTCGCGAGCCCTCGCGCCTACCGCTTCCCGTACAACTCCGCGTACGACGGCCACACTCCGCCCGGCCCCTCGACCGACTCGGCGGCGTGCACGGCGCGGACGATCGCCCGCGTCACGAGGTCGGCGCCGGCCGCGAGGAGGTCGTTGAGCGCCAGTGGATGTCCGCTGCCGAGCGGGCGCGTGCCCGTCGCCAGCGCGAACACCGTGTCGCCGTCGTGCAGCAGGTGCACCGGCCGCACGGCGCGTGCGATGCCGTCGTGCGCCGTTCCGGCCATCTTCTGCGCCTGTGCCTTGGTGAGGTCCGCGTCGGTCGCGACCACCGCGAGCGTCGTGTTCAGCGGCGGGGGCGAGTTCTTCGAAGCGGCCGCTTCGAGGCGCCGGCGCGCGGCCTCGTGCACAGGGACCTCCGGGTACTCCACGCGCCCCTGGAACAACTCCCCGTACAGAGCGCCCGTTCCGGGATCCACCACCGACCCGGCGGCATTCACGACCACCAGCGCGGCCACGGTGATTCCCGAGTCGAGGAGCGCGCTCGCGGTCCCCACCCCGCCCTTGACACCCCCCGCCACGGTGCCCGTACCAGCTCCCACACATCCCTCCGGCACCCGTGTGCCCGGTGCGCTCGCCGCGGCCGCCTCGACCGCGGCGCGCCCTGTCTCCGCGCCCGGGCGGGCGCGGAAGTTCCCGCCGCGCCCCAGGTCGAATACGCACGCGGCGGGGACCACCGGCACGACGTGGGCGGGATCCGTCCCGACCGGCACCCCGCGTCCCCGCTCCTCGAGCCAGGCCATGACGCCGGAGGCCGCGTCGAGCCCGTACGCGCTGCCCCCGGTCAGCACGACGGCGTCGACCTTCTGCACCACATTGCGCGGGTCGAGGGCGTCGGTCTCCTTGGTACCGGGGCCTCCTCCGCGCACGTCGACGGCGGCGACCGCGCCGCCCTCGGGCGCCAGCACGACCGTGGTGCCGGTGAGCCAGCCGTCCTCGCTGCGGGTCGCGTGTCCCACCCGCAGCCCGGCCACATCCGTCAGTGCGTCGACTGTCATGGGGCCAGTCTGGCCCAGCCCCAGGGGGCGGCCACAGAGGTCAGGCGGCGGGTGCCGTCGCGCCCGCGCGCCGTCCTCGGGCGGCCCTGCGCGCGGTGAGGGTCGTCCCGGCCACCACCGCGGCCGCCGACACGAGCCCCGCGGCGAACACCGCCCACGCACCCAGGAAGGTGCAGCAGATGACCAGCAGTGCCGTGACCGGGAGCACCAGCTGCTGGGTGATGCCGATCTTGAAGTGCCGTGAATGCAGCGCCCACACGGTCAGCAGGTACAGGGCCGTCGGCAGGGTCACTGCCGCCGAGGCGGACAGCGTCGAGATGTGCGCCTTGCCGACCGCCTGCTCCACCGCCACCTCCAGGCCCGCGCCGATCGCCGCGGCCGAGGAGAAGATCAGGTAATGGCCGTACCCCCAGAGGAATGCCTGTGTGTTGGAGCGCAGGTGACCGTGGATCGGCACCACGAAGTAGATCCACCACGCGGAGAAGACGATCAGCAGGCCCCCCGCCGCGATCGGCAGCAGCTCACCCAGCGCGCTGTGCTCGTCCACCGCCGACTTCACGGCGACCGTGGCCGCGGCGATCGACTCGCCGAGCACGATGATCGTGAACAGGCCGTACCGCTCGGCGATGTGGTGCGGATGCCAGGACGTCTGGCGGTCCTTCTCGGCGTACACGGGCACGCACAGCTCCGCGATCACCATCACCAGGAACACCCAGATCCGGGCCGGCTCGGGCAGCAGGACCAGCCCCAGCCAGCCGACCAGGCACAACAACACCCCGCCCGCGTATCTGAGCGCCGTGGTCCGCTCCGCGCCCCCGGTCGACCCGGCCGCTCTCAGCCACTGTGCGGCCATCGCCAGTCGCATGATCAGGTAGCCGAGCCAGACCACCAGGTAGTCGTGGTGCTCGAAGGCCGGGGGGACGCCCGCCGCGAGCACCAGCACGCCGGCGATCTGGACCAGGGTGACGACCCGGTAGAGCGCGTCGTCGTTGTCGTACGCCGAGGCGAACCAGGTGAAGTTCATCCAGGCCCACCAGATGGAGAAGAACACCAACGCGTAGTTCAGGATCCCGTCGCCCACATGCCCCTCGACCCCGGAGTGCACGAGCTGCGCGCCCGCCTGCGCGATGGCCACGACGAAACACAGATCGAAGAAGAGCTCTAGCGGGGAGGACACCCGGTGTGCCTCGTCGCGCCCGCGCGCGGTGAGCCGCCGCAGGGGCCCCTGGGACTTCGGTGCGCCCGGTGAGCCGGGCGACGGAGCGGAACTCGACGTCATGCCTCCCAGGACAGCAGAAAACCGGGACAAAATCTTGTGTACCGATTCACAAGCGGGCGAAGTGCCCAACCCTGGGAGAAACCTCCAGGTCAGAGGAGTCCTCAACCACTTCGGTCGACGGGGGCCGGGACCTTCGGGCCCCGGTCCCGGCGCGCGAAGCGAGGGGCGAAGCTCCGGAGCCCGGGGACGCGGGGACCGGCTTCCGGGACGGGCCCGTACTCTTGAGCCATGAGCACCACCCCCGAATCCGAGCCGCGCGACCCGAAGGCCGCCCTCGTCTTCGACGACCCGCTGAGCCGGCAGTCCTCGGACGACACCGACCGCGGGTGGGGCGAGCGCACGGACGGCGAGAGCGCCGCCGACCTGAAGCGCTTCCTCGACGAGAAGCCGCCCCACCACCTCTGAGCCGCCCGCGGGCGGCGCTGACGCTCGGCCCGCCGGCGTCGCTAACGCTCGTCGTGCCCCGACCCGCGCTGTGCGACCAGCGCGTCGCGGATCTCCTTGAGCACCTCCAGCTCGGTCACCTCGATGACCTCGTGCGTGCCCTCGCGCGCCTTCTTGCGGGCCTCCTGCCGCGCCAGGTACTTCGCCATCGGCAGCACCATCAGGAAGTACACGACGGTCGCGGTGATCAGGAAGGTCAGTGCGGCACCGAGGACGGAGCCCCACATCAGCTGAATGCCGTGAGTCCCCTTGCACGAGGAGCTCAGGCACGAGCTGTAGGTGTCCAGGTTCTGCGTGCCGATCGCACCCACCAGCGGGTTGATGATCCCCTTCACCACCGAGTTGACGATGCTCGTGAAGGCGGCGCCGATGACCACCGCGACTGCCAGATCGACGACGTTCCCCCGCATCAGGAAGGCCTTGAAGCCCTGCCAGACGCTCGGATCCTTCTTCGCGCTCACCTCGGGGACTCTCCTTGTACGCACAGGGTGTGGAACCGAACGCTCCGCAACCTACGGCACGGTGCGGCCATTGTGTCCAATTCCGTAGCTCGATCGAACGACTTGACGGCACGCCGCCGAGAAAGCGGCCGAGGCGGCTCAGCACACCGTCACCGCCAGCCGTGCCGTGGCGCTCGCGCCGACGAGCCGCGCGGCCGTGGTACGTGGCACGGAGAGCACGACCAGCGCCCCGCTCTCGGCCGCACCCTCCACGGGCTCCGGCACCTTCGTCACCCGCACGCCGCGCGCGAGCACCCGGGCACCGCCCCCGGCCGACGGGTCCTCGGCGGCGATCACGTCGACCCGGTCGCCGGGCCGTAACAGCCGGACGGTGGCGGCGTCGGAGATCCGCACCGGCGCTGTCACCACGTCCACCGTTCCGTGCCGTCGTACCGGTTCCGTGACCGGGTGTCCGCGGGTCCGGTCGGCACCGTGCGGTTCCGTCGTGGTCCGCGGTCCCGCCGCCACGAGCGCGGCCGCCGTCATGGCGAGGCCGGCCGCGAGGGCCCGCCGTCGATGCCGTACGAGCCGCTGCAACCGGTACCGGCCGCCGCGCACCCGCACCGGAGCGAAGCGCGGGACCTCGCAGGTCGCCGGGGCATCCGTACCCAGCGGGCGCGGGAGGAGGAGAGGGGGAGGGAAGGACGAGGGGGCGGGCGGGCGAGAGGGCACGGATGGCGTGGGGGACGACGAGGTCAAGGGCATGGGGATCACCGCCTGCGACGAGAGACGTTCGGCTTGCGATGCCACGATGACGCCTCGCGCCGAAACCCGCCGGAGCCGGTGGATCACGGGCAGGTTGTGGACAACTCGCCCACCCGAACGATGAATTCCGCTCGGTCCGCCGCCGGGTTCCCCACCGGGCGGCCTCGGTACGAGCGCCGCCCCGCCCCTGGTGCTACGGCAGCTCGAAGCCCGGATCCATCCCGCCGAGCGCGTTCCTGCACAGGCAGTCCCGCGCCCCGGTCTCCGGCAGCGCCGCCACCGCGTCGAAGAGCACACCCCGCAGCCTGTCCACGTTGGCCGCGAACACCCGCAGCACCTCTTCGTGCGAGACGCCCTCACCGGTCTCGGCGCCGGCGTCCAGGTCGGTGACCAGGGTCAGCGACGTGTAGCACAGCTCCAGTTCACGGGCGAGCGCCGCCTCGGGGTGGCCGGTCATGCCCACCACCGACCAGCCCTGCGCCTGATGCCACAGCGATTCGGCGCGGGTCGAGAAGCGCGGCCCCTCGACCACGACCAGGGTGCCGCCGTCCACCGGTTCCCAGTCGCGTCCGCGCGCCGCCTTCAATGCGGCGGCACGCCCGGTGGGGCAGTACGGGTCGGCCACGGACACGTGCACCACGGTGGGCACGGTGCCGTCGGGCAGCGGCAGCCCGTCGAAGTACGTCTGCACCCTGGACTTCGTACGGTCCACCATCTGGTCCGGCACGAGCAGGGTGCCCGGGCCGTACTCGGGACGCAGCCCGCCCACCGCGCACGGTCCGAGGACCTGCCGGACGCCGACCGAGCGCAGGGCCCAGAGGTTGGCGCGGTAGTTGATGCGGTGCGGCGGCAGATGGTGGCCGCGGCCGTGCCGGGGCAGGAAGGCGACCCGCCGGCCGGCGATCTCGCCGAGGAAGAGGGAGTCGCTGGGCAGCCCGTAGGGGGTGTCCACCAGGACCTCGGTCACGTCGTCGAGGAACGAGTAGAAGCCCGAGCCGCCGATTACGCCGATCTCTGCGTTCGCCATGACGAGCACACTAGCTGGCCGCGAAAACGCGCAGGAGCGGGAGTCGGGGTACACCTGAGGCCCTGCAGTCGCACGACGACAGGGCCTCGGGGGAGGAAGATCTCAGGCCGCGGAGCTGCTGGCGGAGCCCGACGAGGACGACGACGAAGACGACGACGAGGACGTCGACGACTTCGAGTCGGACGACGACTTTGCGTCGGAGGACGACGAGGTGGACGTCGAGGAGCCGGCCGCCTTCGACGCCGGGCTGCTGCTCGACGTGGAGCCGCGGGAGTCGTTGCGGTAGAAGCCGGAGCCCTTGAAGACGATGCCGACCGCGGAGAACACCTTCTTCAGGCGGCCACTGCAGTCGGGGCACTCGGTGAGGGCGTCATCGGTGAACTTCTGCACCGCCTCGAGGCCCTCGCCGCACTCGGTGCACTGGTACTGGTAGGTCGGCACTGTCTTCCTCCTGGCACTCTCACTCGATGAGTGCTAACGACGTTCCATAGTGACGTATTCCCGGGGATCAGTCCACCGTCACCGGCACGCGGTGACCGACGCCACGTGCGACGGTACGGTTCCGGGGCCGGACGACGAGCAGCGAACGCAGGGCAACCAGGGTGGCCAGCGCGATCAGGGTGCCGGCCATCGGCACGAGGAATCCCGCGCCGTCCCACAGGCGGTCCTCCAGCTGTCCGGCGACCGTGACGGCGGCGGCCTGACCGAGCGCGACCGCGCCGGTCAGCCAGGTGAAAGCCTCGGTGCGGGCTGAGGCCGGCACCAGGCCCTCGACCAGGGTGTAGCCGGTGATCAGGGCCGGCGCGATGCACATGCCGACCAGCAGGCCGAGACCCGCCAGCAGCAGCACCGAGTGTGCCGTCCACAGCGCGGACGCGACCAGCGCGAGCGCCGTGTAGCCGACGACGAGACGCCGCTGCGGGGCGACCTTCCAGGCGATGGCGCCGCAGACGATGCCGGAGAGCATGTTGCCCGCGGCGAAGGTGCCGTACAGGACGCCGTTCAGGCCGGGCTCGCCGATCGACTCGCTGAACGCCGCAAGCGACACCTGCATGCCGCCGAAGACCGACCCGATGCCCAGGAAGGTCACGACCAGCACCCGCACGCCGGGGACGCGCAGTGCCGAGGCGCGCTCCACGCGCGCGTGCCCGCTCTCGCCGGTCACCGGAGGCTGCGTGCTCTTCTGCGCGGCGAAGAGCAGACCGCCGACGAGCGTCAGCGCCGCCTCGGTCATCAGGCCGGCGGCGGGGTTCACGGCGGTGCACAGGGCGGTCGCCAGCAGAGGGCCGAAGACGAAGGTCAGCTCGTCGGTGACGGACTCGAACGCCGCCGCGGTGGTCATCAGGGGCGAGCCTTCGAGCTTCACGCCCCAGCGTGCGCGCACCATGGGGCCGACCTGCGGCACCGAGGCGCCGGTCGGCACGGCCGCCACGAACAGCGCCCACAGGGGGGCGTGCGCCAGCGCGAGCGCCGTCAGGGTCAGGCTCGACAGCGTGTGCACGAGGACACCGGGGATCAGGACGGCGCGCTGCCCGTAGCGGTCGGCGAGGCGGCCGCTGTACGGCGCGAACAGTGCCATGGAGACGCCGGTGGCGGCCGCGACGGCGCCGGCGGCGCCGTACGAGCCGGTGGTGTGCTGCACGAGCAGCACGATGGAGATGGTGAGCATCGCGAACGGCTGGCGCGCCGCGAAACCGGGGAGCAGGAACGTCCAGGCGCCGCGGGTGCGCAGCAGCTGTCCGTATCCCGGGCGGGACGGCGCCGGCGAGTTCTTCGCCGGTTCGGTGGTGACCGTGGATGCCACGGCCCGTGCCTTTCTACCGCCTGGTAGCGCGCCCGTGCGGGGGCACCGAGAGCTGTCCTCTTGCGCGGAACTGCGGTAGATACCGGTGCCACGGTGGTGGGCGCTCCGGCCGCCATACGGTCGCGCCAGCTCTGCGTCAGGCAGAGTTGGTTCGATCAGGGTGCCTTTATGTTACAGGGGTCAAGGGCTTGTGAGCCTGTGAAAATGAGCACCATGGCGCATGTTCACCTGGGATTGGTTACAGTGTGAAATGGATGAAATAAACCCTTAACGCGCGCCCTCGCAGCTCATGCCCGCATCGAGCGCCTCACGTGCTCCATGCCGCGCGTACTCGGCGCCCGCGCCCGCACTCGGCGCCCCGTACTCGGCGCCCCGCGCTCGTGCTCAGCGCCCCGCGCCCGCCCCGTTCGTGCCCAGCCAGCCGGCCAGCTTGCCGCCGTGGGCGACCGCGCGCAGACGTCGTTCCGCCGCGTCGCGTACCGGGTCGGTGGCGACCACGAGGAGTTCGTCCCCGTGCCGCAGGACCGTCGAGGGCAGAGGGACAAACGATTTTTCCTCGCGGACGACCAGAGTGACGGCGGCCCCGGGCGGCAGCCGCAGCTCGCTGACCTCGACGCCGTGCATCCGGGAGCTCTCGGGGATCGAGATGGACAGCAGGTGCCCGCGCAGCCGCTCCAGGGGCGCCGACTCGATGCCGAGGTCGGACGCCTCGCCCTGCTCGCCCAGGCGCAGCAGGCGCCCCAGCCAGGGCAGGGTCGGCCCCTGGACGAGGGTGTAGACGACGACCAGCACGAAGACGATGTTGAAGATGCGGTGGCTGGCGTCGACACCGTTCACCATGGGGATCGTCGCCAGGATGATGGGCACCGCGCCGCGCAGCCCGGCCCAGGACATCAGGGTCTGCTCCTGCCACGGCACCCGGAACGGCGTCAGGCTGAGCACCACGCTCACCGGGCGCGCCACCATGGTCAGCACGAGCCCGATGACCAGGGCGGGCCAGATGTCGTCACCCAGCTCGTGCGGGGTGACCAGCAGGCCGAGCAGGACGAACATGCCGATCTGGGCGATCCAGCCGAGCCCCTCGGCGAAGCCCCGGGTGGCGGGCCAGTGGGGCAGCTTGGCGTTGCCGAGCACCATCGACGCGAGGTAGACCGCCAGGAAGCCGCTGCCGTGCGCCAGTGCGCCGGCCGCGTAGGCCGTGACCGCGATCGCCATCACGGCGATCGGGTAGAGACCGGAGGCGGGCAGTGCCACGTGCCTGAGCCCCCAGGAGCCGAGCCAGCCCACGGCGAGGCCGATGGCCATGCCGATTCCCAGTTCCAGCGCTATCTCGCCCACCAGCACGTACCAGTGCTCGAACGGTCCCGCCTGGGAGAAGGCCACGACCAGGATGACCACAGGGGCGTCGTTGAACCCGGATTCCGCCTCCAGCGTGCCCGTCACGCGCGAGGGGAGGGGGATTCTGCGCAGCACGGAGAAGACCGCCGCCGCGTCCGTCGAGGACACCACCGCCCCGATGATGAGCGCCTGCCGCCACTCCAGCCCGATCAGGTAGTGGGCGCCCGTCGCCGTGACCCCGACGCTGATCCCGACCCCGACCAGCGCCAGCGTGGAGGCGGCCGGCAGGGCCGGTTCGATCTCCTTCCACTTCGTGCCGAGACCACCCTCGGCCAGGATCACGACCAGGGCCGCGTACCCGATCAGCTGGGTCAGCTCGGCGTTGTTGAAGTGGATGTTCCCGATGCCGTCCTGGCCCATGAGGACGCCGATCCCCAGGTAGACGAGCAGGCTGGGGAGCCCGCTGCGCGAGGAGATCCGCACCGCCGCGACGGCGACGAGGAGGACCAGGGAGCAGACGAGCAGGAGCTGGTTGAGGTGGTGAACAGTCAGCGGCGGTTCCCTTCCTTGGCTCGCGCGCGGGGCGCGTGAGCTCACGTACACAAGACCCGAGGCTGCGGCGCACCGCACCCAAGTACTTCGTTACCTTACCTAACTCTTGACGCTTTCTTGACGCTCGCCGAGGCAAGATCGAACGCCCGTGCGCGCTGGTTCCCTACTCCGCGTCAAGCGGCGCGGGGCCCTGCGCCTATGGTTGCTCCAGCGCTCATTCAAAGTCACAGCCCGACCTGCCGCTCGCGTTAGGACAGCAAGGACAGCGATGCCCCCCAACACCACCGCCACAACGGGTGAGACCGCCACCACAGGTGCCACGCCCGTCAAGTCCGGCAGGAAGAAGGGGCGCAAAGCCCGACTGATCGTGCTGGTGCTGGTCCTGGCCCTCATCGGCGGCGTCGCCTACGGGGCGTACTGGTCGATCAGTACGGTCCGTGCCTCCTTCCCGCAGACCAAGGGTTCGATCACGCTCGACGGCCTGTCCGGGCCCGTCGACGTCAAGCGGGACGGCTACGGCATCCCGCAGATCTATGCCTCGTCCGACGAGGACCTGTTCATGGCGCAGGGCTACGTCCAGGCGCAGGACCGGTTCTACGAGATGGACGTGCGCCGGCACATGACCTCCGGGCGCCTGTCGGAGATGTTCGGCAAGGGCCAGGTCAAGAACGACGAGTTCCTGCGCACCCTCGGCTGGGACCGGATCGCGAAGCAGGAGTACGACACCAAACTGTCGGCCTCCACGAAGAAGTACCTCCAGGCGTACGCCAAGGGAGTCAACGCCTACCTTCAGGGCAAGGACGGCGAGGACATCTCCCTCGAGTACGCGGCCCTGGGCTTCACGAACGACTACACGCCGCAGAAGTGGACGCCGGTCGACTCCGTCTCCTGGCTGAAGGCGATGGCCTGGGATCTGCGCGGCAACATGCAGGACGAGATCGACCGCGCCTTGATGGCCAGCCGTCTCGGTCCGCAGCAGATCGAGGACCTGTACCCCGAGTACCCCTACAGCCGGCACAAGCCGATAGTCCAGGAGGGCCAGTACAACGACCTGGCCAAGAGCTTCCAGCAGGGCACCGGCACAGGCGGCTCTCAGGGCGCGAACGGCACGACCGGCTCCTCCACCGGCTCCTCCGCCTCGACCACGACCGGTTCGGCGCTCACAAGCCAGCTGGCGGGTCTCTACAAGGTCCTGGACGACGTGCCTACCGCCGTCGGAGTGAACGGCCAGGGCATCGGCTCCAACTCCTGGGTCGTCTCCGGGGAGTACACCATCACCGGCAAGCCGCTGCTCGCCAACGACCCGCACCTGTCGCCGTCGCTGCCGTCCGTCTGGTACCAGATGGGCCTGCACTGCCGCAGCGTCTCGAGCAAGTGCCAGTACGACGTCACCGGCTACACCTTCGCCGGCATGCCCGGTGTGATCATCGGCCACAACGCGAACATCGCCTGGGGCATGACCAACTCCGGTGTCGACGTCACCGACCTGTACCTGGAGAAGCTGAGCGGCAACGGCTACCTGTACGACGGCAAGGTCCGGCCCTTCAAGACCCGCGAGGAGACGATCAAGGTCGCCGGCGGCCAGTCCAAGCCGATCGTCGTACGCCAGACCGCCGACGGGATGCCGCTGCTGTCCGACCGTGACGACGAACTCGTCGAGGTGGGCAAGAAGGCCGCAGTCAACACGGCCGCGCCCGACCGCGGCGACGGCTACGGCATCGCCCTGAGGTGGACGGCGCTCGACCCGGGCACCTCCATGGACGCCGTGTTCGCCATCGACAAGGCGGCCGACTGGAGCGACTTCCGCTCCGCGGCGGCCCTGTTCGAGGTGCCCTCACAGAACCTGATCTACGCCGACACCCAGAACCACATCGGCTACACCCTGCCCGGCAGGATCCCCACCCGCTCCTCGGTGGACGACGGCTCCATCCCGGCACCGGGCTGGGACTCGAAGTACCGCTGGACCGGCTTCGTCAAGCAGGACGAGCTGCCCTACGAGTACAACCCCGAGCGCGGCTACATCGTCACCGCCAACCAGGCCGTGGTCGACCAGGACAAGTACCCGTACACACTCACCACCGACTGGGGCTACGGCACCCGCAGCCAGCGCATCACCGACCTGATCGAGGCCAAGATCAAGGACGGCGGCAAGATCTCCACCGACGACATGCGCCAGATGCAGCTGGACAACAGCAGCGAGATCGCCAAGCTCCTGGTGCCCAAGCTGCTGAAGATCAACCTCGACGACAAGAACGTCCGGGAGGCGCAGAAGCTGCTGGAGGGCTGGGACTACACCCAGGACGCCGACTCCGCGGCCGCCGCCTACTTCAACGCCGTGTGGCGCAACATCCTCAAGCTCGCCTTCGGCAACAAGCTCCCCAAGGAGCTGCGCGTCAAGGGCCAGTGCCTGTGGGTCGACAAGATCGACGGCACCGGTCCGGTGGACGACGACACCAAGGTGCGCGAGTGCGGCCGACGCGACGCCGACCAGGCGCAGCCGGACGGCGGCGACCGCTGGTTCGAGGTCGTGCGCAAGCTGATGGACAAGCCGGACAGCGACTGGTGGAAGACCCCCGCGTCGGGCACCCGTCCCAAGGCGGAGAACCGGGACCAGCTGTTCGCCCGCGCCATGATCGACGCCCGCTGGGAGCTGACCGCGAAGCTCGGCAAGGACATCGACACCTGGAGCTGGGGCCGGCTGCACCGCCTGTTCCTGAAGAACCAGACGCTCGGCACCGAGGGCCCCAAGTTCCTGCAGTACGTCCTCAACCGCGGCCCCTGGAAGCTCAGCGGCGGCGAGGCCACCGTCAACGCGACCGGCTGGAACGCCGCCGGCGGCTACGGCGTCGTGTGGGTGCCGTCCATGCGGATGGTGGTCAACCTCGCCGACCTCGACAAGTCCAAGTGGATCAACCTGACCGGAGCCTCCGGGCACGCCTACAGCGCTCACTACACCGACCAGACGAGCAAGTGGGCCGACGGCGAGTTGCTGCCCTGGTCGTTCTCGGACAAGTCGGTCGACAAGAGCACGAGCGACACACTCGTCCTCAAGCCGTGAGCCGCTGACTCACGCCGAAGACGGGCCTCCACGCGCGCGCGTGGAGGCCCGTCTCGTACGAGACCGGGGACCGGTTCGCCAGGTGCCCGCGAATGCGTCAGGTGCCCGGGAAGCGGCGCACGCCCGACGGCGTCACCACCGCGTGCACCGGCCGGTCATGCGCCTCCGCCGGGACGCGTGCGACGACCTCCGTGTCGTACAGGAGCACCACGAGCGCGGGACATGCGCCCGCGCGCTCCAGGCGGGCGAGCACGCGGTCGTACGAGCCTCCGCCGCGGCCCAGCCGCATCCCGCGCGCGTCCACCGCGAGCCCGGGCAGCAGGACGACGTCCGCCGCGGTCACGGCCGCCGGGCCGAGGTGCTCGCCGGAAGGCTCGAACAGGGCCATCTTTCCGCCGTGTTGGATCCGCGCGAGGGAGTCCGGACCGGCATACTCGCCCCAGTCCAGGTCGTTGTCGGGCAGCAGTGCAGGGAGCAGGACGCGCACGCCCCGCGCGCGCAGCGCGTCCAGCAGCGCGAGCGTGTCGGGCTCGCTCCCGACGGAGACGTACGCCGCCACCGTGCGCGCACGCGCCAGTTCGGGCAGCTCAAGGGCGCGGGCGGCCAGAGCGCCGCCCGCCTCCTGTACGACATCCTCCGTCAACCTGTTCCTCACCGTGAGGAACTCCCGTCGCAACATTCGCTTGTCAGGCTCGGCCATGCGTCCGTCGTGTTCCACTGGTCGCTCTTGCACCCTTCTTAATGTGCTCATATGAGGGCCAATTAACCGGAGCCACGGATTCCATACAAAGGCACCGGATAAGGTTGCGGGCATGACTCAGTTGCACCCCAGGATCAGCAAGGCTGTCATTCCCGCAGCAGGCCTCGGTACCCGGTTCCTGCCGGCCACCAAAGCCACTCCCAAGGAGATGCTGCCGGTCGTTGACAAGCCGGCGATCCAGTACGTGGTCGAGGAGGCCGTGTCGGCGGGGCTCGACGATGTCCTCATGATCACCGGACGCAACAAGCGTCCCCTGGAGGACCACTTCGACCGCAACTACGAGCTGGAATCGGCGCTGCAGAAGAAGGGCGACGCCCAGCGGCTCGCGAAGGTGCAGGAGTCCAGCGACCTGGCCACCATGCACTACGTGCGCCAGGGCGACCCCAAGGGCCTCGGCCACGCCGTCCTGTGCGCGGCCCCGCACGTCGGCCACGAACCCTTCGCCGTCCTTCTCGGTGACGACCTCATCGACCCCCGTGACCCGCTGCTCCAGCGCATGATCGAGGTCCAGGAGCAGCACGGCGGCAGCGTGATCGCGCTCATGGAGGTCGCGCCCGAGCAGATCCACCTCTACGGCTGCGCGGCCGTGGAGACCACGACCGACGGCGACGTGGTCAGGGTGACCGGCCTGGTCGAGAAGCCGGACCCGGTGGACGCCCCGTCCAACTACGCGATCATCGGCCGCTACGTCCTCGACCCGCACATCTTCGACATACTGCGCAAGACCGAGCCCGGCCGTGGTGGCGAGATCCAGCTCACCGACGCCCTTCAGCAGCTCGCCCAGGACGAGAAGGTCGGCGGCCCGGTGCACGGCGTCGTCTTCCAGGGCCGCCGCTATGACACCGGCGACCGTGGCGACTACCTGCGTGCCATTGTCAGACTCGCGTGCGAACGTGAAGACCTGGGCCCGGACTTCCGGACCTGGCTTCGCAGTTACGTAGCCGAGGAGATGCAGCAACGTTGAGCAGCGCCGCGACCCGCCCCACCGGCCCGGACCACCTCTGGTCGGTGGACGAGCACCTGGAGGACATCCTCACCACCGTCCGTCCCCTCGAACCCATCGAGCTGCAGCTGCTCGACGCCCAGGGCTGTGTCCTGGTCGACGACATCACGGTGCCGGTTTCCCTGCCACCGTTCGACAACAGCTCCATGGACGGGTACGCGGTGCGGGTCGCGGACATCGCCGGCGCCGGCGAGGAGTTCCCGGCCGTCCTCGATGTCGTCGGGGACGTGGCGGCGGGCTCGGCCGACCTGGTCCGGGTCGGCCCCGGCCAGGCAGCCCGCATCATGACCGGCGCCCCGCTGCCGCCCGGCGCCGAGGCGGTCGTACCCGTCGAGTGGACCGACGGCGGGCTCGGCGAGGGGCCGGTGAGCGGGATGCGGGCGCGCAGCCTGGCCCCCGAGGGCGCCGCGGGGCACGTACGCGTGCACCGCCCCGCCGAGGCACGCGCGCACGTGCGCGCCAGGGGCAGCGATGTGAAGGCCGGCGACCTCGCCCTGGAGGCCGGGACGGTCCTCGGCCCGTCGCAGATCGCGCTGCTCGCCGCGATCGGCCGGGGCACGGTGCGGGTGCGCCCGCGCCCGCGCGTGGTCGTCCTGTCCACGGGCAGCGAACTCGTCCAGCCCGGCGAGGAACTGGGCCACGGCCAGATCTACGACTCCAACAGCTTCGCCCTCACCGCGGCCGCCCGGGACGCGGGCGCCATCGCCTACCGGGTCGGCGCCGTCGCCGACGACGCGGACACCCTCCGGTCCACCATCGAGGACCAGCTCATCCGGGCCGACCTGCTGGTGACCACGGGCGGGGTGAGCGTCGGGGCGTACGACGTGGTCAAGGAGGCGCTGTCGTACGTCGGCGACGAGGACGAGGCGGGCAGCGGCATCGACTTCCGCAAGCTCGCGATGCAGCCCGGCAAGCCCCAGGGCTTCGGCTCCATCGGGCGTGATCACACCCCGCTGCTGGCCCTGCCCGGCAACCCCGTGTCGTCGTACGTCTCCTTCGAGCTGTTCGTCCGCCCCGCGATCCGCACCCTGATGGGCCTCGAGGACGTCCACCGGCCCCGCATCCGGGCCTCCCTGAAATCGGACAAGGCACTCGGCTCGCCCAAGGGGCGCCGGCAGTTCCTGCGCGGAAGCTACGCCGACGGCGAGGTGACCCCCGTGGGCGGCTCCGGCTCCCACCTGATCGCCGCGTTGGCGCACGCCGACGCGCTGATCGTCGTTCCCGAGGACACGGAGTCCGTGGAGCCCGGCACGGAGGTGGAGGTCGTGCTGCTCGGCTGACCGAGGGCCGGTGGAGATCCGCAGGGGTCCTGGCCCGGTGCGCGGTCCGACTTGGCGGTACCGTGTCGCGCACAACAGGCCCGTGCACCGCACTGTGACGGGCCCGGACCGGGAGCGCCGCAGAGCATGAGTACGCAGGACCGACTGACGCACCTCGACGACGCGGGCGCGGCTCGCATGGTCGACGTATCCGGGAAGGACGTGACCGCGCGCACCGCCCGTGCGAGCGGCCGGGTCCTCGTGTCGCCGCGGGTGGTCGAGCTGCTGCGCGGTGAGGGGGTCCCCAAGGGGGACGCCCTGGCCACGGCACGCATCGCGGGCATCATGGGCGCCAAGCGCACCCCGGACCTGATCCCGCTGTGTCACCCCCTGTCGGTGTCCGGTGTGAAACTGGATCTGTCGGTCGCGGACGACGCCGTGGAGATCCGGGCCACCGTGAAGACGACGGACCGCACGGGCGTCGAGATGGAGGCTCTCACCGCGGTGACGGTCGCCGCGCTCACCGTGATCGACATGGTCAAGGCGGTCGACAAGGGAGCGGTCATCACGGACGTACGGGTGGAGGAGAAGACAGGCGGCAAGTCGGGCGACTGGAGCCGGGCATGAGCGGCGGGCCGTTCCTCGGCGGCGCCCTGACGGCGCCGTACAGCGCGCTGGTCGTCACCGCCTCCAACCGGGCGGCCGCGGGTGTCTACGAGGACAAGGGCGGCCCCCTCGTCGCCGCGGGCCTGAAAGGGTTCGGGTTCGCCGTGGACGGGCCTCGGGTGGTGCCGGACGGGGATCCCGTGGAGGCGGCGCTGAGGGCGGCCGTAGAGGCCGGATACGACGTCGTGGTCACCACCGGGGGCACCGGTATCTCGCCCACCGACCGGACGCCGGAGGCGACCCGCAGGGTGATCGACCACGAGGTGCCGGGCATTGCGGAGGCGATCCGGGCGTTCGGACGGGAGAAGGTGCCGACGGCCGCGCTCTCGCGGGGCCTGGCCGGAGTGGCGGGAGGGACGTTGATCGTCAATCTGCCCGGGTCCAGCGGCGGGGTGAAGGACGGGCTGGCCGTCCTGGAGCCGCTGCTGATGCACGCCGTCGATCAGATCCGCGGCGGCGACCACCCCCGGCCGTCCGGAGAGTCCTCGCCGGCCGGCGAGGAGCACAGACGCAGTGGGGGTGCGAGCTGAACAGCCCTTCCTGGCCCGTCGTGCTGGCGGACGGAGATGTCGTCCTCCGGCCGATAAAGCTGCGCGACCAGGGGGCCTGGCGTGAGGTGAACCGGCGCAACCGGGACTGGCTGCGCCCTTGGGAGGCGACCATTCCGCCGCCCACGCCGAGCGGGCCGATCGCGCACCGGCCGACCTACCGGCAGATGGTCCGGCACCTGCGCTCCGAGGCCAACGCGGGCCGGATGCTGCCGTTCGTCATCGAGTACCAGGGGCGGCTCGTCGGGCAGTTGACGGTCGCCGGGATCACCTGGGGGTCGATGTGCTCGGGGCACGTCGGCTACTGGGTGGACGAGGCGGTGGCCGGGCACGGGGTGATGCCGACGGCCGTCGCGCTCGTGGTGGACCACTGTTTCCGCACCGTCGGGCTGCACCGCATCGAGGTCTGTATTCGCCCCGAGAACCGGCCCAGCCGCCGGGTCGTGGAGAAACTCGGATTCCGCGAGGAGGGGCTGCGGCCGCGTTATCTGCACATCGACGGAGCCTGGCGCGACCATCTCGTCTTCGCGCTCACGGCGGAAGAAGTGCCCGAGGGGTTGCTCGGGCGGTGGCAGCGGGCACGCTCCGAGCGGGCGGCGCAGGCCCAGCGCGCATCCGATGCCGAGGGCGATTCCCGGGCGCCAGGTGCGTCGAGCGCCCCGGACGTGCCGCGAAGGCCGGAGAACACCCCGTGGAATCCGGCCTGAGACCAGAAATGGAATGCATGTTCGAAATTGATCGGTCGACGACTGCCTCGGGACATTCAATTTGCGACTTCGACGGTCCGCTGATCGCATCGATCGCAAAAAAAGCTGGAAATATCAGCCAGATCGTGCGACACACCGGCCCAATTGGCGGATGGCCTCAGGCAAACCCCTCTACCGTGTAAGGCGTGAGCAGCAGCGGCCTCATCTACGCAGTCATCGTCGGGGCCTGGGCCGCCTACTTGGTGCCGATGTGGCTCCGTAGGCAGGACGAGCTGAACGAAGCCCGTCCGACGGAACGCTTCAGCACCGCCATCCGGCTGCTGTCCGGACGGGCGGGGATGGAGCGTCGGTACGCCAAGGACCTGCGGGCGCGCTCCGCCCAAGAGGGGGAGCCGGGCACGGCCGATCCGGATGCCGTCACCGACTCGGTGGACGTCCGGGCCTTCGCCATGCCTCCGACCCGTCGTCAGGTACACGCGGACGCCGAGCCGGAGGTGTCCGGGCGGGCGGAGCTGGCCCGCGACAAGCCCGTCATCCCGGCGCCCAAGTCCCCTCCCGCGCACCACCCGGCCGGTGGTCCCGCGCACCACCCGGCCGGTGGTCCCGCGCGTCCCTCCGCCTCCGCCTCCGCGCGTCCCTCCGCCTCCGCCTCCGCGCGTCCCTCCGCCTCCGCCTCCGCACCCGCGCAGAATCGAGTGCCGGCCGCGCGGCGCGCACCCTCGGCCCAGGCGGCCGCAGCGCGCGCCCAACGCTCGAAGGCGCTCGCGCGCCGTCGGCGCACCACCGTGATGCTTTTCCTCGCCTTCACGCTCGGCGCGATCGTCGCCGCCGTCGGAGGCCTCGCCTTCCTGTGGGCGCCCGGGGTGCCCGCGGTACTGCTCAGCGGGTACATCGCCTATCTGCGCTCCCAGGAGCGCGGTCGCTTCGCCTACCAGATGGACCGTCGGCGTGCCGAGGTCGCGGCCCAGCGTCTGCGCGAGCGACAGCCGCGCCGGCGCGCACCCCTCGACGCGGGCTCCGGCGCCGACGAGTCGGAGGGGGGACCAGAGGCCGATACCGGCACCGGCGTCTCCGCCCTCGCCGCGGACCGTCGCGCGCTCGTCGAGCAGACCGACCACGCCGAGTGGGTCGACCAGCAGCGTGAGCGGCAGCGCAGGCCCGGGCACGGGGACAGCTGGGACCCGGTACCGGTGCCGCTGCCGACGTACGTGACCGCGCCGGTCGCGCCGCGGGCCACCTCCGACGTGGACCTCGGGGCGCCCGACACCTGGAGTTCGGCACGGTCCAGCTCGGTCGTGCCGGAACAAGAGGCGAGCCATGCATCGGAGACCGGGGCGGACGAGTCCGGGCTCGCGTCCGAGGACAGGTCGGCGGACGACCGCAGTGACGCGCGCCGCGCCGCCTCCGCCCGCCGGGCGCGCGAGCGTGGACGCACGCCTCTCTTCGACCAGTACGAGGACGGCGACCGCCCGCGCGCGGCCAACGAGTGAGCCGACGGGTGAGGGCGGTCACGCCCCTGGGAGCCCGCCCCTGACCAGTCAGGGAACGGATTTCCAAGCACCCCGACGGGGATGCTAGAGTTTCACTCGTTGCAAGGGCCTGTGGCGCAGTCCGGTAGCGCACCTCGTTCGCATCGAGGGGGCCAGGGGTTCAAATCCCCTCAGGTCCACGCATCATGAAGCCCCGGTCGGCAGTAGCCGACCGGGGCTTCATCGCGTCTACAGCTGCTTCGCGTAGCAGCGGCTGTCCTCGTAGTGGCGGTAGTAGCCGAACTTGACGCAGGGCCCGTACCCGCTCGAGGCGTACAGGGCGATGGCCTCCGGCTGCTTGGTGCCGGTCTCCAGGACCATGCGGACGCGGCCGGCCGCCCGGGCGTCCTCCTCCAGGGCGGTGAGCATGCGGCGGGCGAGGCCGCGGCCACGCATCTCCGCGACGACGAACATGCGCTTGAGTTCGGCGTCGCCGTTCTCGTTGCCCTCCTCGTTGCGGTCCTGGCTGCGCCAGCCGCCGGTCGCCACCGGGCGGTCGCGCTCGTCGTAGGCGATCAGGTAGACGCCCCGGGGCGGGTCGAAGTCGGCGGCGTCGAGGGTCGTGGCATCGCCGCCGTCGCCGTAGCGCAGGTGGTATTCGGCCTGGACCTCGTCGTTGAGCTTGAGGGCGTCGGGGTGATCGAAACGGACACGACGTATATTCATGCTGGATATCGTACTTCTATGCAGGGGATGGGAAACGGCAACTCGACCAGTGTGCCGGTATCGTGCCCTGGTGCTGACTGTGACCTCGGTGAACGTGAACGGGCTGCGGGCCGCCGCCAAGAAGGGCTTCGTGGAGTGGCTCGCCCAGACCTCCGCGGATGTCGTCTGCCTGCAGGAGGTGCGCGCGGAGCCGCACCAGCTGCCCGAGGAGGTACGGCAGCCCGACGGCTGGCACGTCGTGCACGCCCCGGCCGCCGCCAAGGGCCGGGCGGGCGTCTCCCTCTACACGCGGCGTGAGCCGGACCGTGTCCGGGTCGGCTTCGGGTCGGCCGAGTTCGACGGCAGCGGACGCTACGCCGAGGCGGATCTGCCCGGTGTCACCGTCGCCTCGCTCTATCTGCCCTCCGGTGAGGTCGGCACCGAGCGGCAGGACGAGAAGGTCCGCTTCATGGACGAGTTCCTCGTCCACCTGAAGGAGCTGCGCGCGCGGGCGGCCGCCGACGGGCGCCAGGTCGTCGTCTGCGGCGACTGGAACATCGCCCACCGCCAGACCGACCTCAAGAACTGGCGGGGCAACACCAAGAACTCGGGCTTCCTGCCCGAGGAGCGGGAGTGGCTCGGCCGGGTGTTCGCCGCGGAGGACGGCGGCTACGTCGATGTCGTGCGTGCCCTGCACCCGGACGTCGAGGGGCCGTACACCTGGTGGTCGTACCGCGGGCGGGCCTTCGACAACGACTCGGGGTGGCGCATCGACTATCAGGTGGCCACGCCGGGGCTCGCGGCCAAGGCGGTCAAGGGGTTCGTCGAGCGCGCGGCCACGCACGCCGAGCGGTGGTCCGACCATGCGCCGGTGACCGCCGTCTACGACCTGTAGGGCTGCGGGGGCGCCGCTCAGTCCCGCTTGTTCAGTCGCCGGTCCAGCGCCAGGGACAGTTCCGCCTCCACCACGCTCCGGGCGAGCGGGCGCAGCCGGTGGAGGTCCTCCTCGGGCGCATGGCGCAGGATCAGCTCGCGGAAGAGTTCGGCGAGGGCGTCGGCGTGTTCGCGGACGCGTTTGCCGGCCGCCAGTACCTCGGCGAGCGGTATGCCCTCGCGGACCAGGGCTGAGGAGACGTCCAGCAGACGGCGGCTGATGTGGACGATCTCGTCGCCGTCGGTGCCGAGGTAGCCCAGGTCCATGGCGGCGGCGAGGTTCTCGGTCGTGACCTCGCCCTCGAAACGGGCGGCGAGTTCCTCGGGAGTGAGGTGGACCGGCTCCTCCTCGGTGGGGCTGCCGACGCCGAGGAGGTCGGCGACGTCGCGGCCCTGGTCCAGGGCCTCCGCGAGTTCCGCGATGCCATTGAGGGTGTGGCCGCGTTCCAGCAGGGCCGAGATCGTGCGCAGGCGGGCCAGATGATGCTCGTCGTACCAGGCGATACGGCCCTCGCGGCGGGGTGGCCGGATCAGCTTGCGCTCGCGGTAGAAGCGCAGCGTGCGCACGGTGATGCCGGCCAGGTCGGCCAGCTCCTCCATGCGGTATTCGCGCGGTGCGCCGGGCCGGCTGCCGCCCTGCTCGTCGTTGCGTTCGCCGTCGTCTGCCACGTCCGCAGCCTATGTTGTACCGCCGGTAACTTTCCTTTCCCCGCCCCCTACCGCTCGGTACGGAGCTGCTCTACAGTCCCATTGCGCCAGTGTTCACTGGCAGAGTCCAAGGCGATGCGTGGAGGCTTCGGGATGGCCGAGCACGAGCATGTACGAGTGGCGGTGATCGGGTCCGGGTTCGGCGGGCTGGGGGCCGCCGTGCGGCTGCGCCGCGAGGGGATCACCGACTTCGCCGTCCTGGAACGGGCCGACAGCGTCGGTGGCACCTGGCGGGACAACAGCTACCCCGGGTGCGCCTGTGACGTCCCCTCCCACCTGTATTCCTTCTCCTTCGCGCCGAACCCCGACTGGCCGCGCACCTTCTCCGGGCAGCGGCACATCCGCGCCTACCTGGAACACGTCACGGACGTCTTCGGGCTGCGCCCGCACATCCGCTTCGGTACCGAGGTGAAGCTGATGACCTGGGACGCCGAGCAGCTGCGCTGGGAGATCGAGACGACCCGGGGGACACTGACCGCCGACGTCGTCGTCTCCGCCACCGGACCGCTGTCCGACCCGAAGATCCCGGAGATCCCGGGGCTCGAGTCCTTCCCGGGCAAGGTGTTCCACTCGGCCCGCTGGGACCACGACTACGACCTGCGCGGCAAGCGCGTCGCCATGGTCGGCACCGGCGCCTCCGCCATCCAGATCGTGCCCGCCATCCAGCGCCGGGTCGGCCGGCTCACCCTCTTCCAGCGCACCCCGCCCTGGGTGATGCCCCGCGTGGACCGCGCCATCAGCGGAGCCGAGCGCGGGCTGCACCGGGCGCTGCCCTTCACCACCCGGCTGCGGCGCGGGCTGCTGTGGGGCATCCGGGAGCTGCAGGTGCAGGCGTTCACCAAGCGTCCCGACGAACTCGGCCTGATCGAACGGCTCGCCAAGCGCAACATGGCTCGTGCCGTCAAGGACCCGGCGCTGCGTGCCAGGCTCACCCCCGACTACCGCATCGGCTGCAAGCGGATCCTGCTGTCCAGCGAGTACTACCCGGCGCTCGCCCAGCCGAATGTGGACGTGGTCGCGAGCGGGCTCACCGAGATCCGCGGGTCGACCGTGGTCGCCGCCGACGGCAGCGAGGCCGAGGTCGACGCGATCATCTTCGGAACCGGCTTCCATGTCACGGACATGCCCATCGCCGAGCGGGTGGTCGGACCGGAGGGTGTCACGCTCGCGGAGTCGTGGAAGAACGGCATGCAGGCGCTGCGCGGCGCCTCGGCCGCCGGGTTCCCGAACTGGATGACGATCATCGGGCCCAACACCGGCCTCGGGAACACCTCCATGATCCTCATGATCGAGTCCCAGCTGAACTACATGGCCGACTACCTGCGTCAGCTCGACGTCCTCGGCGGCCGGACCGCCCTCGATGCCCGGCCCGCGGCCGTCGACGCCTGGAACCACACGGTCCAGGAGCGCATGAAGCGGACCGTGTGGAGCACCGGCGGCTGCACCAGCTGGTACCTCGACGCGAGCGGCCGCAACACCACCATCTGGCCCGGCACGACCACGGAGTTCCGGCGCGCGACCCGGCGGGTGGACCTCGCCGAGTACGAGGTCATCCGCAGGTCCGGCGGGAAAGGGGCGGACGCCGGCGGGAAAGAGAAGGCGCCCGCCCGCACGACCAGGCGCCCGGCGCGCGCCACCTCCGCGTCCGCCGACGGCGCGTCGCAGCAGAGCGAGGCCGCCGCATGAGCCGTATCGCCGCCGTGGCCTCCGGCCCGTACGCGCCGCCCGCCCCCGCCCGCACCCTCACCGTCGTCTCCGCCGACGGCGCGCGGCTGTACGTCGAGGTGCACGGGCCCGAGAACGCGCCCCCCGTCGTCCTCTCCCACGGCTGGACCTGCTCGACCGCGTTCTGGGCGGCGCAGATCAGGGAGTTGGCGACCGACCACCGAGTGATCGCGTACGACCAGAGGGGACACGGCCGCAGTCCCGCGAACCCCGCGTGCACCACCCAGGCACTGGCCGACGACCTCGAGGCCGTACTCGCGCAGACGCTCGGGCACGAGGAGAAAGCCCTGGTCGTCGGCCATTCCATGGGCGGGATGACGGTCATGGCAGCCGCCGCGCGACCCCGCTTCCGCGCACATGCCGCCGCCGTCCTGCTGTGCAGCACGGGCAGCTCCCGGCTGGTCGCGGAGTCGCACGTGGTGCCCATGCGCGCCGGGCGCGTGCGCACCTGGATCACCGGACGCATCCTCGCGTCGCGGGCTCCCCTCGGACCCGTCACCACGCTCGCGAAGCGCATCCTCAAGTACGGCACCATGGGCGCCGGTTCCGCGCCGCACATGGTGGAGGCGTGTGCGCGGATCGTGCACGCCTGCCCACGCGCCGTGCGCCACACCTGGGCCGAGGTGCTCGCCGCGCTCGACCTCGACCACGGCGTACGGGAGTTGCGCACGCCGACCGAGGTGGTGCACGGCGCGTCCGACCGGCTCACACCCCCCGTGCACGCCCGCGCGCTGGCCGCGGCCCTGCCCCACTGCATCGGCCTCACCGAACTTCACGGCGTCGGCCACATGACCCCGATCGAGGCCCCGGAGCCGGTGACCGGCAGGATCAGGGAACTCGTCACCACGTACGTCACGGGGAACACCCCCGAGTCCCACCGTTCCACCCCCGTGCAGCAGATCAAGGAGGGCGCATGAGCAAGGTCAGCCTCGAAGGGCAGGTCGCCGTCGTCACCGGAGCGGCGCGCGGCGTCGGCGAGTTGCTCGCGCGCAAACTCTCCGCACGCGGCGCCAAGGTGGCGCTGGTCGGGCTGGAGGAGGAGGCGCTCAAGGAGGTCTCCGAGCGGCTGCACAGCGAGAGCGCGCACTGGTACGCCGACGTCACCGACCACGAGGCGATGAGCCGGGTGGCGCAGGAGGTCAAGGACCGCTTCGGCAAGGTCGACATCGTCGTCGCCAACGCCGGTGTGGCGAGCGGCGGTCCGTTCGCCGACTCCGATCCGCAGGCCTGGCGGCGCGTGATAGAGGTGAACCTGATCGGTTCGGCGGTGACGGCCCGGGCGTTCCTGCCGGTGCTCACCGAGAGCCGCGGCTATCTGCTGCAGATCGCCTCGCTCGCCGCGATGACCCCGGCGCCGATGATGACGGCGTACTGCGCCTCCAAGTCGGGTGTGGAGGCGTACGCGCACAGTCTGCGTGCCGAGGTCGGCCACCAGGGCGTGCGCGTCGGCGTCGCGTACCTGTCCTGGACCGACACCGACATGGTGCGCGGCGCCGACCAGGACGACGTCATGCGGGAGTTGAGGCAGCGGCTGCCGTGGCCGTCGAACAAGACGTACCCGCTGGGCCCGGCGGTGGACCGGATCGTCGCCGGGATCGAGCGGCGCTCGGCGCATGTCTACGGGCAGTGGTGGCTGCGGGGCATGCAGGGCGTGCGCGGCTATCTGCCGGCACTCATCGGCACGGTCGGCCAGCGGGAGATGCGGCGGTTCGCGCCCCGCTTGCACGGCATGAGCTCCGGACTCGTCGGCGCAGGTGGGGCGGCCGACGAAGAGGCCCGTGCTACGCACCGTAACTGATCGAAGTGCGTTCCGTGTTCCCCCGTGTGAATCTGGTCGAGGCCCCACCGAGGGGCCGCCCCCCCACTCACTACGGGAGTGAACCCACATGGGTATGAAGGACAAGCCCAGCCAGTGGCAGGACAAGGCCAACGAGAAGATCGGCCAGGCCAAGGACAAGCCCGGTCAGCGCGGCCAGCAGCAGCGCGGCCAGGAGCAGCGCGGCCAGGAGCAGCGCGGCCAGCAGCAGCGCGGCCAGCAGCAGCAGCGTGGCCAGCAGACCGGTCGCCGTGACATCCAGGACACGGAGCAGGAGATGAAGGACCGCCTCGACCAGGACTACGACGCCTAGTCGCCGCGCTCGACTTCACCTCCGAGGCGGGGTGCCCGGTACTTCCCGGGCACCCCGCTTCGTGTGCGTCAGGGTCTCTCCCGCGGCGGCAGCTTCGGCCTGGAGCGGTCCGGTACGTCGCTGTGGTCCGGGGGCACCGCAGCGGGTTCGGTGTCCAGGAGTTCCACGGCCAGCTGCACCGCGTCGTCGAGCTGGGCGTGCCGGCCCTCGGCCCAGTCCAGGGGGGTGCGCTGGATCTCCAGGTCGGGGGCGACACCGTGGTTCTCCACGGACCAGCCGTAGGCGTCGAACCAGGCGGCGTTCATCGGGACCGTGATCACCGTGCCGTCGCCGAGGCGGTGCCGGCCGGTCATGCCGACGACTCCGCCCCAGGTGCGCTGTCCGACGACCGGCCCGAGCTTCAGGAGTTTGAAGGCCGCGGTGATCATGTCGCCGTCGGAGGAGGTCGCCTCGTCCGCCAGGGCCACCACCGGGCCCCGGGGCGCGTTCGAGGTGTACGACACCGGTTGCGCGTTGCGGGTCAGGTCCCAGCCCAGGATCGTGCGGGAGAGCGTCTCGATGACGAGTTCGCTGATGTGCCCGCCGGCGTTGCCGCGCACGTCCACGATCAGCGCGGGCCGGGACACCTCCATGCGCAGGTCCCGGTTGAACTGGGCCCAGCCGGAGCCGCCCATGTCGGGGATGTGCAGATAACCGCACTTGCCGCCGCTCAACTCCCGGACGACGGCCCGGCGTTTGGCGACCCAGTCCTGGTAGCGCAGCGGCCGTTCGTCGACGAGCGGGACGACGGCGACCCGCCGGGCCCGCCCGGTCTCGCCCTCGGGCGGGGTGAAGGTCAGTTCCACGGTCGTACCGCCCGAGCCGGCCAGCAGCGGATACGGTCCGGCCACCGGGTCGACCGGACGGCCGTCCACGTGGGTCAGCACGGCGCCCTCGCGGATGCCGGTGCCGGCCAGCGGTGAGCGTGCCTTGGAGTCGGAGGAGTCGCCGGGCAGGATGCGCTTGACCGTCCAGCCGCCGTCCCGGTGGACGAAGTTGGCGCCGAGCAGGCCCTGCCGGCGCTGGTAGTGGGGCGGGCCCTCGTTGCGGCGGGCGGCGGTGACGTAGGCGTGCGAGGTGCCCAGTTCGCCCAGGACCTCGCGCAGCAGGTCCGCGAACTCGTCGGGGGAGGCGACCTGGTCGACCAGCGGACGGTACTGGTCGAGCACCGCGTTCCAGTCGATGCCGCACATGCCCGGATCCCAGAAGTAGGCGCGGATGAGACGGCCGGCCTCCTCGTACGACTGCCGCCACTCGGCGTCCGGGTCGACCTCGTGCAGGATGCGGCGCAGGTCGATCCACACGGTCGTGTCGCCGTCGCCGGGCTCGGTCGACGGCACCGCCCGCAGATCGCCCTCGTCGACCACCACCAGCCGGGTTCCGTCCCCGCTCACCGCGAACCAGTCGAGGTGGTCCACCAGTTCGGACTTCTTCGCCTTGGTGATGTTGAAGTACTCCAGCGTCGGCCGTCCGCTGGTGTCGGCCGGGTTGACGAAGGTCTCGCCGAGCGCGCCGGAGATGGGCCAGCGCAGCCAGACCAGACCGCCGCCCGCCACCGGGTACAGCGCCGAGTACTTGGAGGCGATGACCGGGAACGGCGTCACCCGGTTCTCCAGGCCCTCCACTTCCACGGTCACCGCGGAGCCCTCGCCGGTCTCCTCGTCCTCGACGGGGTCGAGCCCGCCCGCCGCCGGCCGGCCCTCGGGGTTCACGGCGAACGGGGACGGGGTCGCGGAGGACAGCGGCACCAGGTACGGGCGGCAGCCCAGCGGGAAGGAGAGGTCGCCGGTGTGGACGTCGTACACCGGGTCGAAGCCGCGCCAGGACAGGAAGGCGAGGTAGCGGCCGTCCCGGGTGAAGACGGGGTTCTCGTCCTCGAAACGGCCGTTGGTGACGTCCACGATGAGCCGGTCCTTGATGCGGGCCAGCTTGATCTGCCGCAGCGAGCGGCCGATGCCCGGCTGGGACCAGGTGAGCCAGGAGCCGTCGGGGGAGAAGGCGAGGTCGCGTACGGGCCCGTTGATGGAGCGGATCAGCTCGGTGACCTGGCTGTTCGCGTCGGCGGTTGCCCCACCGCCGGAGCCGTCCGCGCCGTCCGCGCCGTCGGACCCGGAAGGCAGGTCGGCCGGGGCCGTCATGTCCGTCGCATCGATCAACAGCAACCGCCCGTCGTGCGACGCGATCGCCAGTCGCTCACCCTGCGGATCGGACACCATCTCCAGGACCCGCCCCAGCTTCCCGGAGGCCAGCCGGCGCGGTGCGCGGTCGCCGGAGGCACGGGGCAGCTGGGCGATCTCGACGGCATCGTCGCCCTCGGCGTCCGTCACGTACGCCACCTGCCCGGTCGAGCCGAGCATCTCCGGCAGCCGGACCCGGACACCGGGCGGGTCCGTGATCGTGCGTGCCGGGCCGTCCCGGTGGGTGAGCCAGTACAGGCTGCCGCGGACGACGACGGCGCCGGCCCGCCCGGTCTCGTCCACGGAGATGCCGTCCACGTTCTGGGCGGCCGGCACCAGGTAGCTGCGGCGTCCCGCGCGCGGGCCGCTCAGCCGGACGTCGAGCCTGCGCGGTACGGAGTGCGCGGCCAGGTCGTCCACCAGCCACAGGTCGCCCCCGCACTGGTAGACCACCCGGGTGCCGTCGCCGGAGGCGTTGCGGGCGTAGAAGGCGTCGTGGTCGGTGTGGCGGCGCAGGTCGGAGCCGTCGTGGGCGCAGGAGTAGAGGTTGCCGACGCCTTCGTGGTCGGAGAGGAAGGCGATCCGGCCGCCGACGAACATGGGGGAGGCCAGGTGGCCGCCGATCCCCTCCAGCAGCCGCTGCCCGTGCAGCCACAGCCGGCCCATGGCGCCGCCCCGGTACCGCTTCCAGGAGGCCGGTTCGTGCGGCGGGGTGCCGGTGAGCAGCAGGGTCTTGCGTTCGCCCTCGATGTCGGCGACCTGGATGTCGGAGGCCGGGCCCCAGGGCAGCTTGCGGCCGGGGTCGCCGTCCGTGGACACCTTGTAGGCCCAGGTGTAGTACGAGAAGGGCTCGCCGTGGGAGGCGACGGCGAGGATGTCGTTCCTGCCCACGCCGTTGGCGGGCGCCCAGCCGCACACCTGGGTGTCGGGGCTGCCCCAGTACGTCAGCTGCCGCGCGGGTCCGCCGTCGACGCCCACCAGATGGATCTCGGGCATGAGACTGCGCCAGGTCGTGTACGCGATATGCCGGCCGTCGGGCGAGAAGCGGGGGTGGCCGGCCTTGGTGCGGTCCACGGTGAGCCGCCAGGCGCGGCCCGGGGAACCGAGGGGGGCCAGCCACAGGTCGTCCTCGGCCACGAAGCACAGCAGGTCGCCGTTGAGGTGGGGGAAGCGCAGATAGCTCACCTCCCCATGCTTTTCCCAGGGAGGGGGCCCAGCAACTTATGGAAAACCGACAGGCGTGACCCAGCACACGTACGAAACTGTTTCGTTTCGCTTGACGCTGCGGTACATTCATCACGTACGAAACCGTGTCGTTCGGAGCGGACAGCCGCATCGGGAAGGTGAGAGACATGACTGAGGCGTCCAAGGGCGCGGCGTCAGCCGCTCCAGTGGAGCCGGTGCTCGCACCGGGGCGTCGCAGTCGGATCACACCCGAACGCGAGGCCGAGTTGTACGAGGCCGTGCTCGACCTGCTCCGGGAAGTCGGCTACGACGCCCTCACCATGGACGCCGTGGCCGCCCGCACCCGGTCCAGCAAGGCCACGCTCTACCGCCAGTGGGGCGGCAAGGCCGAGCTGGTGGCGAAGGCGGTGCGGCACAACAAGCCCGGCGGCCTCGGCCTCGGGGAGATCGACACCGGATCGCTCAAGGGCGATCTGCACGCTCTCACGCTGCGTTCGGACGACTGCCAGATGGAGCAGAACTCCGCGCTGATGCGGGGGCTGGCCATGGTGATCCACGGCAACCCGGACCTCCTGCGGGCGTTCCGGGACCATCTCATCGAGCCGGAGATGGCGGAGTTCCGCCGCGTGCTGCAACGGGCGATCGACCGGGGTGAGGTCCGTGCGGACAACCCGGCGCTCGACTACGTGATGCACATGATGATCGGTGGGTTCGCCGCCCGCACGATGATCGACGAGCAGCCGCCGACACAGGCCTTCCTCCTTTCGTACATCGACGCCGTCGTCCTCCCCGCCCTCGGCGTCAGCACCTCTTGATCATCCCCTGATCACTCTCCCCAGCAAGCCCACCACCTGACGTCACCGCTCACGTCGTCGGGCTGATCGCCCCTGCCCTGATGAACCCACGACCTGACCGGGAGTACGCCCTCGTGGCCACGATGCTCTACAAACTCGGCCGGCTCGCCTTCCGGCGACGGCATTTCGTCGCCCTCATATGGGTCGCGCTGCTCACCCTCGCCGGGGTGGGCGCCGCCTCCGCGCCGGCCGCCGGCAACTCATCGTTCTCCATTCCGGGCACCGAGGCCCAGAAGGCCTTCGACCTGCTCGAACAGCGCTTCCCCGGGATGAGCGCCGACGGCGCGACCGCGCGGGTCGTCTTCAAGGCGCCGGGCGGCGAGAAGATGACGGACGCGGACAACAAGGCGACCGTCAAGAAGACGGTCAAGGAGCTGCAGAGCGGCTCCGAGGTCGTCTCCGTCGCCGACCCCTACACCGGGCACGCCGTCAGCAAGGACGGCACGATCGCCTACGCCTCGGTGAAGTACAAGGTCTCCGGCATGGAGCTGGAGGACTCCTCCCGCGACGCGCTGAAGGAGGCCGCGCAGGACGCACGGGACGCCGGGCTCACGGTCGAGGTCGGCGGTGACGCCCTGCAGGCGACGCCCGAGACCGGCTCCAGCGAGGTCATCGGCCTCGCGGTCGCCGCCGTCGTCCTCGTCATCACCTTCGGCTCGCTGCTCGCCGCCGGATTCCCGCTGCTGACCGCGATCATCGGCGTCGGCATCGGTGTCTCCACGATCACCGCGCTCGCGAGCGCCCTGGACCTGGGCACGACCACCTCCACCCTGGCGTCGATGATCGGTCTCGCCGTCGGCATCGACTACGCCCTCTTCATCGTCTCCCGCTACCGCTCCGAACTGGCCGAGGGCCGCGAGCGCGAGGAGGCGGCCGGACGGGCCGTCGGCACGGCGGGCTCGGCGGTGGTCTTCGCGGGCCTGACCGTGGTCATCGCCCTGGTCGGCCTGTCCGTGGTCAACATCCCGATGCTGACCAAGATGGGCGTCGCCGCCGCGGGTACGGTCGCCATCGCGGTCCTCATCGCCCTCACCCTGATCCCGGCGCTGCTCGGCTACGCGGGCCGCAGGATCAAGCCCGCGGGCGAGAAGAGCAAGCTGCTCGGTGGCGGCAGGGCCAAGAGCGCCCACAAGCAGGGCCGCCCGAACATGGGCACCCGCTGGGCGAGCTTCGTCGTACGGCGCCCGGTCGCCGTCCTGCTGCTCGGTGTGATCGGTCTCGGCGCGGCGGCGGTCCCGGCCGCCTCCCTCGAACTGGGACTGCCGGACGACGGCTCCCAGCCCGTCTCCACCACCCAGCGCCGCGCCTACGACCTTCTCTCCGAAGGCTTCGGACCGGGCTTCAACGGCCCCCTGATGGTCGTGGTCGACGCCAAGGACAGCGACAACCCGAAGGCGGCCTTCACCAAGGTCGGCGACGAGATCAAGGGCCTGAAGGACGTCGTCACGGTCACCCCGGCCGTGCCCAACAAGGCCGGCGACACGGCGACGATCACCGTCGTCCCCGACTCCAAGCCGTCCTCGGTGACCACCGAGGACCTGGTGCACGCCATCCGTGACAAGGGCACCGACATCACCTCCGCGACGGATGCGGAGGTGCTGGTCACCGGCTCGACGGCGGTGAACATCGACGTCTCGCAGAAGCTGAACGACGCCCTGCTGCCGTACCTCGCCCTCGTCGTCGGCCTGGCCTTCCTCCTGCTGATCGTGGTCTTCCGCTCGATCCTCGTCCCGCTGAAGGCGGCCCTCGGCTTCCTGCTCAGCGTGATGGCGGCCCTCGGTGCCGTGGTCGCGGTCTTCCAGTGGGGCTGGCTGTCGGGTCTGATGAACGTCGAGCAGACCGGCCCGGTCATGTCGATGATGCCGATCTTCATGGTCGGTGTGGTCTTCGGACTCGCCATGGACTACGAGGTGTTCCTCGTGACCCGCATGCGGGAGGCGTACGTCCACGGGGAGAAGCCCACCCAGGCCGTCGTGACCGGCTTCAAGTACGGCGCACGCGTCGTCACCGCCGCCGCGATCATCATGACCGCCGTCTTCTCCGGCTTCATGGGCTCCAGCGAGGCGATGGTCAAGATGATCGGCTTCGGCCTCGCCATCGCCGTCTTCTTCGACGCGTTCATCGTGCGCATGGCCATCGTTCCGGCGGTGCTCGCCCTGCTCGGCAAGAAGGCCTGGTGGCTGCCGAAGTGGCTGGACCGCGCCCTGCCCAACGTCGACGTCGAGGGCGAGGGCCTGCGCACGGCCGAGGAGCGCAAGGACGCCGACCCCGACGGGGAGCGGGAGCTGGTCGTCGTCTGACGTACCGCTCGTGAAAGACCGCCGGTGAGGGATCCGTGGGGACGGGGCACCCTCACCGGCTTCTTTCGTGCCTGAGTACGTGGGGGGTACGCGTTGAGTATCCGCGCCCATCCGCACCGGCGGCCCCCGCCGCAGGATCGTCCTTGTGAACCCCGAGACATATGCGACCCTGTACGGCCCCGGGCGTCCGGCGCAGCGGAACACCCGTGGCGAGACCGCGGTGGGCCTGGCGGCCGCCGTGCTCTGGATCCTCACCCTCGCCTCGCTCGGCTGGCTGACGTTCCTGGTCGGCATGGTGGCCGTGTGGGGCCTGGCGGACGGCATGTCCTGGGCGGAGGTCCGGGCGTTCGTGCTGCCGTACGCCCTCACCGTCGCCGGCGCCGCGGCCGCCCTGACCGCGCTGGCCTTCGCCCCCGGCGTCCGCCGCCTCACCCCGCTCACCCGCCTGCTCCTGACGGGTGCCCTCGCCTTCCCCGTGCCGGCCGGCCTCGCGGTGTGGACGTGGGTTCAGGCCGGTTGAATCTCGGCCCACACCGTCTTGCGCGGGCGTGGGCCGTACGCGACGCCCCAGCGGTCGGCCAGTGCCGCCACGAGCAGGAGGCCGCGGCCCGACTCGCCGTCGGGAGCGGGCGGTTCGAGCCGGGGGAGACGGTCACCGCGGGTGTCGGTGACCTCGATACGGAGGGTGCCGGCGACGACGTAGAGGGTGAGGCGGAAGTCCCGCCCGGGGACGCGGCCGTGGGTGGCCGCGTTGGCCGCGAGTTCGGCGACGATCTGGGATGCCCGGTCCAACGGTAGTCCCCAGACCCGGAGTTGTTCGGTGGCGAGGAGGCGGGCGAGGCGTGCGCCCTGCGGGGTGGGGGCCAGGCGCACGGTGAAGTCGGGGACGACGGCGGTTTCTTGATTCACATCACTCAGCGTGGCCGGTTCTGCTTACGTGGATGGGTGATGACGCCTGTGCGTAGCGTGACTGTCCCGGCCTTGTCCCGGGCTGTCCCGACTGTCTCGCGGGTCGTACGGGCACCGGTGCACGGTGGAGGTGTGTGAGCGTGAACGAGGGTGTGGACGAGGCCGGTTGGGATGTCGAGCCCGGGGACGAGATCGAGCCGCTCGTCCAGGCGGTGGGGCATCTGCTCAAGGTCTGCCGGGAGGCGGCCGGCATGCGGGCGGCCGACCTGGGCGAGGTCATGGGGTACGGCGAGGACATGATCCGGAAGATCGAGCGGGGGCAGCGCATTCCCCGGCCGGAGTTCCTGGACAGGGCGGACGGGATCCTGAAGGCGCAGGGGCATCTCAGGGCGTTCATGAAGGACATGGAGAAGGCCCGGTATCCGAAGAAGGTGCGGGAACTGGCGGAGTTGGAAGGGCGTGCGGTTGAGCTGTTGATGTACGGCAACCACAACCTGCACGGGTTGTTGCAGACCGAGGAGTACATGCGGGCGCTGCTTGCGACATGGCGTCCGGCCTACTCGGCCGACGAGCTTGAGCGGATGGTTGCGGGGCGCATGGCTCGAAAGCTCATCTTCGGCCGGACCCCTGCACCCGAACTCAGCTTTGTCCAGGAAGAGGTAACGCTGCGCCGCCCGATCGGGGACACAATGGTGTTGCGCCGACAGCTCGAACACCTGTTGGAAGTAGCTCGGTTGCCGTTCGTGGAGCTTCAGGTGATGCCGACATCTCGCGCGAACCACCCCGGGACGGGTGGCCGAATCCAGGTGCTGAAATTCAACGATGGCACCGGAGCGGGGCGCACGGATGGCGACTTCGGAGGCCGCCCGATCTCCAATCCGAGGCAGCTCCGGCTTCTTGACCTGCGGTATGGCATTATCCGGGCTCAGGCGCTCACGCCAGGGGAGTCTCTGGCCTTCATCGAGCAAGCGCTGGGAGAACTATGAGCACCTCGGAACTCCGCTGGTTCAAGAGCAGCTACAGCGACAGCAGCAACGGCAACGACTGCGTCGAAGTAGCCACCACCCCCGTCACCATCCACATACGCGACACCAAGACCCCCGACACCGCGCAGCTCAAGGTCGCCCCCTCCGCCTGGGCCGACTTCCTCACGTACGCCGTGAAGTGACAAGCCGCAGGTGAAGGGGCGGACGAAAACCCCGTGAGCGCGCCTCGGGCCATGCCGTAGCGTGCCGACCATGACGACGACAGCCGCCACTGCTGCCGAAGAGTCCGGAGCGCACCCCAGGTTCGCCGAAGCACTTCGCGAACTCGGGCTGGAGGAGGTCCTCGCCCGCACCCGGGGGTTCCCCGAGGCAACCCGTACCGCCGCCGAGGCCGCCGCCGCGATCGGCTGCGAGTTGAGCCAGATCTGCAAGTCGCTGATCTTCGCGGCGGACGGGGTACCGGTGCTGGTGCTGATGGACGGGGCCTCGCGCGTGGACGTGGAGAAGGTGCGGGAGGCACTGGGGGCCGGGAAGGTCACCCGGGCCGACGCCGGCGTGGTGCGTGAGACCACGGGGTACGCCATCGGCGGCGTACCGCCCTTCGGGCACCGCACCCGTACCCGTGTCCTCGCCGACCGCTCGCTGCTCGCACACGACGTGGTGTGGGCGGCCGCCGGGACACCGCACACCGTCTTCCCGATCGAGCCCGATGCACTGGTCACCCACGCCGGCGCCACACTGGTGGACGTGCGCGAGCAGACCGCGTGACGCCGCTGGTCACCGTGGCGGTCCTGCTCGCCGCGGTCACACACGCCAGTTGGAACGCCATCGCGCACCGGATCACCGACAAGCTCGTCGGATTCACGCTGATCTCCGGCGGCGGGCTGCTCATCGGGCTGGCGCTGGCGCCGTTCGTGGCGTTTCCGGCGGCTGCGGCCTGGCCGTACCTCTTCGCCTCCGCCGCCGTGCACATCATCTACTACGCGCTGCTCATGACCTCGTTCCGGCTGGGCGACTTCGGACAGGCCTACCCGATCGCGCGCGGGAGCGCGCCGCTGGTGGTGACCGTGCTGGCGGCGGTGTTCGCGCACGAGGTGCCCGGGGCGTGGGCGGCGGCCGGCATCGCCGTGTCGTGCGTCGGGCTCACCGGCGTCAGCCTGTGGGGGCTGCGCGGCCACCGGCCCAACTGGGCAGCGATCTGCGCCGCCCTGGCGACCGGGCTGACGATCGCCGCGTACACGGTGGTCGACGGCCTGGGCGTGCGTGCCGCCCACTCACCACTCGGGTACATCGCCTGGCTGCTCGCCTTCCAGGGAGCCGTCATCCCGGCCTACATGTACGCGCGCGTGCGGGGCGACACGGTCCGGCTGCTGCGGCCGTACGCCGCCCTCGGCCTGCTCGGCGCCGTCCTGTCCGTCGCCGCGTACGCCCTCGTCCTGTGGGCCCAGACCCGCGCCGCGCTCGCACCCATCGCGGCCCTGCGCGAGTCCTCGATCATCGTCGGCGCGGCCATCGGCGCCCTGTTCTTCAAGGAGCGCTTCGGCGCGCCCCGGATCGCGGCGGCGGGCCTGCTGGTCGTGGGGATCGGACTGATGCTGCACGCGGGGTAGCGGCCCGGTTCGCGCCGCGGCCCAAATGCGGCGGTCCTGACGAGTCATCCGTACGAAGATGATCGGGAGCACGAGGGCAGGAACCGTACGACAGGGAGCCGTCAATGACCGACAAGCCGACCGTCAGCGTCCTGGGCACCGGCATCATGGGCGCCGCCATGGCCCGCAACCTGGCCCGCGCCGGGCTCCGGGTCCGCGCCTGGAACCGTACCCGTGAGAAGGCCGAGCCGCTGACCGCGGACGGGATCCGGGTCACCGGCACGCCCGCCGATGCCGTGGCGGACGCCGATGTCGTGCTGACCATGCTGTACGACGGCGACACCGTCCTGGACGTGATGCGCGAGGCCGCCCCGGCGCTGCGCCCGGGCACCGTGTGGGCGCAGTGCACCACCGCCGGGATCGAACTGGTCACCGACCTGGCCGGCCTCGCCCGCGAGCACGGGCTGGTGTTCTACGACGCCCCCGTCCTCGGTACCCGCCAGCCCGCCGAGGCCGGTCAGTTGACCGTGCTGGCCGCCGGGCCCGAGGAGGGCCGGGAGACGGTCACGCCCGTCTTCGACGCGGTCGGCGCCAAGACCGTGTGGACCGGTGAGGACGGGGCCTCGGGCAGTGCCAGCCGGCTGAAGCTGGTCGCCAACAGCTGGGTCCTCGCGGCCACCGCGGCGGCCGGGGAGGTACTGGCGCTCTCCCAGGCCCTGGGCGTGGACCCGCAGGACTTCTTCGACCTGATCGAGGGCGGGCCGCTCGACATGGGGTACCTGCGGGCCAAGTCGGCACTGGTGCTGGACCGGCAGCTGACCCCGGCGTCGTTCGCCGTGGCCACCGCCGAGAAGGACGCCCGGCTCATCGTCCGGGCGGGCGAGTGCAGCGGGGTCAGGCTCGACGTCGCGGCCGCGACGGCCGAACGCATGGCCCGCGCCGCCGCGCAGGGGCACGCCGACGAGGACATGGTCGCCGCCTACTTCGCCAGCTTCGACGAGAAGCCGGCCCCCTGAGGCGGCCGAACGGGACGACCAGGATCCACGCGATCCGTCCGTCACGTGACGTTCCGCATGACGTTCCGCGCCCGCGGGAGCACCCTGGAATCAGGGTTTCTCCGGAGGTGGTCGACATGATGGAAACCGTTGTGGGATGGCACGTCGAGCTGGAATTCCGGGAAGACGACCAGCACACGCGCGCAGCGGCCCTGGTCCGTCTGCCCGACGGCACCGAGGTACGGGCCCACGGCAGCGCGAGCCGTCACAGCATCGACGCGAACCAGCCCAGGGTCGGCGAGGAGATAGCGGGCGCCCGTGCCCTCAACGAGCTGGCCATGCAGTTGCTGACCAAGGCCCATGGGGAGATCGACGCGGAGTCCGGGCGGATCTCGCACCCGATCAACGTGTGACGCCAAGGGCGCGTGCGATGCGGCGCGCGCCCTACGCCGGCACCGTGCGCAGCGCCCGTACGAGCGCCTGTGCCCTCGGGTCCGCCGTCACGCTCTTCCTGAAGCCGTTGGTGACGTAGCCGAAGGCGATGCCCGTCTCCGGGTCGGCGAACGCGAGGGCGCCGCCCCGGCCCGGGTGGCCGAAGGAGCCGGGGGAGAGCAGCGGGGACGCGCTGCCGTGCAGCATGTGACCGAGGCCGAACCGGGTTCCCACCACGAGCACCCGGTCCGGCCCGGCCGACTGCTCGGAGCGGGCCAGCTCCATGGTCCGCGGGGTGAACAGCCGGGTGCCGCCGTCCACCTCACCGATGAGCGAGGCATAGAAGCGGGCAAGACCGTCGGCGGTGGCGATGCCGTTGGAGGCGGGCAGGGTGGCCGCGCGGTAGGCGGGCGCGTTCTCGTCCGGGAGCGGGGTGATCGCGGCGAAGGCACGCCGGGTGAGGGAATCGGGGTCGGCATAGGCCTCGGCCACCGCCCGCTTGGGGCGGGTCTTCAGCGTGCCGGCCGTCCCGGGTGCCTCCAAGGGGCCGACGCGGCCCACCCGCGCCTGCTCCGCCGCGGGCAGCCCGAGCCACAGATCGGCGCCGACGGGCGCGGCTATCTCCTCGGCGATCCACTCGCCCATCGGCCGCCCGGTGATCCGCCGGACCAGCTCGCCGGTGAGCCAGCTGTAGGTCTGCGCGTGGTAGCCATGGTCCGTGCCCGGCTCCCACACCGGCGCCTGTGCGGCGACGGCCGCGGCGCCGAGGTCGGGGTCGGCCGCCTCCACGGGGGTCAGCGGGCGGTCCAGCACGGGCACACCGGCGCGGTGCGCGAGCAGGTGCCGGACGAGCGTGTGCTCCTTGCCGGCCGCCTTGTACTCGGGCCAGTACGCGCCGACCGGGGCGTCCAGGTCCAGCTCGCCGCGCTGGTGCAGCAGCAGGAGTACGGCGGCGGCGACACCCTTGGTCGCGGAGCGCACGATCTGTGCCGTGCCGGGCTCCCAGGGGGCCGTACCGTCCACGTCCCTGGTGCCGCCCCACAGGTCGACCACCTTGTGCCCGTCCCGGTACACGGTGACGGACGCGCCCCGCTCCCCGAGCAGCGCGAAGTTCGCGGCGAACGCCTCCCCGACCGGCTCGAAGCCCTCGGCCACCGTGCCGTTCACGTCCACATTCACGCCCGGGTCCCTTCACTCGCTTACGACGACGAGTGAAACACGGTGTAGTGGCCTTGGATTCCTCGGTGGGGCAGTGATTTCGGCTACGGTCTGGCGTCCTGCGGCCCGTCCTCGTACTCGGCCGGGACCCCGTCCCGCGGCTCGCGCGCCGACCGGACGAGCTGCTCCACCCCGTCCGGATTCCGTTCGTAGCGATAGACGCACCGTCCGTCGAGGGTGCGCAGCTCCAACTCCTCGTGCCGGACCCGGTACTCGAACCTGTCGCCCTCCTCCGTCCAGTACCCGTGCGTCTCGGTGGTCAGCTCGGCCCAGGTGTACGCGCGGAAGGACCAGAACCTCCGGAGCACGACGCCCCTGCGGAAGCGGTAGAGCGCGCCCCGGTACCAGCCGACACGGACGCCCAGAGCGAGCACCGACAACCCCGCCGGCGTGTACAGGGCGGAGGTGACGGTGCGCTCGTCCCAGTACCCCATGCACAGGCGTATGAGCACGGCGGGCGGCAGGATCACCCAGAACGGACTGATGAGCATCAGGAAGAGCAGCACCGGCTGCGGGGCGGTGCGTTCGCACTCCACGTACGCGCCCAGCCTTCGCTCCCGCGCGCGTGCGGTCACCCTGCGCGGCATGAACCAGTGCACGGCACCCCCCGCCCCGCCCGCACGGGCGACACCGGCGTTGTACCCGGGAGGCGGCGCTTCCACCCCGTCGTCCCGATGCGTCACGCCCCCATGGCCACCGACTTCGGGTCGAAGCCGAACGGCAGTTCCAGGCGGTGCGCGCGCATCAGGGTGTCGTCGGAGAGCAGCGCGCCGGTCGGGCCGTCCGCCGCGATCACGCCGTCGCTGAGGACGAGCGAGCGCGGGCACAGCTCCAGGGCGTACGGCAGGTCGTGCGTGACCATGAGGACCGTCACGTCCAGGGAGCGCAGGATGTCGGCGAGTTCGCGCCGGGAGGCCGGATCCAGGTTGGAGGACGGCTCGTCCAGGACGAGGATCTCCGGTTCCATCGCGAGCACGGTCGCGACCGCGACCCGGCGGCGCTGACCGAAGGAGAGATGGTGCGGCGGCCGGTCGGCGAAGTCCTGCATGCCGACCCGCTCCAGGGCCGTGCGCACCCGCTCCTCGAGGGCGGCCCCCCTGATCCCGGCGGCGGCCGGTCCGAACGCCACGTCCTCGCGCACGCTCGGCATGAACAACTGGTCGTCCGGGTCCTGGAAGACGATGCCGACCTTCTGCCGGATCTCGGCCATGTGCTGCTTGCCGACCGGCAGCCCGGCCACGGTCACCGTGCCGGTGCCGCCGCCCAGAATGCCGTTCAGGTGCAGGACGAGGGTCGTCTTGCCGGCGCCGTTCGGGCCGAGCAGCGCGACCCGCTCGCCGCGCGCGACGGAGAAGTCCACGCCGAACAGGGCCTGGTGGCCGTCGGGGTAGGCGAAGGCGAGGCCGGAGACCTCCAGCGAAGCAGTACTCACAGGACCCATCCCAGCAGACAGACGACGAGGGCGGCGCAGGGGAGCGCGAGGGCGTACGACCACTGCGCCCGGGACGCGGTCACCTCGTCGATGACCGGCATCGAACCGGCGTACCCCCGGCTCACCATGGCCAGGTGCACGCGCTCCCCGCGCTCGTAGGAGCGGATGAACAGCGCGCCGGCGGACTTGGCGAGCACGCCCCAGTGCCGTACGCCCCGCGCCTCGAAACCGCGCGACTCGCGGGCGATCCGCATCCGGCGCATCTCGTCCGTGATGACGTCGCCGTAGCGGATCATGAACGAGGCGATCTGCACGAGCAGCGGCGGCAGCTTCAGCCGCTGCAGCCCGAGCAGCAGTTCGCGCAGCTCGGTGGTGGCGGCCAGCAGCACGGAGGCGGCGACGCCCAGGGTGCCCTTGGCGAGCACGTTCCAGGCGCCCCACAGCCCGCCGACGCTCAGCGACAGGCCGAGCACATGCACCCGCTCGCCCTCCGCCACGAACGGCATGAGGACCGCGAATGCGACGAACGGCACCTCGATCAGCAGCCGCTTGAGCAGGAAACCGGCGGGCACACGCGCGCGGTACGCGACATACGCGAGCAGGACGGCGTACACCGCGAACGCCCACATCGCCTCGCGCGGGGTAGACACCACGACCACGACGAAGGCGAAGACCGCCGCCAGCTTGGTGTGCGGCGGCAGGGCGTGCACGGGGGAGTGCCCGTGCCGGTAGAGGCGGTGCGCGTGTCCCGCTCCCATGTCATAGGCCCGTGTTCACGGGCGAGACGTCCGCGCCGCGGCGCCTGCGCACCGCCCAGAACACGGCGCTGCCCGCGACGACCGTGGCGCCGACGCCGATCACGCCCGCGAGGCCGCCGGACAGCCGGGCGTCGGAGACGTCCTTGACGCCGTAGTCGGCGAGCGGCGAGTCGGCCGCCGCGTGCTCCTCCGCCTTCTTGTCGATGCCCTTGTCGTGCGCGACCTTCTCCAGGCCGTCGGGGTTGGCCGAGGCGTAGAAGCTCACGAACCCGGCGAGCACCAGCGAGGTGACAAGCCCGGTGATCCACACCGTGCGCCGGGAGGTGCGCGCGGCCACCGGTGCGGGGGCGGCGGCGGGCGCGTCCACCAGGGCGCCGTCCACCCGCAGCTGCAGGCGCTGCTGGAGGCCACGTGCGCCGTGCACCAGGTCCGGGCGCACGGCGATGACGGCGCTCACCGTGAGCGCGGTGATCACGGCCTCGCCGATGCCGATCAGCACATGGACGCCGATCATCGCGGTCGCCACCTTGCCGATGGCCACGTCCGTGGTGCCGCCGATCTCGTACATGAGCGTGAAGGCGACGGCGGCGGCCGGCACGGAGAGCAGCGCGGCGACGAAGGAGGCGACGGTGACCGAGCGCCGCTTGCGGGGCAGGACGGCGAGCAGCCCGCGGAAGACGGCGTACGCCACGATCGTGGTGACGAGCGCCATGTCGGTGATGTTCACGCCGAGCGCGCTCAGCCCGCCGTCCGCGAACAGCACACCCTGCATGAGCAGCACGACCGACACGCACAGCACGCCTGTGTAGGGGCCGACGAGGATGGCGGCCAGCGCACCGCCCAGAAGATGGCCGCTTGTTCCGGCCGCAACGGGGAAGTTGAGCATCTGTACGGCGAAAATGAATGCCGCCACCAGACCGGCCAGCGGTGCCGTGCGCTCGTCGAGTTCGCGGCGGGCGCCGCGCAGGCTGACCGCGAGGGCGCCTGCGGCGATCACTCCGGTGACCGCGGAGGTGGGGGCGTCGATGAATCCGTCAGGTACGTGCACCGTACGATTTTAGAGGCTTGTTGCGAACGTTTTGCAAGAGAGACGGAGTCTCGGATCTCGCCGGGGCACGAACCGGGAAATGTGCGACATTGGATGGAAGCGGATGCATGACTTTCGCATATGTTACTGAGCGTGAGAGGGCGATCCGATGTCTGTAGTCGAGCAGTACGCGCGCGCTCACATCGTCACGGACGAGGAGGATCCGGGAGCCGTACCCGTAGTGCTGCGGTACGACCCCGACAGCGATCCGCGCTCGGTCCGGGTCGGCCTTCCCGGACCGCATGAGTGGACCTTCTCGCGCGCGCTGCTCGAACGGGGACTGCGGGCGCCGGTCGAGAGCGGAGACGTACGGGTGTGGCCGTGCGGGCGCGTGCAGGCCGTCGTCGAGTTCCACACCGACAACGGTGTCTCCGTGGTGCAGTTCGAGTCGAAGGCGCTGATCAGATTTCTGCGCCGCACGTACACCGCCGAGCCCGTGCACAACTGACGCTGCCGGCGGGCTCAGCTCCCCGTCTTCAGCAGCGTCGCGACGATCGGCCCCGCCGTGTCGCCGCCGTGGCCGCCCGCCTGGACCACGCCCGCCGCGGCGAGGTCGCCCTTGTACGCGGTGAACCAGCCGTTGGGCTTCTTCTGCCCGTCGACCTCCGCCGAGCCGGTCTTCGCGCCGTAGTCCGGACCGAGGCCCGCCATCGCCTTGGCCGCCGTGCCGTACGCCGCCGTGTACTGCATGACGTCCTTCAGCTCGGCCTGCGTCTTCGACGCCATCGTGCGCGAGGCCTTCGCCAGCGTCCGGTCGTCCACCGAGGGGGACACCAGGTACGGCTGGTGGAAGACGCCCGTCCGTACCGTCGCCGCCACCGACACCATGTTCAGCGGGTTCATGCGCACCCCGCCCTGACCGATCAGCGAGGCGCCCATCTGTGCGCCGCTCTGCACCGGGACGGAGCCGTCGAACGAGGGGACACCGACGGCCCAGTTGTTCAGCCCGAGGCCGTAGACCTGCTGGGCCTCCTCGGTCAGGTCGCTGTCGGACAGCTTCGGCGCGAAATTGATGAACGCGTTGTTGCAGGAGGCCCCGAAGCTCTGCTTGAACGTGCCCTGCTTGATCTCCGAGTCGGCGTCGTTGTGGAACGTCCAGCCGGCGAGCTTGTACGTCTTGGGGCAGGGGTGCGACGCCTCCGGGGTGACGAGCCCCTTCTCGAACAGCATGGTCGATGTCACGATCTTCATCGTGGAGCCGGGCGCCAGGGAACCCTGGAAGGCGGTGTTGAAGCCGTGCCCGCTGTTGGCGACCGCGAGGATCTCACCCGTCGAGGGCCGCAGGACCACCACCGAGGCCCGCTCCCGCTTGCCGACCTGCTGCTCGGCGACCGCCTGGAGCGTCGGGCTCAGCGTCGTGCGCACCGTGCCCGGTGTGCCCTTGCTCAGCTCCACGAGCGTCTTGTCGGACAGCTTGTCGGCCTTCGACGCCTTGCCGCGCACCACGCGCAGCTCCACGCCCGCCTTGCCGCCCGCGGTCTTGCCGTACTTCTCCCGCAGCCCGTCCAGGACCGTGCCCAGCGACGGGTACGCGGCGGCCGTCATCTCCTTGCCGTCACGGTCCAGCGCCGTGACCGGAGGGGTGCCGGACTCGCCGGTGACGAGCGTGTCGCCGTCCTTCAGGTCCGGGTGGACCACGGAGGCGTGCCAGTCGACCAGCGGCTTGCCGTCGCTCGCCCGCCGCACGACGGTGAGCGCACTGCCGTACGTGAGCGGCTTGCCGAGGCTCCGGTACGACACCGTCGCCTTGACGGAGAACGGCACCTTGGCACCGGTGGCGGCCGCGGGGGCGAGCGTGACGTCCTTCAGGTGGGCGTCCTTGGTGTAGCCGGTGAGCAGTGCGGTGGCGGCGGTCGAGTCGTCGGTGGCGGCCGCCGCCTCGGAGACCCGGCCATGCTGCCAGGCGGTGAGGAAGCGCGTGGAGGCCGTACGGATCTCGGCGGCGGTCAGCGGGCCGCTCTTGACGGCCCGGTGGCCGGCCGACGCGGACGTCCCCTCGTCGGCCGCCGCGCCGCCGTCGTACAGCGCGTAGACGCCGAACCCGGCGCCGCCGACGACCACGGCGATCATCCCGCCGACCACAGCGGGTCCGGTCTTCCGTCGCTCGGCGACGCGCCTTCTGTTGCCCACAGCCTCAGTTCCTCCACGCCTTCCCCAGGGTCCCCGCAGCCCGCACACTCCTCAACGACGGCAACCACACTAAGGTCCCCGCCTTTGTGGGTGATATCAGCCGGCACTCCGTAGCACGCTTGCGACAATCGGACCGGCCGCGTCGATGCCGTGCCCGCCGTCCTGGACCAGCGCGGCCGCGGCGACGTCGTCGCGGTATCCGGTGAACCAGCTGTCGGACTTCGCGTTCCCGTCGACCTCGGCCGAACCGGTCTTCGCGCCGATGTCCCCGCCGAGTCCGGACATGACGCCGGCCGCGGTGCCGCTGCGGGCGGTGCGGTTCATCATGGCGCGCAGCTGCTGGACCGTGCTCTGCGACAGCCCGCGCGCGTGTGCCGGTTCACGGTGGTCCAGGCCCAGCGGCACGATCACCGGCTGCCGGAAGGTGCCGGTCACCGCGGTCGCCGTCACGGAGGCCATGTTCAGGGGACTCATCTGGACCTGACCCTGGCCGATCAGGGCGGCCGCCTTGTCGGGGCCGCCGGTGGCGGGGACCCGGCCGTCGAAGGACGGGACGCCGACCTTCCAGTTGTTCTGCCCGAGTCCGAACCGGTCCTGGACCTCGTTGGTGAGCGTGTCGTCGTGCACCTCGTTCGCGAACTTCACGAACGCCGTGTTGCAGGAGCGGGCGAAGCTGTCGGAGAGGGTGGCGTGGTCGTCCGGGGCCAGATTCTTGAGGTTGTGGAACGTCTGGCTGTTGGAGACGGCGGACGGCGGGCAGGGCGCCGGCCCGTTCGCGGTGGTCAGGCCGTTGTCGATGAGGGCCGCCGCGGTGACGATCTTCATGGTGGAGCCGGGGGCGCGTTCACCGAGGAAGGCCGCGTTGAAGCCGTCGTCGCGGTGGTTGGCCACGGCCAGGACCTCGCCCGTGCTGGGCTTGACGGCCACGACGGACGCATCGGTGTACTTCTGCACGGCCGTCTCGGCCGCCGCCTGTGCGCTCGCGCTCAGCGTCGTCGGGAGCCTGCCCGGCTTGCCCTTGGACAGGGTCAGGAGGGTGGTGTCGGCCGCGCCTTCCCCCGTCGAGTCGGCGTGGCGTATCACCAGCTCCACTCCGGGCCGGCCGCCCGTCTTGTCGCCGTACCGCTTGCGCAGCTCGTCCAGGACCGGGCCGAGAGAGGGGTACTTCTCCTTGGTCAGCACCTTCCCGTCGCGGTCCACGGCCTCGATCTGCGGGTCCGCGGACTCGCCCGTCGTCAGCGTGTCCCCCTTGCGCAGCTGCGGATGGACGACGGAGGGCTGCCAGTCGACCAGCGGCCGGTGGGAGGTGTCGCCGCGCACGACCGTCAGACGGCTCTCGTAGCTGAGCGGCTGGGACCTGCCCTCGTACGACACCGTTGCCTCGACCGTGAAAGGCACGGTCGTGCCGGTGGCCGCTCCGGGCGTGATGTGCACCTTGGTGATGTGTGCGTCCTCACCGTAGGCTCTCAGCAACTCCCGTGCGCCTTCTGGGTAGTTGGTGTAGGCCGCCGCGGTCGCGGCGTCACCCTTCTCCCAGGCGGCGAAGAACTTGCCGGTCGCCTCCTCGACCTCGTCGGTGCTCGGCGGGCCGCTCTTCACGACCGCGCGCCCGCCGTCCGTCCCCCCGTCACCGCTCAGCGCGGACACGATGTTGTAGGCGCCGTACCCGGCCCCGCCCAGCAAGGCCGCACACACGCCGCCTATGACCGCACCCTTGACTCCGCTGCGCATCGCGCGCATCCCCTCCCCGTTTCCCCGTGCGCGCCTGTCACTCACCCAGGGTTTCCTGAACGTGTTCAAAACCAGAGCGCAGGGGAACTGTAAGCGGTTGCGGGGCTCCTGTGGCCGAAGTTGCCGATTGTTGTCCGAACGGAGATGTTGCCCGGCCGCCACGGTGCGCCGGAACGTCCCGGCGCCCGGCCTGGGGCCTGGCCCGGGGCCCGGACGTCCTCGGGCTGCCCGGGTCCTGCGGCAGAGTGGAGCCGCGGGTCCCGGCGAGGCAGGCTTGATGCATGAAGGCGCTCTTGCGCACACCCCTTCTGCCCGGAGCGGGCGGTCACAGCCGGATCCTCTACGCGCTGATGCAATGTGTGCCTTTCCTCCTCGCGCTTGCGGTGCTGGTCATCGAGCTCACGCCTGCGCACTTCATCTACACGGGTCCCTTTCTCACCGCGGTCCCGGCACTGGCCGCGGTGACGATGGGGCCCAAGGGCACCACCGCGGCGGCGGCTCTCGCGCTGGCGATCAGCGTGACCACCGCGACCTACAACGGGGCGTGGGGCACCCTGCAGGTCTACACCAATTTTCTGGCTCTGGCCCTGGTATCCGTGGCCGGGTTCATCACCAGCAGCGCTGTGCAGACGCGCAGACAGAGAGAGCTCGACCAGGTCCGCCGGATCGCCGTGGCGGCCCAGGAGGTCGTGCTGCGGCCCGTGCCGGCCCGGCTGGGTCCGCTGTCGGCGGGCAGCCTGTGCCTTGCGGCCGGGACGGGGGCAAGGGTGGGCGGTGATCTGTACGAGGCCGTGCAGACGCGGTACGGCATCCGGATGATCGTCGGCGACGTCCGGGGCAAGGGACTGTCCGCCGTGCGAGCCGTCGCGGTGGCACTGGGCGCCTTCCGGGAAGCCGTGCACTACGAGGACGAGCTGGTGGAGGTCATGAACCGCTGCGCGGCCGCGCTGCGACGGGAAGTCGCCGTGCCGGGCGCCTACGGTCAGGAAGTTCTGCTGGAAGGGTTCACCACGGCGCTCATCGCGCAGGTGCCGGACGAACCCGTGGTGCAACTGGTCAACCGCGGGCATCCGCCGCCGCTGCTGCTGCACCAGGGCAGGGCCACGGAACTGATGCCGCCCTCACCGCTGCCGCCGCTCGGCCTGGAAGACCTCACCGACGGCCTTCCCGCCAAGCCCGAGAGCTATCCGTTCGTGGCCGGAGACCGCCTGTTGCTCTACACCGATGGGGTGATCGAGGCCCGCAACCGCGACGACGAGTTCTTCGCCCTGCCGGAACACATGGAGGCGATACACGCGGGCACCACCCCGGCGGAATTCCTCGAGCAACTGCACCAGGCATTGATCCGGCATACCGAGGGCGACCTGGCGGACGACGTGGCGATGATCCTCGCCGATCGGCTCGACGGCGCCCCGGGACCGTCTCCCGGCGGGGCGGACACGGGGTAGTGGCCGGGGGGATGACGGCCGAGCACGACCACGACGTCCCGGCGGCCCGGCGGGGAGGGGCTGACGATGAGCGGCCTGTCCCTGTCTCCGTGCCGCGCTACGCCCACGGGCCCGAGGTCACAACCACGTCAGGAGGGCGTAGCCGGCTGCCGCGGCAGCGACGCCCACGAGGAGGCTCCCGATGGCGTTGAGTCCGGCCTCGGCGAGGGAACCGTCCTCGAGGAGGCGGAGGGTTTCGAAGCTGAAGGTGCTGAAGGTGGTCAGGGCACCGCACATGCCTGTGCCCAGCAGCACCAGGATGTCGGCGGGCAGGGCGTGGGCGGCCACGAGCGCGGCCAGGGAGCCGAGGATGAAGGAACCGACGATGTTGACGGTGAAGGTGCCCAGGGGGAAGACGCTGTCGTGGTGGGCCTGGACGGCCTTGTCGGTGAGGTAGCGCAGGGGCGCGCCGATCATGCCGCCGAGGAAGACCAGGAGGACGCTCATCAGCTCATCTGTTCTTGAGTGGTGCTGGGGCTGGGTGGTGCTTCGCCGTACTGGGCAACGATCTGGACCGGTTCCAGCGTGATCAGCGCGGCGGGGGCGACTTCACGCGCCTGGGGCAGGAAGGCGCGGATGCGGTCCTCCTCGTCGATGATGACGACGGCCAGGGGGAGGTCTTCCGCGAGGTCGAGCAGGCGCGTGGTGTGCACGACCGACGAGATGCCGAAGCCCTCGAAGCCGCGGAAGACGCTGGCGCCGTGGAGCCCGGCGCGGTGGGCGCAGTGAACGATCTGGGTGTAAGCCGGTTTGCGGTGGTACTGGTCCCCCTCGCCCAGATAGACGGTCATCCGCAGGACCGGGCCGTTCAGGGGCGGGCGCGTCGGTCGCGGGGGAGGGTTCTCCTCGTGATGGTGCCGGGGAAGATGCGTGTTCATCGCTGCTTCCTTACGGGATCGGATCGCCCGGGCGGCGGGGTGGCCGCTCCGGCGGTCGGCGAGGGGGTGTGGCTGCGTCGGCTGGGTCCGCGGCGCACCGGTAGTCCGGCGGCCCGCCGAGCACCCGCGATGCCGAGCCACACGGCCATCAGCCCGGCAACAAGGCTGGTCAGGGCGTAGGCGTCGGCCTTGGTCCAGTCTCCGAGGGAGAGCAGGTGATGCAGCTCCACGGTGTAGGTGGAGAAGGTGGTGTAGCCGCCGAGGACGCCTACGCCCAGGAAGGGCCGCACATAGCGATTGGGCGGCCACACCTCCATGACGTAGACCATGAGCAGTCCCAGGGCGAAGCTTCCGGAGATGTTGGTGATGAAGGTGGCCCAGGGGAATCCACCGGCCGGTGTGGGCCAGGCGCGGGAGAGGCCGTAGCGGGCGATGCTGCCGAGTCCGCCGCCCAGCGCGATCACCGCCAGGACGTCCGCTTGGCGGGCATGCTCGGCCCTGGCCGGTGGCTGCCGGGGAGGGGCCTGCGGTTTCGCGCCGACCTCGACGTCGGGGTCGACCGGGAGGACCTCCTCCGGCGGCGATGCGTCGTCGCGTGGCCGGGCTGGGGGTTCTCCGCCGGACATCGTCCTGGCTCCTGACTGAGGTGCGCCAATGGGGTCCGCCGGCGGTCCACGCGCCCGTACTCGGCCTGTGCGTCCGACACCAGGGTGGCCCGCCGGGCTGAGATTTGTCCGGGTCGGCTGAGACGCTGTCCGGGACGGTCGGGGCATGATCTTCTCCTACCTGTGGGCGTGCCTGCGTGGCAGGTGCCAGGTAGGGACTGTTGTCGACTGAGGTACACAGTCGCGGTTTCGGCGAGCCCCACCGCCATCGCCCTCAGTCTACGCCGCCGACACGGCGCAAACGAGGTCCCGGCCGTCCTGTCGCGGCTGGTAGGAGGCCTGCGAGTGGCGGCGGTGAGCATGCGTTCGCAAGGGTGTGGACGTCCTCGCCACGATCAGCGGACCGCGCGGCCGAGTCCCGCCGTCCGGGGGCGACCGACGGTCACTGCTGACGGCCGACGACGGCCATGAGGGCGCGGCCGCCGACCGGGCCCTCATGGTGTGTCTGCCCGGCTAGACCCACGTATCCAGCCACATCCGCGACCGCCAGCTGTCGATTGGGATCGCCTGCCCCGTGTACAGGGGCCAGAAGTAGATGAAGTTCCAGGCGATCAGCAGCACCAGGACGCCCGCCGACGACGCACCGATCACCCGGCGGGTGTCGCTGGAGCCCGGTGGGCCGACGATCGCGCCGATCAGCATCGCCACCGCCAGACAGAGGAACGGCAGGAAGACGACCGCGTAGAACAGGAAGATCGTCCGCTCCTGGTACATGAACCAGGGCAGGTAGCCGGCCGCGATCCCGCAGGCGATGGCCCCGGCCCGCCAGTCGCGGCGCATGAGCCACCGCCACAGCACGTACAGGATCGCGAAGCAGCCCGCCCACCACAGCAGCGGTGTGCCGATGGCCAGCACCTCGCGGGCGCACTTCTGGCCGGCATCGGCGGGGCAGCCGTCGGTGCCGGGGGAGGGGGACTCGTAGAAGTACGACACCGGGCGGCCCAGCACGATCCAGCTCCACGGGTTGGACTGGTAGGTGTGCGGGGACGACAGCCCGATGTGGAACTTGTACACCTCGTGCTCGTAGTGCCACAGGCTGCGCAGCCAGTCCGGCAGGAAGGTCCAGCTGCCGCCCCGGCCGTCGGTCGCCGCCCAGTTGCGGAAGTAGCCGCCGGTGCCGTCGGTGGGGGAGAGGATCCAGCCGGTCCAGGAGGCGAGGTAGACGGCGATCGCCACCGGGACCGTCGCGAGGAAGGTGATGCCGGTGTCGTACCTGAGGACGGCCTGGTACGGGTGCCGGGCGCCGGCCACCTTGCGGGCGCCGACGTCCCACAGCACCGCCATCACACAGAACGCGGCCAGGATGTACAGGCCGTTCCACTTCGTGCCGAGGGCCAGGCCCAGCATCAGCCCGGCGCCCCAGCGCCAGGGCCGCCAGCCGAAGCGGAAGGTGTCCCCCACGTGATCGTCCGGGCGTACCCGGCCGTCGGGCCCGGCCGGCAGCGCGGCGGCCAGTTTCTCCCGGGAGCGGTCCCGGTCGATGATCAGGCAGCCGAACGCGGCCAGCACGAAGAACATCAGCACGCCGTCCAGCAGCGAGGTGCGGCTCATCACGAAGTGCAGGCCGTCCACCGCCATCAGCGCACCCGCCAGACAGCCGAGGAACGTCGAGCGGAACATCCGGCGGCCGATCCGGCACAGCAGCAGGACGGAGAGGGTCCCCAGCAGTGCCGTCATGAACCGCCAGCCGAACGGGTCGAACCCGAACATCAGCTCGCCGAGGCCGATGACGTACTTGCCCACCGGCGGATGCACGACGTACGCCGCGTCCGCGGGGATCGCGAGATGGCCGTGCGTCTGCAGCACCAGGTCGTTGGCGTTCTTGTCCCAGTTGACCTCGAAACCGCGGTGGACCAGCGCCCAGGCGTCCTTGGCGTAGTACGTCTCGTCGAATATCACCGCGCGCGGGCTGCCCAGGTTCCAGAACCGCATCAGGCCCGCCATCAGCGTCACCAGCAGCGGACCGCCCCAGCCCGACCAGCGCGTGAGCCGGTCCGTCAGGACCGGCGGGACGCCCAGCACCTGCCACAGGCGCGGACTCGGCTCGGCGTACGGCGGCACCAGCCGGTCGCGAACGTCGCCCGTGGGCGCGTCCTTGGCCGGCGCGTAGCCGAATCGGCGCAGCCGCTGCTGCCACGACGGCCGCTGGTCATGCGGTGCCTGGCCCTGCCGGAGGTCCGTGGAGGACGCGGTACTGGTCACCGCGCCATCGTAGGGAACCGTTCTGTGTGAGTCCCGTGCATGGGCGGTACCGGTCGGGACGGGCTCGCGTTCGGCCGCCCTCTGCGGCCGTCCTCGGGCAGGATCCGGGCCGCGTCCCTGGGAGGATGGGGGCGTGACTGGAACCCTTGTGCTGGCAGGTACCCCCATCGGTGACATCGCGGACGCGCCGCCCCGGCTGGCCGAGGAGCTGGCGGGCGCCGATGTCGTGGCCGCCGAGGACACGCGGCGGCTGCGCCGGCTCACCCAGGCGCTGGGCGTGACCCCCAAGGGCCGCGTGGTGTCGTACTTCGAGGGCAACGAGACGGCCCGCACGCCCGAGCTGGTCGAGGAGCTGCTCGGCGGCGCACGTGTGCTGCTCGTGACGGACGCGGGGATGCCGTCGGTCTCCGACCCCGGGTACCGGCTGGTCGCGGCCGCCGTGGAGAAGGACATCCGGGTCACCGCCGTCCCCGGGCCGTCCGCCGTGCTCACCGCCCTCGCCCTGTCCGGGCTGCCCGTCGACCGGTTCTGCTTCGAGGGCTTCCTGCCGCGCAAGGCGGGGGAGCGGCTGTCCCGGCTGCGGGAGGTCGCCGGCGAGCGGCGGACGCTCGTCTACTTCGAGGCCCCGCACCGGCTCGACGACACCCTCGCCGCCATGGCCGAGGTCTTCGGCGCCGACCGGCGGGCCGCCGTCTGCCGCGAGCTGACCAAGACCTACGAGGAGGTGCGGCGGGGGCCTCTCGCCGAGCTGGCGCGGTGGGCCGCGGAGGGGGTGCGCGGGGAGATCACCGTCGTCGTGGAGGGCGCTCCCGAGTCCGGCCCCGAGGAGCTCGACGCCGGGGAGCTGGTCCGCCGGGTGCGTATCCGGGAGGAGGCGGGCGAGCGGCGCAAGGAGGCGATCGCGGCGGTGGCGGCGGACGCCGGACTGCCCAAGCGGGTCGTGTTCGACGCGGTGGTGGCGTCCAAGAAGGCGGGCGACTGAGCCGTGTGCTCCGTACGGGGGGCTCGTGGGAGGGCGGCGGGAGTGCGCAGGAGCGCGGAACCACGCTGCTGAGCGGTCGGTACGCCGGTGTGCGTCGGCGTTCGAGCGCGCCGCGTCTCGACTGAGCACGCGCCCCCTGGCCTGCGGAAACACGCCCTCTGAGCAGGGATCTTCTCGGCTGAGCGGGCGCCCCATGGGAGGGCAAAAGACCGGCGTGAAAGGCAAAGCGCAGCCCCCTCGGCGGAGCCCCGTTTGGCAAGGAACGTCCAAAACGCCTCCAACACTCGACAGGCCGGATGCATTCGCGCCGGTGGAGGCGTCCACTGGTCGAAGGGACGCACCCGTCCCTCGCCCCAAGGGGTTTCCGGGGGGAATCCCCGCACCGGGGCGCTTGTCCAGCGGACAAGAGGAGCTGGCATGAGTGAGATCGCAGGGCAGACCGGCCTCCGCGGTACGGCCACAGCCGTCGTTCACGAGTCGTACTCGTTCGCCTGCATGCGATGCGGGCACGGCTGGGAGCAGTCGTACGAGATAGAGCACCACACCGACGCCGACGGCCAGGCGTACGTGGTGTACGTGGCCGACGGCCGGGTCGTGCCGTCTCCGCTGAGCCGGCCCGCGTGCCACAACTGCGACGGCCACGTCGTGCGGATCATGCGCGCGGGTCAGGTCGCGTCGGTGCGCAGCGCGGCCGAGCGTCATCGCGACAGCGAGCCGCCGGCCGGGCCGGCGGAGCCCGCGGTGGCGGACGGACGCGCCGTGAGCGCCGGGGCCGCCGAGGCCAAGGACCATCATCACCACTGGCACCTGTCCGATCTCCTGCACCCGTTCCAGCGCCGGGCGAGCTGAGCGGATCTCCGGCGTTCGAACACCTGGTCCTTTCGTAGGATCGGGGCATGTCTTCGAACGCCGGCCGCGCCACCCAGGACGACAAGAACGGCAAGAGCGCCGCACCGCCGCTCCCGGAACCCCTCCGGGTGCCCGTCGCCGACTCCCACACCCACCTCGACATGCAGTCGGGGACCGTCGGGGAAGGCCTCGCCAAGGCCGCGTCGGTCGGTGTGACGACGGTCGTGCAGGTCGGCTGCGACATCAAGGGCTCGCAGTGGGCCGCCGAGACGGCCGCCGCGTACGAGAACGTCCACGCGACGGTCGCCCTGCACCCCAACGAGGCCCCGCGCATCGTCCACGGCGACCCCGACGGCTGGTCGCGGCAGGGCGCCCGTGAGCCGGGCGGCGACGCCGCGCTGGACGAGGCTCTCGCCGAGATCGACCGGCTCGCCGCCCTGCCCCACGTCAGGGGCGTGGGCGAGACCGGCCTCGACCACTTCCGCACCGGTCCCGAGGGCAAGGCCGCCCAGGAGCGGTCCTTCCGCGCCCACATCGAGATCGCCAAGCGGCACGGCAAGGCCCTGGTCATCCATGACCGCGAGGCGCACGCCGACGTCCTGCGCGTCCTGAAGGAGGAGGGCGCCCCCGAGCGCACCGTCTTCCACTGCTACTCCGGCGACGCGGAGATGGCCGAGATCTGCGCACGCGAGGGCTACTTCATGTCCTTCGCCGGCAATGTCACCTTCAAGAACGCCCAGCACCTGAGGGACGCGCTGGCCGTCGCCCCGCTGGAACTGGTCCTGGTGGAGACCGACGCGCCCTTCCTGACCCCGGCCCCGTACCGCGGACGGCCCAACGCGCCGTATCTCGTTCCGGTCACGGTGCGCGCGATGGCCGCCGTGCGCGGCATCGGCGAGGACGCGCTGGCGACGGCCCTGGGCGCGAACACGGCCCGCGCTTTCGATTACTGACAGTGCATCGATAGTAACTGTCGGATAACGCCCACCGGGCTTCGCCCGGACCCCGGTCGCAACCATGTGTAGTCGTGCCGCTTTGGAGAGTGACGAGCGCTCCGCTAGGTTCTGGGGGCCCGATCCGGACCCCTCTGGCCCTCTGGAGCGTGTCGGCGTGAGCAACTCGCAGTACGAGACGTACGGCCCCTACGGCGACGACTCCTCCGTGCACACCGCGGAGACGCTGCCGTACGGGATGTACGAGGACACCTATCGGCCTGCCTACGAGGCCGAGGCGTACTTCGTCACCGAGCCGGCGCTGCCGCGGCCGAGGCCGGTGGCGAGCGCGCCGGAGGCGGTGATTCCGGATCCCGAGCCCGCAGGTGCGGGTGAAACGGATGTGCGCACCGTTCCCAACGGGCGTGCAGTGCGCCGGCGCAGACGGCGCAACGTCGAGCGCCCGGAATCCGCCGTGCGCCGTCTGCTGCCGCAGGCGCTCGTCGTCGCGTTCCTGGCCGGCGGCACCACCGCCTTCGTCGCCAAGGACAAGGCCATCGAGCTGACCGTCGACGGCAGACCGCGCACCCTGCACACCTTCGCCGACGACGTGTCCGGGCTCCTCGCCGAGGAGGGCGTGCGCGTGGGGGCGCACGACATGGTCGCGCCCGCCCGCGGCACGCCACTGGCCAGCGGCGACGAGGTCGCGGTGCGCTACGGCCGCCCCGTGCGGCTCACGCTGGACGGCCAGCGGCGCGAGGTGTGGACGACGGCGAGCACGGTGGACGGGGCGCTCAGGGAGCTGGGGGTGCGCCCGGAGGGCGCGTACCTGTCGGCCTCGCGCTCCCAGAGCATCGGACGCACCGGGCTCGCGATCGACGTACGCACCGAGCGCGCCGTCACGATCATGGCGGACGGCCGCACCCGCACCATCCGCACCAACGCGGCCACCGTCGGCGAGGCCGTCGAGGAGGCCGGCATCACCCTGCACGGCCAGGACACCGTCTCCGTGCCGCCCGCCAGCTTCCCGCGCGACGGACAGACCGTGACCGTGCTGCGGGTGACCGGGATGCGGGAGGTGCGCGAGGAGCAGATCCCCTTCCAGGAGGAGCGGACCGAGGATCCCTCCCTCTTCACGGGCACCGAGGTCGTCGAACAGTCCGGGCAGCCCGGGCTGCGGCAGGTCACCTACTTCCTGCGCACCGTCAACGGTGTCCGGGAGAAGCCGCGCCGGGAGAAGTCCGAGGTGGTGCGGGGGCCCCGCAAGCAGCTGGTGAAGGTGGGCACCAAGCCCAAGCCGCCCTCCGTGCACGGCGCCGACCATCTCAACTGGCGCGGTCTCGCCGCCTGCGAGTCCGGCGGCCGCACGCACGTCGTGGACCCCACGGGGACGTTCGGCGGGCTCTACCAGTTCGACACGCGCACCTGGCACAGCCTCGGCGGCAGCGGACGCCCGCAGGACGCGTCGGCGGAGGAGCAGACGTTCCGCGCGAAGAAGCTGTACGTACGCCGGGGCGCAAGCCCCTGGCCGCACTGCGGGCCGCGGCTGCACGGATGAGCACCGGCTGCCGGACGAAGGGCGTCCGGCAGCCCCGTACCCTTGTCCCGTGAGCAGCCCCACCCCCGACGCCCTCCTCGGCCCCGCCGACATCCGTGAGCTGGCGGCAGCGCTCGGTGTCCGTCCCACCAAGCAGCGCGGCCAGAACTTCGTGATCGACGCCAACACGGTCCGCCGTATCGTCCGCACCGCCGGGGTCCGTCCCGACGACGTGGTCGTCGAGGTCGGCCCCGGGCTCGGTTCCCTCACGCTCGCGCTGCTGGAGGCCGCCGACCGGGTCACCGCCGTCGAGATCGACGACGTGCTGGCCGGCGCGCTGCCCGCGACGGTCGCCGCCCGCATGCCGGAGCGTGCCGACCGGTTCGCGCTGGTCCACTCGGACGCGATGCATGTGGCCGAACTGCCCGGCCTCGCACCGACGGCACTGGTCGCGAACCTCCCCTACAACGTGGCCGTACCGGTGCTGCTGCACATGCTCGAGACCTTCCCGAGCATCGAGCGGACGCTCGTGATGGTGCAGTCCGAGGTCGCCGACCGGCTGGCCGCCGCACCCGGCTCCAAGGTGTACGGCGTCCCGTCCGTGAAGGCCAACTGGTACGCCGACGTGAAGCGGGCCGGTGCCATCGGGCGCAACGTCTTCTGGCCCGCGCCGAACGTCGACAGCGGGCTGGTCTCGCTCGTCCGGCGGGCCGAACCGATCAAGACCACGGCCTCGAGGAAGCAGGTCTTCGCGGCCGTCGACGCGGCGTTCGCGCAGCGCCGCAAGACCCTGCGTGCGGCGCTGGCCGGCTGGGCCGGGTCCGCGGCCGCCGCCGAGGCGGCCCTGGTCGCGGCCGGGGTCTCGCCGCAGGCGCGCGGGGAGTCACTGACGGTGGAGGAGTTCGCTCGGATCGCCGAGCAGAGGGAGGCGGGCAAGTGAGCGTGACGGTCCGGGTGCCGGCAAAGGTCAACGTCCAGCTCGCGGTGGGCGCCGCCCGCCCCGACGGGTTCCACGACCTCGCCAACGTGTTCCTGGCGGTCGGTCTGTACGACGAGGTCACCGTCACGCCGGCGGACGACCTGCGCGTCACCTGCGAGGGGCCGGACGCCGGCCAGGTCCCCCTGGACGGCACGAACCTCGCCGCACGCGCGGCCGTCGCGCTCGCCGCACGCCGGGGCATCGAGCCGGCCGTGCACATCCACATCGCCAAGGACATCCCGGTCGCGGGCGGCATGGCGGGCGGCAGCGCGGACGGCGCGGGCGCCCTGCTCGCCTGCAACACCCTCTGGGGCGCCGGGGCCTCGCGCGCCGAACTCCTCGCCATCTGCGCCGAACTGGGCAGCGACGTCCCGTTCAGCCTGGTCGGGGGTGCGGCCCTCGGTATCGGGCGCGGGGAGCAGCTGACCGTCCTGGAGGTCGGCGGCCCCTTCCACTGGGTGTTCGCGATGGCCGGGCGGGGACTGTCCACCCCGGCCGTCTTCCGCGAGTTCGACCGCCTCGCCGAGGGGCGTGACATCCCCGAGCCGGTGGCCTCGGCCGACCTCATCGACGCGCTCGCCAAGGGCGACCCCGACGCGCTCGCGGCCGCCGTCTCCAACGACCTGCAGCCCGCCGCGCTCTCCCTCTTCCCGGAGCTGGCCGACACGCTCGACGCGGGCCGCGGCGCGGGCGCCCTCGCCGCGCTCGTCTCCGGCTCGGGGCCCACGACGGCCTTTCTCGCCCGCGACCCGGAGTCGGCCACGAAGATCGCCGACGTCCTCCGGTCCTCCGGCACCTGCCGCACGGTACGCACGGCGACGGCGCCCGCGCCGGGCGCCACGGTGACCGGCCTGCCCGCCGCACCGTAAATCGGCTGCCCCGGCCGGTGGCATCCTCCTAGGCTCTCCCGGCCGGTTCCGCCGGGGAGTTCCGCCGGCTCCGCCGGGGAACGGTGACAGCCAGGGGGCAGACACATGGACGCGCAGGACGTGGCACCGCTCGTCGCAGCCGTACGCAGCGGGGACGCCGGGCACGTCCGGGAGCTGCTGGACGCCGGTGCCGATCCGGACACACCCGACGGGAGCGGGAGTGTCCCGGTGCTGTGCCGGGCGATCGCCGCGGACGACCAGCCGGTCGCCGAGGCCCTGGTACAGGCCGGGGCCGACGCGCTGCGGCGGCTGCCCGACGGCACCACGCCGCTGCTGCGGGCGGTGGACGGCGGCTCACCACGGCTGATGTGGGCCGTGTTCCCCGAAGTGGTACGCCGTCCCGGCCCGGCGCGCGAGGAGCTGCTGGAGCACGCACGCCGCCGGGCGCAGACCGACCCGGAGACCGAACTGCGGCGCCTGACCGGCCTGCCGGGCCCGGCCGGGCGGACCCGGGTGGAGGACGAGGCCGGCACCTGGTACGAGAAGCTCACGCTCGGCGGGCTGACGCTGTGCGACGGGCACCTGGCGATCCTCACGGCCGTGGAGGCGAAGCTGCGGCTGCGCCCGCCCTTCGCCGAGCTGCACGCGCGCGCACTGGCCCGCCCGGACCGCGACCACGCGGTGTGGAGCGAGTCGGCGATGGCGCTGGGGCACCGGCTGGACGAGGAGACCTGGGCCACGGCCACCGCCCTGAGCCGCGACCCCGGCCCGCTGAACCGCCTTTTCGCCGCCGACGTGCTGCTGAGCACGGTCATCGCGGACATGCAGCACAGAGAACCCCGCTTCCAGGACCGGGCCCGGGAGCTCCTCCCCTGGGCCGAACGGGAAGGGGACGCACGAGTGCTGGACGCCCTGCTCAACGGGCTGACCTGGGTCGGCGGACCCGAGGCCGAGGCGGTCGGCCTGCCGTACGTCACGCATCCGGATCCAGGCGTCCGCTCCTGGGTGCCGGAGCTGCTGGACGCCGGTCCGCAGGGGCTCGCCCCGCGGAGCCTGGCCGCGCTGCTCGCCCTGGCCCGCGACCCGGACGCCGACGTGCGCGCCGCCGCCTGCCACCGGCTCGGGCACTACCGGGGCCCCGAGCCGGAGATCGGCGACGCACTGCTGGAACTCACCCACGACGAGCGGCAGCGCACGCGTGCCCACGCGGTCGCGGGGCTGGCCCACCGCGACGACCCGCGCTGTGTGGAGGCCGAACACCGCATCGGCCCCGTGGACGGGGAATCCGTGGACGAGATCCTGCCGCTGACGGCGGTCTGGCACTACCTGCGGCGCCAGGAGGAGCGGCAGAAAAGCGACGGCTGACCTCCGACTACCCTGGAAGGTCGATCCATCCCCCTGGGCAGGAGTGAAATGGCCGTCAACCTGGTCAATGTCGAGAACGTCAGCAAGGTGTACGGCACCCGTGCCCTGCTGGACGGCGTCTCGCTCGGTGTGTCCGAGGGCGACCGGATCGGTGTGGTGGGCCGCAACGGCGACGGCAAGACCACCCTCGTCCGGATGCTCGCCAAGCTGGAGGAGGCGGACACCGGGCGGGTCACCCACTCCGGCGGACTGCGCCTCGGCGTGCTCACCCAGCACGACTCCCTGGACCCCGCCGCGACCGTCCGGCACGAGGTCATCGGCGACATGGCCGACCACGAGTGGGCCGGCAACGCCAAGGTCCGGGACGTGCTCACCGGCCTGTTCGGCGGGCTCGACCTGCCCGGGTTCCCGAAGGGCCTGGACACCGTCATCGCACCGCTGTCCGGCGGTGAGCGACGCCGTATCGCGCTCGCCAAGCTGCTCATCGAGGAACAGGACCTGATCGCCCTTGACGAGCCCACCAACCACCTCGACGTCGAGGGCATCGCCTGGCTCGCCCGGCACCTGCAGAACCGCCGCTCGGCGCTGGTGTGCGTGACGCACGACCGGTGGTTCCTGGACCAGGTGTGCACCCGCATGTGGGACGTGCAGCGCGGTGCCGTCCACGAGTACGAGGGCGGCTACTCCGACTATGTCTTCGCGCGCGCGGAGCGCGAGCGGATCGCCGCCACCGAGGAGGTCAAGCGGCAGAACCTGATCCGCAAGGAGCTGGCCTGGCTGCGCCGCGGGGCGCCCGCGCGTACCTCCAAGCCGCGCTTCAGGGTCGAGGCCGCCAACGAGCTGATCGCGGACGTGCCGCCGCCCAGGGACACCAGTGAGCTGATGAAGTTCGCCTCCTCCCGCCTCGGCAAGACCGTCTTCGACCTCGAGAACGTCACCGTGCAGGCCGGGCCCAAGGTGCTGCTCCAGCACGTCACCTGGCAGCTCGGCCCCGGCGACCGCATCGGGCTCGTCGGCGTCAACGGCGCCGGCAAGACCTCCCTGCTGCGGGCCATGGCCGAGGCGGCCCGGACCGAGGGCGAGACGCAGCCGGCCGGCGGCCGCGTCGCCGTCGGCAGGACCGTCAAGCTCGCCTACCTCTCCCAGGAGGTCGCCGAACTCAACCCCGCCCTGCGGGTCCTGGAGGCCGTGCAGCAGGTCCGGGAACGCGTCGACCTCGGCAAGGGACGCGAGATGACCGCCGGGCAGCTGTGCGAGACGTTCGGGTTCAACAAGGAGAAGCAGTGGACGCCGGTCGGCGACCTGTCGGGTGGTGAGCGACGGCGCCTGCAGCTGCTGCGCCTCCTCATGGACGAGCCCAACGTCCTCTTCCTCGACGAGCCCACCAACGACCTCGACATCGAGACCCTCACCCAGCTCGAGGACGTCCTCGACGGCTGGCCCGGCTCGATGATCGTCATCTCCCACGACCGGTTCTTCGTGGAGCGCACCACGGACCGGGTGTTCGCCCTCCTCGGCGACAGCACCCTGCGGATGCTGCCGCGCGGCATCGACGAGTACCTGGAGCGGCGGCAGCGGATGGAGGAGGCGGTCGCCGCCCAGACCGCCGCGGTGCCCAGGACGGCCGGGGCGGACAGGAGCGCCGCCGACCAGCGTGCCGCCAAGAAGGAACTCCAGAAGATCGAGCGGCAGTTGGACAAGGTCTCCGAGAAGGAGTCCAGGCTGCACGCCCAGATCGCCGAGAACGCCACCGACTTCGCCAAGGTCGCGGAACTGGACGCCCAGTTGCGCGATCTGGCCGGGGAGCGCGAGGAACTGGAGCTGCGCTGGCTGGAGCTGGCGGAGGACGCGTAGCGCGCACGCGCGCACGCTGCCGTCCTGCGCAAGGGCGTGCGCGGCTGGATCGCGCGCCTGCGACGCGGCGCACCCACTTGGCGTGCACAGCGTGAACCGGCCGCGCGCAAGGCTGTTGCGTGCGCCGCGTGAAGGGGGCGTGAAGGCGCATAACGGCGGCATCACGGGCCGGTTCTCCCTTGGGAACAGGCGCGGGCTCGGGCCCGTGCGCTGTCGGCGGCGGGTGATAGAAAGAGCCGTCTGAGAACTGTCTGAGTACGACCTTGGGTCCGTGAACGAACCTCAGGGCGTGGCTAAAAATCAGTGAACGAGGGGGAAGAGCGCTGATGAACCAGCCGCCCGACCAGCCGCCGCAGGGCGGCTTCGGAGCACCGCAGGACCAGCCGCCGCACGGCGGTGGATTCGGCGCCCCGCAGCCGCCACCCCCGCCGGCCCAACCGCCCCAGGCACCGGCTCAGCCCCCGCAGCCCCAGCCCGGCTACGGCTACCCCCAACAGCCCGGCCCCTACGCCCAGCCGGGCCCGTACGGAGCCCCCGGCGCACCCGGAGCCGGCGCACCGGGCCCGTACGCCCAGCCCCAGCAGCCCGGCCCGTACGCCCCCCAGCCCGGCTACGGCTACCCGCAGCAGCCGCCCCAGTACCCGGGTGCCCCCGGCACCGTGCCCGGCGGCGCGCCCTTCGGCGGGAAGCCGGCGAAGGGGCGGACCGCGCTGATCATCGGCGCCGCGGTGGCCGCGCTGGTCGTCGTCGGCGGCACCGTCTACGCGGTCACGAGCGGCGACGACGGCGGCAAGAAGAAGCCGGTCGCCCAGCAGAGCGACGACGACAAGCAGTCCTCCTCCGACGCCCCGGTCAACCCCGGTGACGGCAGCGGCGACGGCGGTGCGGACCCGGAGAACCTCAACGAGGGCCGCAAGCCCGGCGAGGCGAAGGTGCTCTGGTACAAGACCGCACCCGACGCCCCTGGGTCCGGCGCCGACGCGCCCGGCATGTGGATCACCGACAAGACGGCGGTGAAGGCGGCGTACAAGCAGCTCTTCGCCTACAACGTCGGCGACGGCAACCCCGCCTGGGACCCGATCACGTTCCCGCAGAAGATCTGCTCGGTCACCCCGCAGAAGTCGGCCGACGACAAGATCGTCGTGGCGTACATGAGCGGAGTCAGCGACCGCGCCAAGTGCAACCAGCTCCAGCAGATCGACCTGAACACCGGCAAGAAGGGCTGGACCGCCCAGGTAGCCGACGGCGAGCTGTTCGACAGCGCGATCAGCATCGAGCTGACCACCAGCGGGAAGACGCTGATGGTCGGCCGCTCGCAGTCGGGCACGGCGTACGACATCGACACCGGACGCAAGCTGTTCGACAAGAAGAAGTACGGCTCGGCCTGCTTCCCGACCGCGTTCGCGGGCGGCTCGGGCCGGCTGGTCCAGGTGGCCTCCTGCAACGCGGGCGCCGCCAACGAGCACGACGAGATCCAGGAACTCGACCCGGCGGGCGGCAAGGTCAAGTGGACGCAGCCGGTCAAGAAGGGCTGGAAGGTCGCGCGGACGTACTCCCTCGACCCGCTCGTGGTCTACCTGACCAACGAGAGCAAGAAGGCCTGGAACATCTCCACCTTCACCAAGGACGGCAAGTTCCGCTCGGAGGTCAAGGTGAACGAGAAGTTCGCCCCGCGCTGCGGCTGGGCGATCCTCGCACGCGACCTGCAGGGCTGCCAGGGCGTCGCCGTCGACGCGGACACGCTGTACCTGCCCACCGACGCCACGAGCGGCGCCAACGAGATCGTCGCCATCAGCCTTGCCAACGGCAAGGAGAAGTGGCGCGTCAAGTCGCCCGCGGACGAGTCGATGTCACCGCTCAAGGCGGAGGGCGGCAAGCTCATCGCCTATGTGGAGCCGTCCTACGACGCGGGCGGCCAGGTCGTGTCGATCCCGGTCGCCGGTGGCGCGCACACGACGGCCAAGCTGCTGCAGAACCCGGCGGGCACCGCGGAGATCGAGAACGCCTTCTTCGACGGTGCCGTCGACTGGGCCGACGGACGCTTCTACATCTCCTCGACCCGGCTCTCCGGCAACGACGACTCGAAGGAGAAGCTGATGATGGCCTTCGGCAAGTGAGCCCCGGCCCGTCTCCCGTCCTCCTTCCGCCGTCCGGCCCCGACAGCTTCACCGAGGTACCCGCGTCATGACCCAGCCGCCCCCGCCGCCCAGCCAGCCGCCGAACCAGCCCCCGCAGCAGGGCGGTTTCGGCCCGCCCCAGAACCAGCCGCCCACGGCCCCGCCGGTCCCGCCGACCCCGCCGGGCTTCCAGCAGGGCCCCCAGCCCGGTGGCGGCCACCCGCAGCAGCCGCCGGCGCCTCAGCCGCCCCAGCCCGGCTACGGCTACCCGCAGCAGCCCCAGGCCCCCCAGCCCGGCTACGGCTACCCCCAGGCGCCCCAGCCCCCGCAGCCGCCCCAGCCCGGCTACGGCTACCCCGGCACGCAGCAGAACCCGTACGGCCAGCCGGCCCCGCCCACGGGTCCCTATGCCCAGCAGCCGGGTTACGGCTACCCGGGCGGCCCCGCCGCGCCGATGCCGCCGCAGCCCGCGCAGTCCGGCGGCGGCAAGAACAACAACGCCCTCGTCATCATCGTCGCGGCGCTCGTCGTGATCGCCCTGATCGTCGGCGGCGGAATCTGGTACGCCAAGTCCGCCAAGGACGACGGCAAGAAGGACGAGACCGCCAGTTCCAGCGGTGGCTCGGGCGGCAAGGACGGCTCCGGCGGAACCACTTCCGGCGGCAAGGAGAAGGCGCCCGCGAACCCCGCGGCCGACATCCTGTTCAAGGTGCCGCTGCCCCAGACGAAGGACACCGTCGTCACCGCGGGTTCCTGGCTGACCGACAAGGTGTACGCCAAGAGCGGGGTCGCGGAGATCGTCGGTTACGACCCCGCCAAGGGCACCGAGCTGTGGACGCTCAAGCTGCCCGGCCCGGTGTGCACGGCCAGCGATCACGTCACCGAGGACAACAAGACGGCGATCGTCTTCCAGCCGGAGATGCCCGCCAAGAACTCCACCGCCGGCTGCACCCAGCTCGCCGCCGTCGACCTCGACAAGGGCACCCGGCTGTGGACCAAGACGGTCAAGACCGGTGATGTCTCGGTCAACCTCCAGAACGTGACGGTCTCTCAGCACACCGTCGCGGTCGGCAGCACCGACGGCGGTGCCGCGTTCGACATCGACTCCGCCAAGGTGCTGTGGCAGCCGAAGCCGGAGGACTCCTGCTTCGACGCCGGGTACGGCGGCGGCGCCAAGCTGGTCGCGGTGCGCAAGTGCGGCACCTACGACAACCGTCAGCTGCACATCCAGACCATCGACCCGAAGTCCGGGAAGGTGATCTCCGACTACCAGATGGCCGAGGGCATCGAGTACGCCAGCGTCGTCTCGACCGACCCGCTGGTGGTGGCCGCCGATGTCGGCGACAGCGCGGGCGACGGCAGCGGCGTCTCGGACTACTTCTCCATCGACAACAAGACCGGCAAGCTGCTCACCCGTATCTCCGCGCCCAGCGACACCTACGCCGGCCGGTGCGACGGCATCAGCCGCGTCGAGGACTGCAAGGAGATCGTCGCCGGCAACGGCAGGCTGTACGTGCCGACCGAGGAGCACGACGACGGCGGCAAGTACAGCAAGACCAACGAGATCGTCGCCTTCGACCTGGCCACCGGCAAGCAGACCGGCCAGCGCGCCACGGCCGGCAGCGACTACACGATCTCCCCGCTGCGCATGGACGGCGGCAACCTGATCGCCTACAAGCGCCCGCCGTACGACAAGGGCGGCCAGATCGTCAGCATCGACGGCGGCTCCTTCAAGGCGACCACGCTGCTGGAGAACCCGGCCACGCAGGACGTGCGGCAGGAGGAGACCGGGATGCTCCCGGAATACTCGGAGATCCTGTTCGGACAGGGCCGGCTGTACATGTCGGCCGTGTACGCGCACAAGACCTCCTACGACAAGGAGTACCTGCTGCTCGCGTTCGGCGCGGGCGGCTGATCGCACGCCCCCGAGCGCTTCAGGGCGCCCGGGGCGAATGCGAGGTATTACCAGGGAGTGCCCCGGATTTCATCGATCCGGGGCACTTCTCCTTCATAGGGGCAGCGCGACGTCGAACAAGCGTGTAGCTTCCGGGGGCATGAAGGCGGGGTGCCGGGGGGCCCTCTGTCGTTGTGGACCGGTGGGCGTCCATAGTGGGGCATCCATGGGGGGGACTGGGGGGTTGCTCTATGGGAGTGCGGCTCATGGTCGTCGACGACCATCGCCTGCTCGCGGAGGCGTTGGCGTCGGCGCTGAAGCTGCGCGGGCACCGGGTGCTGGCGGCGGCGGCGCCGGCGGCGGGTGCGGCGGACCTGGTGATCGCGCGGGCGCCGGAAGTGTGCCTGCTGGGCACGGCGGCGCCGGCCGAGCCCGGGGCCTTCGACCCGGTGGTGAAGATCAAGCGGGAGCGGCCGCAGGTGGCGGTGCTGGTGCTGGGCCCGGTGCCGTCGCCGCGGGGCATCGCGGCGGCGTTCGCGGCCGGTGCGTCGGGGTACGTGCGCCACGACGAGCGGATCGAGGGGGTCGAGCGGGCCATCATGAAGGCCCGGGCGGGGGAGGCGGCGGTGGCCCCGCAGTTGCTGCAGGGGGCCTTCGGTGAACTGCTCAATCCGGCGGCGCAGCCCGATGACGAGGGGCAGCGGCTGCTGCAGATGCTCACTCCGCGCGAGGTGGAGGTGCTGGTCAGGGTCGCCGACGGGGAGGACACCCGGTTGATCGCGGCCGGTATGGGGATCGCGCCGAGCACCGCGCGTACGCATGTACAGCGGGTGCTGATGAAGCTGGGCGTGGGGTCGCGGCTGGAGGCGGCGGCGTTGGCGGCGCGGACGGGGCTGCTGGACCGGGCGGGTCCGGTGACCAACACGGACTGGACGCCTCCTGCGGGGCCGGAATCGTAGGGACTCCGGCCCCGGCCGTCCGCCCGCGACGGGAGGCCGTTACTCCTTCTCCTCCGGCAGCCCCTGCGGGGGCAGCGGCGGCGGAGTGGGCCGCAGCTTGAGCCAGGCCAGGAAGAAGATGCCCAGGAGCAGCATGCCGATGCCGGTCCACAGGTTGATGTTGATGCCCTCGGCCTTGTCGATGGCGGCCTGGGAGTCGGTGATGCCGGTGATCGTGACGATGACGCCGTAGAGCACGAAGAGGCCGCCGATGATGCGGCGCAGGTCGAAGATGCGGGCCGCGGTCGCGGACTTGCCCTGCAGCTCGGTGACTTCCCGCTGGACGTCTTCCTCGCTGTAGTGGAACTGCTCGGGGCGGCCCTCGGAGTGTTCGGTCATGGTTTCCTCATCCTCCCGCGGTCAGAACGAGAACGGGATGTAGCAGGCGGCGGCCAGGACGATCGCGCCCCAGCCCAGCAGGGCGGGCTTGCGGTACCAGGCGTCGTCGCCGGCGGCGGGCGGTTCGGACATGCCGGGGGAGCGGGTGCCGTAGACGAGACCCTGCAGTTCCTCGGCCGGCTTCGGCCTGGTGAACAGGGAGACGGCGAACATGACGACCGCGCCGGCGACGAAGCCCGCGATCGCGGAGACGAAGTTGGCGCCCTGGTCGGTGGGGATCGAGATGATGCCCTTCTTGTAGAACACGAAGTAGTTGACCATCGCGGTCACGGTGCCGGCGAGCAGCCCCCAGAAGCCGGACTTGGCGGACGCGCGCTTCCAGAACATGCCGACGATGAAGACGACGAACATCGGCACGTTGAAGAAGGAGAACAGTGTCTGCAGGTAGGCCATGATGTTCGAGAACGAGGACGCCAGGAACGCCGTGCCGACGGAGGCGGCGACGCCGATCGCGGTGATCAGCCGGCCGAAGCGGACGTAGTACGTGTCCTCGCGGCCGCGCACGACGTAGCGGGCCCAGATGTCGTTGGTGAACACCGTGTTGAACGACGACACGTTGGCGGCCATGCCGGCCATGAACGCGGCGAGCAGGCCGGTGACCGCGATGCCGAGCACGCCGTTGGGGAGCAACTCCTGCATCAGATAGGGGATGGCGTCGTTGTACTGCAGGCCGGAGCCGGCGGTGCCGATCTTCGGGACGAGTGCGGCGGCGACCAGGCCCGGGATCATCACCAGGAAGACGATGAAGACCTTCGGGTAGGCGGCGATCAGCGGGGTGCGCTGCGAGGCGGAGAGGTTCTTCGCGGACAGGGCGCGCTGCACCTCGGCGAAGTTGGTCGTCCAGTAGCCGAAGGAGAGGACGAAGCCGAGGCCGAGGACGATGGTCAGCCAGTTGGCGCCGAGCGGGTTGGCGCTGCCGATGCCGGTGCCGCCCCAGGCGGTGGTGAAGTCGGCGCCGTGGGTGGCGGTGAGCTTGTCGGTCAGACCGCCCCAGCCGCCGACCTTCTTCAGTCCGAGGATGGTGATCGGGATCAGGGCCGCCAGGATCACGAAGAACTGCAGCACCTCGTTGTAGATCGCCGAGGACAGGCCGCCCAGCGTGATGTACGCCAGCACGAAGGCGCCGGCGACCACGATGGCCACCCACTGCGGCCAGCCGAGCAGCGCCTCGACGACGATCGCGAGGGCGTAGAGGTTGACGCCGGCGATCAGGATGGCCGCGAAGGCGAACAGGATCGAACTGAGCAGGTGGGCGCCCCTGTCGAAGCGCAGCAGCAGGAACTCGGGGACCGAGCGGACCTTGCTGCCGTAGTAGAAGGGCATCATCACCAGGCCCAGGAAGACCATGGCGGGGATGGCGCCGATCCAGTACCAGTGCACGGTGTAGGCGCCGTACTGGGCGCTGTTCGCGGCCATGCCCAGGATCTCGGTGGCCGCCAGGTTCGCCGAGATGAAGGCGAGGCCGGTGATCCAGGCGGGCAGCGAGCGTCCGGAGAGGAAGAAGTCGAGGCTCGTCTTCACCGAGCGGCGGGCCGCGAAGCCGATGCCGAGGACCACGACGAAGTAGATCGCCAGGATCGTGTAGTCCAGCCAGTTGGTGGGGAGTCGTAGCTCCGCCGCCAGGTAGGCGGGGGCATGTGTGGGGGTTTGCATGAGTACTCGCTTCGTTGCGCGAACTGATCCAGAGCGGAACCTACGCCTCCGCGTTCAGTAATTGAACACTTCTGATGGTGTTCTTTGTTTGATTGTGATGGTCGCAGGTGTTGTCGGGTTGTGGTCTGTTATGTTTGTTTGTGTTGAGTGATTGGTGCGGGACACACCCTTCGGGGCTGAACAAGGAGTCCGGCGTGAAGAAGACCTCGACCCGGCTGGCCGACGGTCGTGAGCTGATCTACTACGACCTCCGGGACGACACCGTGCGGGACGCCGCCGACCGCCGCCCGCTGGACCGTACGGTCACCACGTCCGAGGTCCGCCGCGATGCGCTGCTCGGCGATTCGGTCGCGATCGCCTCGCACCGTCAGGGCCGCACCTACCACCCGCCGGCCGACGAATGCCCGCTGTGCCCGACACGGGATGAGCGGCTGAGCGAGATCCCGGACTCCACGTACGACGTCGTCGTCTTCGAGAACCGCTTCCCCTCGCTGGCCGGCGACTTCGGCCGCTGCGAGGTCGTCTGCTTCACCTCCGACCACGACGCCTCCTTCGCCGACCTCGCCGAGGAGCAGGCGCGCCTGGTGCTGGAGGCGTGGACGGACCGGACGTCGGAGCTGTCGCATCTGCCCTCCGTCGAGCAGGTGTTCTGTTTCGAGAACCGGGGTGCGGAGATCGGCGTGACCCTGGGCCACCCGCACGGTCAGATCTACGCCTACCCCTTCACCACGCCCCGCACCGCCCTGATGCTCCGCTCTCTCGCCGCCCACAAGGAGGCGACCGGCGGCGAGAACCTCTTCGACGCCGTCCTGGAGGAGGAACTCGCCGGGGAGCGGGTCGTCCTTGAGAGTGAACACTGGGCGGCCTTCGTGCCCCACGCCGCGCACTGGCCCTACGAGGTCCACCTGTACCCGAAGCGCCGGGTGCCCGATCTGCTCGCGCTCGACGAGGCCGCGCGCACAGAATTCCCTCAGGTCTATCTGGAACTCTTGAGGCGCTTCGACCGGATCTTCGGCGAGGGTGAGCCGCCGACGCCGTACATCGCGGCCTGGCACCAGGCCCCGTTCGGCGCGCTGGAGGAGTTCGACGGTGTGACGCGGGACGATTTCGCGCTCCACCTCGAGCTTTTCACCATCCGCCGCACTTCCGGCAAGCTGAAGTTTCTCGCGGGTTCCGAGTCCGGCATGAGCGTGTTCATCAACGATGTGCCGCCGGAGCGCGCGGCCGAGCGACTGCGAGAGGTAGCGAGTTCATGAAGTACCTGGTGACGGGTGGCGCAGGTTACGTCGGCAGTGTCGTGGCCCAGCACCTGCTGGAGGCCGGCCACGAGGTGACCGTCCTCGACAACCTCTCCACCGGCTTCCGCGAGGGCGTGCCCGCAGGCGCCGCCTTCGTCGAGGGCGACATCCGCGACGCCGCCAAGTGGCTCGACTCCTCCTACGACGGCGTGCTGCACTTCGCCGCCTCCTCGCAGGTCGGCGAGTCGGTCGTGAAGCCGGAGAAGTACTGGGACAACAACGTCGCCGGCAGCCTGGCCCTGCTCGGCGCCATGCGCGCGGCGGGCGTCCGCAAGCTGGTCTTCTCCTCCACGGCGGCCACCTACGGCGAGCCGGAGCAGGTCCCGATCGTGGAGACCGCCCCGACGAAGCCCACCAACCCCTACGGCGCCACCAAGCTCGCCGTCGACCACATGATCACCAGCGAGGCGAACGCCCACGGCCTGGCCGCGGTGTCCCTGCGCTACTTCAACGTGGCCGGCGCGTACGGCACGTCCTCCGGTGTCATGGTCGGCGAGCGCCACGACCCCGAGTCGCATCTGATCCCCCTGGTCCTCCAGGTCGCCCAGGGCCGCCGCGACGCGATCTCCGTCTACGGCGACGACTACCCGACCCCGGACGGCACCTGCGTCCGCGACTACATCCATGTCGCGGACCTGGCCGAGGCCCACCTGCTGGCCCTGACGGCCGCGCAGCCGGGCGAGCACCTGATCTGCAACCTCGGCAACGGCAGCGGATTCTCCGTCCGTGAGGTCGTCGAGACGGTCCGCAAGGTCACAGGCCACCCGATCCCCGAGGTCATCGCGCCGCGCCGCGGCGGCGACCCGGCGGTCCTGGTCGCCTCGGCCGACACGGCCCGCGAGAAGCTGGGCTGGAACCCGTCCCGCGCGGACCTCGCGGGGATCGTCGCCGACGCGTGGGAGTTCACGCGGACCGTCACAAGGGAGCAGTAGGTGGGGGAACAGCAGGTCCGGGAGCGCTTCGCCGAGTTGTACGGGGCCGAGCCGGAGGGGGTGTGGGCGGCGCCGGGCCGGGTCAACCTGATCGGCGAGCACACGGACTACAACGACGGCTTCGTGATGCCGTTCGCGCTGCCGCACCGGGCGACCGCGGCCGTCTCCCGCCGCACCGACGGCATCCTGCGCCTGCACTCGGCGGACGTCGAGGGCGGGATCGTGGAGCTGTCGCTGGACGCGCTCGCACCGCAGAGCGACCAGAACTGGACGGCGTACCCGGCGGGCGTGGCCTGGGCCCTGCGCGAGGCCGGGCACCCGGTCACCGGCGCCGACGTCCACCTCGCCTCCACGGTCCCGACCGGCGCGGGCCTGTCCTCCTCGGCGGCCCTGGAGGTCGTGATCGCGCTCGCGCTCGGCGACCTGTACGGCCTCGGCCTGCAGCGCTGGCAGCTGGCCCGCCTGTGCCAGCGCGCCGAGAACGTCTATGTCGGCGCGCCGACCGGAATCATGGACCAGACGGCCTCGGCCTGCTGCGAGTCCGGACACGCCCTGTTCCTCGACACCCGTGACCTGTCCCAGCAGCAGATCCCCTTCGACCTGGCGGCCGAGGGTCTGCGTCTGCTGGTCGTCGACACACAGGTCAAGCACGCCCACAGCGGCGGTGAGTACGGCAAGCGCCGGGCCGGCTGCGAGAAGGGCGCGGCCCTGCTGGGCGTGGACGCCCTGCGCGACATCGCCTACCCCGACCTGGACGCGGCCCTCGCCCGGCTCGGCGACGAGGAAGAAGTCGTCCGCCTGGTCAGGCACGTCGTCACCGAGGACCAGCGGGTGGAGCGCGTGGTGGAACTGCTGCGCGCCGGCGAGACCCGCTCGATCGGCCCGGTCCTCACCGAGGGCCACCTCTCCCTGCGCGACGACTTCCGCATCTCCTGCCCGGAACTGGACCTGGTCGTGGACACGGCCCTGGCCACCGGCGCGCTCGGCGCCCGCATGACCGGCGGCGGCTTCGGCGGCTCGGCGATCGTCCTCGCGGAGGCCACCGACGTCGACACCCTGACCAAGGCGGTCGAGGAGGCCTTCGCCGCGGCCGGTTTCACGGCCCCGCGCGTCTTCGAGGCGGTGCCGGCGGCGGGGGCCCGGCGGGTGAACTGAGACAGGGAGGAGGCGGTGTCGGTTCAGCCCTCGGTGCCGCCGCCCGCGAAGCGCACGGCGGACACGAGCGCGATGCGAATCAGGCCGGGCTCGGGTGGCGGGGCGTCGTAGACACAGGCGACGGTGAGGGCCGGGCGGGTGTCCGTGGGTTCGAGGCGGGTCGTGCAGATCTTCATCTCTCCGACGGCACTGCCGGCCCGCCGACCGAGCGTCGGGGTCTTCTCCAGTTCGGCGCGCAGGGCTTCGACGGCTTCGACATGCCCTCGGCCGATGGCCTGACAGCGGGCGAGGGCCTCATGCGTGACTTCGGCAACGACCGGCTGCCGGCCGTCGGTCACCGCGCTGTCCCTCGTGCCTTCGCCGGGGCGCGGCGGGTGAACTGACGGCATTGGTTCCTGCGGCTCACACCGGCTTCGTACGCGATCAGCGTGTACGGGGCCGGTGTCGTCGTTCCAGGACCGCGGCGCCGGGCGCCGAAGTGCCAAGCCGTCGCAGGGCACTTGGCAAGGGCCGGTAATGTACATGGCGCTCACGGCGGCGTTGCGGTCGCACGTCCGCACCTGTCCGGCAGAGCCGGTGGTGGACCGGGGAGAGACACGGGGGAGGCGCCACATGGCGTGGGACGAGTGAGAGTGGAAGAAGGACCTCCTCGCCGAGACCAACACGAACTTCCGCGCCGACAAGTCGCCCAACCCGATCGGCGCCCTCGGCTCCCAGGTCATCAGCAGCCTCATGCGCCAGGGCCAGTACGACACCGAGTTCCTCGACGACTACCGCGAGAAGCTGTTCAAGCAGGACAGGGGAGCGGGGGAGTCGAACACCGACGACCTGTGGGTCAGGGGCTACGACGCGACGGACCTCGTCTTCGGCGACGGCAACGGCCGGGACCCGCTGGAGGGACTGTTCGACGGCCTCTCCCACAACCCCACCAGTGATGACGGACGACGAGACACGGTCCCACTTCGACGGCCGGGGTCTGGTGGAGATGCGGCTCGGCACGTCGGCGAAGCCTCGTGCGGAGGCGCGCTTGGGTACCAGCTGTTGTCGAGCCACCGGATCAGGCGGTGGGTGCTCCTGCTCGTTTTCCGGCGCGATGACGACCCGCTGGCCCGCCGCCGGGCCGGGCAGACCATCGAGCGGCTGCGGGCGGGCGGCCCGGTGCTGGTGGACCGCGAGCTGCCTCAGCCCCCGCCGCCTCCGGCCCCGGCCCCGCCCCTCACGCCCCGGCCGCCAGCACCTCGCCCCCGCCGGTCGATGGAACCCCAGCCGCCTCCACCGCTGGGCCCGCCCGGGGCCCGGATCCCGCCCCGGCCGCCCGCGCCCACCGTCCCCCCGGACTCGCCGGAATGACGTTCGAGCACCGGCCCGAGCAGGAGCGCTCAGGAACTCGGCCGGGCGGTCGGAAGGCTGAGGACGTGACGACCCCGTCCCCTCCCTGGCAGCAGCCGTATCTGGTACATCCGCCGTATCCGCCTCTGACCGGCCATCCGTCGCCTCCCCCTCCAGAACGGCGGTCCAGGCGGGGCTGCCGCGAGGCCAAGCGCGTTGATTGGATACTTGCCCGGCCTGATGGCCTGTGCCGAGATCCTCATTGGGCCCGCGCCCGGACCCGCCCCCCACCCCGCAACACCTGCTCCGGCAGATCGACGCCGTCATACTGAGGCCGCGAGGACCCATGACTCAGCAGAGCCTGTACCGGCGGCTGCGCGACCGGCTCACCCCAGCCGCTTCGTCAGTGTGTACTCCGTGATCCCCGGTGGATAGTCGGGGATCACGCACACCACGTCGTAGCCCTGCTTCTTGTAGAACTCCGGTGCCTGGAAGTCCCATGTCTCCAGCCGGGCGGCCGTGCAGCCGCGGTCGGTGCGGGCGATGCGTTCGGCCTTGGCGAGGAGGTGGGAGCCGAGGCCCGTGCCGCGGTGGCGGGCGTCGACCCACAGGTAGCTGACGTGCAGCCAGGTCGTCCAGGTGTGGCCGACCAGGCCGCCGGCCAGGTCTCCCGCCGGGTCCAGCGCCCAGACGTGGAGGGGGGCTTCGCGTTCGCCGGGTGTGCCGCGCAGGTCCGCCAGGATCGGGGACGCCGCCGTGTTGGTGTCCCGCAGCCGGGAGCGAAGCAGATTACGTCGGTCCTTGTCGACTTCCGCCTCAATACGAAACATGCGCCACACCATAAACGTGCCGGACGGCCAGTTCTGTAAATCGCCTTCCGCTCTCTGCTCCCATCCGTACTCTGATGAGCAGCACCGGTGGGGGCCGGTGCTGATCAGGGGGCGAGACAGGCGGGTACGGCGCCCGCGGTGGGGGTAGCAGTTTCCGCAACGGCGGCGGCCGTGCGGTCGGCGTTCCTTCCGCAGGTGTCGTGCCCGCGCGGGTCGTCGTTCTCCGGACCTTGGGTATCCCCTGCTCCACGCGGAGCCTGGGGAAGGGGGTTACGTGGTTCGTATCCGAGTCCTGGTCGTCGACGACCATCGCATCTTCGCCGAGTCGCTCGCCGCGGCGCTGGCCGCCGAGCCCGACGTCGACGTCTCCGCCGCGGGCAGCGGCCCGGCGGCGCTGCGCTGCCTGGAGCGCGCGGCCACGGAGGGCCGTCGCTACGACGTCCTCCTCGTCGATGCCGATCTGGGCGGCAATCTGCCGGGCGCCCGCCCGGCCGTGCCCGTGCAGGCGGGCAACGAGGAGGGCCTGGTCGACGGGATCTCGCTGGTCGCGGGCGTCCGCTCGGCGCAGCCCGGGGTGCGGACGGTGGTCCTCGCCGAGAAGGACGACCCCCGGCGCGCGGCTCTCGCGCTGCAGGCCGGAGCCTGCGGCTGGGTCGCCAAGGACTGCTCGCTCTCCCGGCTGCTGACGGTGATACGGGGCGTGCTGCGCGACGAGACGCATCTGCCGCCCGCCCTGCTCACCGGCGTCCTCAAGGAGCTGACGGCCGCGCGCAGACACCGCACCGAGAGCGAGCGGCTGGTGGAGTCGCTGACCCCGCGCGAGCGAGAGGTGCTGCGCTGCATGGTCGCGGGCCTGGGCCGCAAGGCCGTGGCCGAACGGCTGTTCCTCTCCCCGCACACCGTGCGCACCCATATGCAGAACGTCCTCGGCAAGCTGGGCGTCCACTCGACGCTGGCCGCCGTGGCGCTCGCCCGGCGCGCGGGCGTGGGACCGGCCGACCTAGCCGGGGATGTTGTCGAACGGGGCGGTCAACTGGCGTAGCAGACCTGCCAGCTCGGCGCGCTGGGCGCGGGACAGCTCGGCGAGGATCGCCCGCTCCTGCTCCAGCAGGCCCGCCAGTGCCTGGTCCGCGCGGTCCCGGCCCGTGTCGGTCAGCCGGACCAGCACGCCCCGCCGGTCGCTCGGGTCCGGCAGCCGCTCCACCAGGCCCTTCTTGGCGAGCCGGTCGATCCGGTTGGTCATCGTGCCCGAGGTGACCAGGGTCTGCGTCAGCAGCTGACCGGGGGAGAGCTGGTAGGGCGTTCCCGCGCGCCTGAGCGCGGTCAGCACGTCGAACTCCCAGGGTTCGAGCTGATGCTCGGAAAAGGCGAGCCGGCGTGCGCGGTCCAGGTGCCGGGCCAGTCTGCTCACCCGGCTGAGCACTTCCAGCGGCTCCACGTCGAGGTCCGGACGCTCCCGGCGCCACGCTGCGACCAGCCGATCGACCTCGTCCTCCATGGAGATCAGTGTAGTGGTTGTGTCGACATGAAGTCTCTTGATCTCAAGTCTCTTGACATCAAGATATATGGGGAGGAGAGTGGACGGCATGACGACACCCACCTGGGACGCGGCCCAGTACCTCCGCCACGCCGGCCACCGCGCCCGCGCCTTCACCGACCTGCTCGCCCGTGTCCCCGCCCTCCCGGCAGAACAGCCCGCGGGCCGGCCCCGCATCGCCGACCTCGGCTGCGGCCCCGGCAATGTCACCGCCCTGCTCGCCGAACGCTGGCCCACCGCCCACATCACCGGCTACGACAACTCCCCCGAGATGCTCGACAAGGCGCACGTGGACCACGAGGGCGCCACGGCCGGGGGCGGCCGCCTCGACTTCGCCCACGCCGACGCCGTCGCCTGGACGCCCGGGGAGCCCTGCGACCTGATCGTCTCCAACGCCGCCCTGCAATGGGTGCCGGGCCACGCCGACCGCTTCGCCGACTGGATCGCCGCCCTGAATCCGGGCGGCACCTTCGCCTTCCAGGTCCCGTACAACATCGACGCCCCGCTGCACGCCCTGATGCGCGAACTGGCCGCCACCCCCCGCTGGAAGTCGCGTCTCGCCGACGTCCTGCGCCACACCGACTCCGTCCACACCCCCGGCGCATACCTGGACCGCCTGGCCCGTCTCGGCTGCGCGACCGACGTGTGGCAGACGACGTACCTTCACGTCCTTCAGGGCGAGGACCCGGTCCTGGACTGGGTGAAGGGCACCGGCCTGCGCCCCGCCCTGACCGTCCTGGCCGACGACCCCGAGGCCCGGGACGCGTTCGTCACCGAGTACCGGGACCTGCTGCGGGAGGCCTACCCGAGTGCCCCGTACGGCACGGTGCTGCCGTTCCGGCGCCTGTTCGTGGTGGCCGTGAAGGGGGAGTGAGCATGCTCGCCGCCGTCGACCACGTCCAGCTGGCCGCACCGCCCGGCTCCGAGGACACCCTGCGGGCGTACTACGTCGACGTCCTCGGCATGACCGAGATCCCCAAGCCGCCGGTGCTCGCGGCGCGGGGCGGATGCTGGTTCCGGGCGGGAGCCGTCCAGCTTCATCTGGGCATCGAGGAGGACTTCCGGCCCGCGCGGAAGGCGCACCCGGGGCTGCGGGTGCGGGAAATCGAGGCCTACGCGGCCCGGCTGGCGGCGCACGGAGCGCTGGTCACCTGGGACGACAGCCTCCCGGGCCACCGGCGCTTCTACTCCGAGGATCCGGTGGGGAACCGGCTGGAGTTCCTGGACACGGTCAGGCCGTCCGGCCGAGGTGTGTGACGAGGATGTGGACCACGTCGTCGTCGATGATGTAGAGGACGCGGTATTCGCCGATGCGGAGGCGACGGAGATACGGCGCCCCGTAGGGAACCGACGCGGGCGGACGGGGATCGTCGGCCAGTTTGTCGATCGTGTCGAGGACCAGGGCGAGGCCGCTCGGATCCTCTTCCAGGAAGCGTGCTGCGGAGTCGAGGGCGCGAGGTTCGAAGACGATCTCGTAGGTCACCGCTGTTCGAGCCCCAGCCGCCTGCGCACCTCTGCCATGGGAATGCCGGGCTCAAGCGTCCCCTCGGCCTTGCGTCGCCGGTAGTCGGCGATGGCCAGGGCGTCCTCGTAATCCTCTATCACCTGCGGCGACACGAGCAGCGCGGCCACATGCCCGTGGTCGGTGAGGGCGATGGTCTCGCGGCCGTGGGCCGCGCGCCGGACCAGGTCGCCGAGCTGGGAACGGGCTGCGCTGATCGCGATCTCGGTCATACCCTGCATGGTTCCACAAGATGAATCTTGCGGTCTATTGATGTCACCTCTTGCGGTGAATCTCAGCTCTTCCGATGCCCTATCAACCGGGGCTTCTGCTCCAGCCCGTCCAGCCCGTGCCACGCCAGATTCACCAGGTGGGCCGCGACCTCCGCCTTCTTCGGGCGCCGCACGTCCAGCCACCACTGCCCGGTCAGCGCGACCATGCCGACCAGGGCCTGCGCGTACAGCGGGGCGAGCTTGGGGTCGAAGCCGCGGGACTTGAACTCGCGGCCCAGAATGTCCTCCACCTGGGTGGCGATGTCGGAGATCAGCGAGGCGAAGGAACCCGTGGACTGCGGGATGGGGGAGTCACGGACCAGGATGCGGAAGCCGTCCGTGCACTCCTCGATGTAGTCGAGCAGCGCGAAGGCCGCCTGTTCGCACAGCTCACGCGGGTGGCCGGCGGTCAGCGAGCCGGTCACCATGTCCAGCAGGCGCCGCATCTCACGGTCCACCACCACCGCGTACAGCCCCTCCTTGCCGCCGAAGTGCTCGTACACCACCGGCTTGGACACCCCGGCCTTCGCCGCGATCTCCTCCACCGAGGTGCCCTCGAAACCCTTCGCCGCGAAGAGCGTGCGACCGATCTCCAGCAGCTGCTGGCGGCGCTCGGCACCGGTCATACGGGTCCGGCGAGTCCGCCGCTGCTTGTCATTGCCCGGATTGCTGCTGGAGTCGGTCGCCACGGCCTCAATCATGCCGCCTCGGCGGCTTTCCTCCGGCGCCGTGAACCGCCTTCCTCGGTGTTACGGCGGGAATCGATACGCGAGCGTGATGGCCAGCGCACGTCGTACGCCCAGCCGAGCAGCTCGAACCAGCGGATGATCCGCGCGGAGGAGTCGATCTGGCCGCGCTCCACCCCGTGCCGCGCCGAGGTCGGGTCGGCATGGTGCAGGTTGTGCCAGGACTCCCCGCAGGACAGGACCGCCAGCCACCACACATTGCCCGAGCGGTCACGCGACTTGAACGGCCGCTTGCCCACCGCATGACAGATCGAGTTGATCGACCACGTCACATGGTGGAGCAGCGCCACTCGTACGAGTGAACCCCAGAAGAGTGCCGTGAACGCGCCCCACCAGGACATCGTCACCAGCCCGCCGACCAGCGGCGGCACCAGCAACGACACCGCCGTCCACAGCACGAACTGACGGGAGACCATCCGGATGGCCGGGTCCTTGATCAGATCCGGCGCGTACTTGTCCTGCGACGTCTGCTCCTCGTCGAACAGCCAGCCGATGTGCGCCCACCACAGGCCCTTCATCAGCGCCGGGAGCGTCTCCCCGAACCGCCACGGCGAGTGCGGGTCGCCCTCCGCGTCCGAGAACTTGTGGTGCTTGCGGTGGTCGGCCACCCAGCGCACCAGCGGGCCCTCCACCGCCAGCGACCCCATGATCGCCAACGCGATCCGCAGAGGCCGCTTCGCCTTGAACGAACCATGGGTGAAGTACCGGTGGAAACCGATCGTGATGCCGTGGCACCCCAGGAAGTACATGAACACCATGAGGCCCAGATCGAGCCAGCTCACCCCCCAGCCCCAGGCCAGCGGCACGGCCGCCACCAGTGCCACGAACGGCACGACGATGAACAGGAGCAGCGTGATCTGCTCGATCGAACGCTTCTGCTCGCCGCCCAGGGTGGCGGAGGAGAGGGGAGTGTCGTCGGCCCTACGGGATTCTTCGATCACATCGGAACGTGAGGTCATGCGTGTCCCCTGTGGGGTTCGAGGGTCGGGGGAGGCACCGGGTCGCCGGGACCGCGCGGGACGGGAAAGCGATACTTCCCTACGGTTCCGTAACCTACGGCGACGTAAGTATGGCAGCGTGTCGAGCGGCGGCAAGAGCCCCAGAGCCTGCGCGTCCCCATGGACACCTATCCTTGGAGTCGGTCGGACAGCGCGGTCCGCTCTGATTCCTTCCCGGACGCTCCGGCCCGTATGCGGCACCAGCCGCGTGGTGGATCGATGCCCGGGTTCCCTCCCAGATGAGCTTCAACACTGCAAGGAGCCGCACCTGTGAGCAGTGCCGACGACCAGACCACCACGACCAGCAGCGAGCTGCGCGCCGACATCAGGCGACTGGGTGACCTCCTCGGCGAGACCCTCGTACGGCAGGAAGGCCCCGAACTCCTCGAACTGGTCGAGAAGGTCCGCCGCCTCACCCGCGAGGACGGCGAGGCCGCCGCCGAGCTGCTGCGCGGCACCGAACTACAGACCGCCGCCCAGCTGGTCCGCGCCTTCTCCACCTACTTCCACCTGGTCAACGTCACCGAACAGGTGCACCGCGGCCGCGAGCTGCGCGCCCGCCGCGCCGCCGAGGGCGGCCTGCTCGCCCGCACCGCCGACCGCCTCAAGGACGCCGACCCGGAGCACCTGAAGCAGACCGTCCGGCACCTCAACGTTCGCCCGGTGTTCACAGCACACCCCACCGAGGCCGCACGCCGGTCGGTCCTCAACAAGCTCCGGCGCATCGCCGCACTCCTGGACGCCCCCGTCCTCGACTCCGACCGCCGCCGCCACGACGTCCGCCTCGCCGAGAACATCGACCTCGTCTGGCAGACCGACGAACTGCGCGTCGTCCGCCCCGAGCCCGCCGACGAGGCCCGCAACGCCATCTACTACCTCGACGAACTGCACGCCGACGCCGTCGGCGACGTCCTCGAGGACCTCACCGCCGAACTGGAGCGCGTCGGCGTCAAGCTCCCCGACGACACCCGCCCCCTCACCTTCGGCACCTGGATCGGCGGCGACCGCGACGGCAACCCCAACGTCACCCCCCAGGTCACCTGGGACGTCCTCATCCTCCAGCACGAGCACGGCATCAACGACGCCCTGGAGATGATCGACGAACTGCGCGGCCTGCTCTCCAACTCCATCCGCTACACCGGCGCCACCGAGGAACTCCTCCAGTCCCTCCAGGCCGACCTGGAGCGGCTGCCCGAGATCAGCCCCCGCTACAAGCGCCTCAACGCCGAGGAGCCCTACCGGCTCAAGGCCACCTGCATCCGCCAGAAGCTGGAGAACACCAAGCAGCGCCTCGCCAAGGGCATCCCGCACGAGGACGGCCGCGACTACCTCGGCACCAGCGAACTGCTGACGGACCTGCGGATCATCCAGACCTCCCTGCGCGAGCACCGCGGCGCCCTCTTCGCCGACGGCCGCCTCAACCGCACCATCCGCACCCTGGCCGCCTTCGGCCTCCAGCTCGCCACCATGGACGTACGCGAACACGCCGACGCCCACCACCACGCCCTCGGCCAGCTCTTCGACCGCCTCGGCGAGGAGTCCTGGTGCTACGCCGACATGCCCCGCGAGTACCGGGCCAAGCTGCTGGCCAAGGAACTCCGCTCCCGCCGCCCGCTCGCCCCCACCCCGGCCCCCGTGGACGCCGCCGGCGCCAAGACCCTCGGCGTCTTCCAGACGGTCAAGCGCGCCCTCGAAGTCTTCGGCCCCGAGGTCATCGAGTCCTACATCATCTCCATGTGCCAGGGCGCCGACGACGTCTTCGCCGCCACCGTCCTGGCCCGCGAAGCCGGCCTCCTCGACCTGCACGCCGGCTGGGCCAGGATCGGCATCGTGCCCCTCCTGGAGACCACCGACGAGCTGCGCGCCGCCGACACCATCCTCGAGGACATGCTCTCCGACCCGTCCTACCGGCGCCTGGTCGCGCTGCGCGGTGACGTCCAGGAGGTCATGCTCGGCTACTCCGACTCCTCCAAGTTCGGCGGCATCACCACCAGCCAGTGGGAGATCCACCGCGCCCAGCGCCGGCTGCGCGACGTCGCCCACCGCTACGGCGTCCGCCTGCGCCTCTTCCACGGCCGCGGCGGCACCGTCGGCCGCGGCGGCGGCCCCTCCCACGACGCCATCCTCGCCCAGCCCTGGGGCACCCTGGAGGGCGAGGTCAAGGTCACCGAGCAGGGCGAGGTCATCTCCGACAAGTACCTCATCCCGTCCCTGGCCCGGGAGAACCTCGAACTCACGGTCGCGGCCACCCTGCAGGCCTCCGCCCTGCACACCGCCCCCCGCCAGTCCGACGAGGCCCTCGCCCGCTGGGACGCGGCCATGGACGTCGTCTCCGACGCCGCCCACGGCGCCTACCGCCGCCTGGTCGAGGACCCCGACCTGCCCGCCTACTTCTTCGCCTCCACCCCCGTCGACCAGCTCGCCGACCTCCACCTCGGATCGAGGCCTTCGCGACGGCCCGACAGCGGAGCCGGCCTCGACGGCCTGCGCGCCATCCCCTGGGTGTTCGGCTGGACCCAGTCACGGCAGATCGTCCCCGGCTGGTTCGGCGTCGGCTCCGGCCTCAAGGCACTGCGCGAGGCCGGCCTCGACACCGTCCTGGACGAGATGCGCGGACAGTGGCACTTCTTCCGCAACTTCATCTCCAACGTCGAGATGACCCTCGCCAAGACCGACCTCCGCATCGCCCAGCACTACGTCGACACCCTCGTCCCCGACGAGCTCAAGCACGTCTTCGACACCATCAAGGCCGAACACGAGCTGACCGTCCGCGAGGTCCTGCGCATCACCGGCGAAAACGAACTCCTCGACGCCCAGCCGGCGCTCAGGCAGACCTTCACCATCCGCGACGCCTACCTGGACCCGATCTCCTACCTCCAGGTCACCCTGCTCAAGCGCCAGCGCGACGCGGCGGCCGCGGACGCCGAGCCCGACCCGCTGCTCGCCCGCGCCCTGCTCCTCACCGTCAACGGCGTGGCGGCCGGCCTGCGCAACACCGGCTGACGACTCCGTCCGCACACGACCGTGCCCCCGGGCTCGTACGAACCCGGGGGCACAGTCATGTCACCTCACCGCACACCGCCACCACGTCACTGCAGGGCCAGGAAGGTCGCCGTCAGCAGCGCGGCCCCCGAACCCCCCAGCACCCACGCCACCCGCGTCAGCCGCAACCCGCCCGCCACCACCACCGCGGCCAGCAGCAGCGCCCCGCCGAGCGGCACCCACGCATACAGGATCCCCGCCGGCCCGGACCGCACCGCATCCCCGGTGCCTGGCTTCAGGACGACGTCGTACGTCCGGCCCTTGCGCACCGCCACCGACTCGTCGATGACCGCCCGGTCCCGCCCGGCCGAACCCTTCGACGCCGACGTGAACGGCCCCGAACACGTGCCCCCGTCACACCGGGTGACCTGAATCGTGCCGCGCTCACGCCCCTTCGTCAGCATCACGTGCTGCGCGGTCCCCCAGGAACCCCACACACCGGCGAACAGGATCAGCGCGGCGAGCACACCCATCGAGGCGACCTGCCCGAACCGCAGCGCGGTCACGGAGGCCTGGCGAGCGGTGGCAGCTGTGGCAGGCATGGCCGGGATCATTGGCCATACCCATACGGCCGGTCAACTCCGCTGGGAGGGATGCCAGGACAAGTCAGGAGTTGTACGCGCCCTGCGCCCGCTCCAGCCCCTCCGTCACCAGACACTCCACCGAATCCGTCGCACGGTCCACGAAGTAGTCCAGCTCCTTGCGCTCCGCCGACGAGAAGTCCTTCAGCACGAAATCCGCGACCTGCATCCGCCCCGGCGGCCGCCCGATCCCGAACCGCACCCGGTGATAGTCCGCACCCATCGCCTTCGTCATCGACTTCAGACCGTTGTGCCCGTTGTCGCCACCGCCCAGCTTCAGCCGCAGCGTGCCGTAGTCGATGTCCAGCTCGTCATGCACCGCGACGATGTTCGCCACCGGCACCTTGTAGAAGTCACGCAGCGCGTTCACCGGCCCCCCGGACAGGTTCATGAACGACATCGGCTTGACCACGATCACCCGCCGGCTCGCCGGCCCCACCGGACCGACCCGCCCCTCCAGCACCTGCGCCTGCGCCTTGCCCGCCCGCTTGAACTTCCCACCGATCCGCTCCGCAAGCAGATCCACCACCATGAACCCCACGTTGTGCCGGTTCATGGCGTACTCGGGCCCCGGATTACCGAGCCCGACAACGAGCCAGGGGGCGCTAGCGGGGGTCGTCACGTCCAAGTCTCCTCACGTGCAACAGCCGCTGCTCCCCCCAGGGAAGCAGCGGCTGGAGCGATACGGCCCGCTGTGGACACAGCTGCCGAAACGAAGCTTAGGCCTCCGCGACCTCTTCGCCCTCGGTCTCCTCGCCCTCCACGGCCTCCTCGGCCTGCGCCTGCAGGACCTGCAGGACGACCGTGTCCTCCTCGACGGCCAGGGTCACACCGGCCGGCAGGGTGATGTCCTTGGCGAGGACGGAGGCGCCGCCCTCCAGGCCCTCCACGGACACGGTGAGCGCCTCGGGGATGTGCGTGGCCTCGGCCTCGACCGGCAGCGCGTTCAGAACGTGCTCGAGCAGGAAGCCACCCGGGGCCAGCTCGCCCTCGGCGTGCACGGGAATCTCGACCGTGACCTTCTCGCCCCGCTTGACCAGCAGCAGGTCGACGTGCTCCAGGAAGCCCTTGATCGGGTCGCGCTGCACGGACTTCGGGATCGCCAGCTCGTTGGTCTTGCCGTCGATGTCCAGGGAGATCAGGACGTTCGGCGTACGCAGCGCCAGCAGCAGCTCGTGGCCCGGCAGGGTCAGGTGCAGCGGGTCCGAACCGTGGCCGTACAGGACACCCGGAACCTTGCTGTCACGACGGATACGACGGGCGGCACCCTTACCGAACTCGGTACGGGTCGCGGCGGCGATCTTCACCTCGGACATGCTTTTCACTCCTCGTAGGACTGGGAAACGAACAAGGTCACCCGGCCACGAACGGCCTGCTACGAAGAGCGCGTCGATAACGGACCGCCGCGATCGCGTACACGACCACGGCCTCCCTCGCCGAGCAACTGCAGCAGTCTACTCGGAGGGGGAGGCCGCACCAAAAGGATCTTCAGCTAGCACGCCAGGGAAGCCTGCAGAAACCTCACTGCTCGTCGAAGAGGCTGGTCACCGAACCATCCTCGAACACCTCACGCACCGCACTCGCAACCGTCGGAGCGATCGACAACACCGTGATCTTGTCCAGATCACGGCCCAGCTCCGCCGGCGTCGGCAGCGTGTTCGTGAACACGAACTCACTCACCCGCGAGTTCTTCAACCGGTCCGCAGCAGGACCCGACAGCACACCGTGCGTCGCCGTCACGATGACATCCTCCGCGCCATGCGCGAAAAGAGCGTCCGCAGCCGCACAGATCGTGCCACCGGTGTCGATCATGTCGTCCACCAGCACACACACCCGGCCCTTGACCTCACCCACCACCTCGTGGACGGTCACCTGGTTCGCCACGTCCTTGTCGCGCCGCTTGTGCACGATCGCCAGGGGCGCCCCCAGCCGGTCACACCACCGGTCCGCCACCCGCACGCGGCCCGCGTCCGGCGACACCACCGTCAGCTTGTCCCGGTCCACCTTCTTGCCCACATAGTCCGCAAGCAGCGGAAGCGCGAACAGATGGTCCACAGGCCCGTCGAAGAAGCCCTGGATCTGGTCCGTGTGCAGATCGACCGTCAGGATGCGATCCGCACCCGCCGTCTTCATCAGATCCGCGATCAGACGCGCCGAAATCGGTTCACGACCCCGGTGCTTCTTGTCCTGCCGCGCGTAACCGTAGAACGGCACAATCACCGTGATGGACCGCGCCGACGCACGCTTCAGCGCGTCGATCATGATCAGCTGCTCCATGATCCACTTGTTGATCGGAGCCGTGTGGCTCTGGATCAGGAAGCAGTCCGCACCACGAGCCGACTCCTGGTAACGGACGTAGATCTCGCCATTCGCGAAGTCGAAGGCCTTCGTCGGAACGACCCCGACACCCAGCTGCTGGGCGATCTCCTCGGCAAGCTCGGGGTGGGCGCGGCCGGAGAAGAACATCATCTTCTTCTCGCCGGTCGTCTTGATCCCGGTCACAGCACTGTCTCCTCAGAGGTGTCTAGCCAGCCGACCGCTCAGGCGACCTCTCGGCTGGGCATGAGAGGCCATATCAGCTGGTAGGGATGCGGGTGTGCACGCGTGCGGATGTGCACTTATCACGGTACGCCGTGTTGGGCGCACCCGTTTCCGGTCAGTCCTCGCCCTCGCCCCGCCGGGACGCCGCCTCGGCCGCCTTCGCGGCCGCACTCCCAGGACGCTTCCGGGCCACCCAGCCCTCGATATTCCGCTGCTGACCACGGGCCACGGCCAGCGAACCGGGCGGCACATCCTTCGTGATCACGGACCCGGCAGCGGTGTAAGCGCCGTCCCCGACCGTGACAGGAGCCACAAACATGTTGTCCGACCCCGTCTTGCAATGCGACCCGACCGTCGTGTGGTGCTTGTTCTCACCGTCATAGTTCACAAACACACTCGCCGCACCGATGTTCGTATGATCACCGATCGTCGCATCACCGACATACGACAGATGCGGAACCTTCGTCCCCTCACCGATCGACGAGTTCTTCGTCTCCACATACGTACCGATCTTCGCCTTCACACCCAGACGAGTACCGGGCCGCAGATACGCAAACGGACCCACCGACGCCTGCGCACCGATCCGCGCACCCTCCGACACCGTGGTGTCCACCCGCGCCCCCGCACCCACCCGGGTGTCCTTCAGCCGGCTGTTCGGCCCGACCTCCGCACCCTCACCCAGGTGCGTCGACCCCATGAGCTGCGTACCGGGGTGCACAACGGCGTCCTGCTCGAAGGTGACGGTCACATCCACCCAGGTGGTGGCCGGATCCACGACCGTCACCCCGTCCAGCATCGCGTGCGTCAGCAGCCGGTCGTTCAGAATGCGACGGGCCCCCGCCAGCTGCACACGGTTGTTGATCCCCGCGATCTCCCGATGATCGCCGGCCACCGAAGCCCCGACACGATGACCGGCCTCACGCAGAATCCCGAGCACGTCCGTCAGGTACTCCTCACCCTGACTGTTGTTCGTCCGCACCTTCTTCAACGCGTCCGCGAGCAACTGCCCGTCGAACGCGAACACCCCGCTGTTGATCTCCCCGATCGCCAGCTGGGCGTCGGTGGCGTCCTTGTGCTCCACGATCGCGGTGACGGCACCGGTCGCCTCGTCGCGGACGATACGGCCGTAACCGGTCGCGTCCGGGACCTCGGCGGTGAGGACCGTCACGGCGTTGCCGTCCGCGTGATGAGCGGCGGCGAGCTGCTTGAGCGTGTCGGCGGTCAGCAGAGGGGTGTCCCCGCACACCACGACCACCGTCCCGTCCACCGCCCCGCCGAGCTCCTCCAGCCCCATCCGCACGGCGTGCCCCGTGCCGTTCTGCTGCGCCTGCACGGCCGTGCGGACAGCGGGGTCGATCTCGGTCAGGTGCGCGGTGACCTGCTCGCGGGCGTGGCCCACGACGACGACCAGGTTCGCGGGGTCCAACTCGCGAGCGGCGGCCAGCACATGACCGACCAGGGAACGGCCGCAGATCTGGTGCAGGACCTTCGGTGTGGCCGACTTCATGCGGGTGCCCTCACCCGCTGCGAGAACGACGACGGCTGCCGGGCGAATGGCGCTCACGGGGTTGCCCTTCGGCTCTGGATGGGTGGGGGTGACAGCCGCAGGATACCGGGGTGGGGTTGGGGGGATATGAGTGCGGGCCCTGACGGTGGTGTCACCGATCAGGACCCGCACTGTGCATGTGCTCCCCTGCCAGGACTCGAACCTGGAACAAATCATCCAAAGTGACCCGTGTTGCCAATTACACCACAGGGGATGGCGTATGCGGCCTAAACGGGCATTTGGTCAATCCGTTGAGGCTGCGGCACCTACTATGCCGCACCACCAGCCTTCGATGCGACGGTACAAGTCGGCACCCTTCAGGACTTTGATCACCAGGCATCCCCGATAGGTCTCGCCGATGTTCTTGCGGACCGTCTTGGGGTTGTGCCTCTTCAGCGTGGTCCTGTTGAAGGTGGAGGTGTCCGCGCCGACCAGGTCGGCCCAGTATCGCTCGGCCCCTTCGACGTCTGCGTTCTCGTGAATCATCACGTGATGTCGCGCGCGCTCCCGCTCCACTTGGAGCAGGTCGAGCCAGGCGAGGTAGACCTTGATCATTCCTGGGTCGCTGTTGACGAAGGCGACGTTCTCACGTCGGTCGTACGGTTTGTCCTTCGAGCCCTCGGCCCAGTAGAGGCCCACCCCCACCAGGAAGAGTTCGCGGGCGGACAGGTCGCCGATGGCCTGCTCGGCCTCTTCCTTGGTGCGTCGGCGCGCCTCGTCGCGGACGCGCAGCCTCTCCTCCCAGCCCTTCCGGGCGATGGCTGCCGCTTCTTCCGGGCTGCGCCTGCGCTCGGGCCTCGGCAGGTCCCGGACCCACAGCGACACCGAACTTCGCGAGCACCCCAGCGCAGCCTCGATCTGGTCGTACGTCCACCCCTGGCGCCGTAGCTCCCGTGCCTTCTCGCGCAGGTCGTCCTTGGCGCGCGGCCGCTTCGTCCACTCCGGCGCCGGCTCCCCCTTCACCAGCCGATTGAGGATGTCGTTGTTGAAGATCTTCAGCTCGTCCCGGATCTGCCGGAGGCTGTAGCCCTCGCGCCGCAGTGCGACCGCTCGCTCCCGCAACCCCTCGAAGTCCTCATACCTGCCGACTTTGCCCTGTGCATGTGTCATACGCATACCGTCCGAGCGGAATGTGGGTTTCCGGCGTCGAACGGGTGGGGTTCAGCAGTTCGAGGGATACCTGCTGGTTTTGGGGTCATTCGATTACGGAGTGTGGTCCGCGCCGGTAGGCGAAAGTCACCGGAAATGCCGTGGCCGGCGCCCTTAGGCTGGATGCATGACCACGACGGGGGAAGACCAGGCCAGGGCCCTGACCGGCCCATGGTGGTGGGCCAGGTGGCGCAGTGCGGTGCTCGACGGGAGTCTCGCGCTGGTGTCGGCCGTGGAGTGCGGCGCGGAGGGGATTCCGTTCGCCCGGGACGCGGGGCTCCCGGTGTCGTTGGGGATCGTGTTCGGGCTGATGGCCGGTTCGGTTCTGCTGGTGCGCAGGAAGTGGCCGATCGCTGTCGTGCTGGTCGCGATCGCGATCACGCCGGCCCAGATGGGTTTCCTGATGGGCATCATCGGCTTGTACACGCTGGCGGCGTGCGAGTTGCCGCGTCGGATCATCGCGGCGCTGGCGGGGATGTCGTTGCTGGGCACGATGATCGTGACGTTCGTGCGGGTGCGGCAGGACATGGCGCGGGGTGATCTGACGCTGGGTGACTGGTTCGTGCCGTTCGCGTCGATCACGACGTCGTTGGGGCTGACGGCTCCGCCGGTGCTGCTCGGTTTGTATGTGGGGGCGCGGCGCCGGTTGATGGAGAGTCTGCGGGAGCGGGCGGACAGTCTGGAGCGGGAGCTTCAGCTGCTCGCGGAGCGGGCGGAGGAGCGGGCGGAGTGGGCGCGTAATGAGGAGCGGACGCGGATCGCTCGTGAGATGCATGACGTGGTCGCGCATCGGGTGAGTCTGATGGTGGTGCATGCGGCGGCTTTGCAGGCTGTTGCCCGGAAGGATCCCGAGAAGGCCGTGAGGAATGCGGCGCTGGTGGGGGACATGGGGCGGCAGGCGTTGACCGAGTTGCGGGAGATGCTCGGGGTGCTGCGGGCCGGGGACGGTGTGGAGCGGCGTGCGGCGTCGGTGCCGTTGGCTGCGGTGGGGGTGGCGGCTGCGGAGGCGGCGTCGAAGGCGGTCGGTGAGGAGGGGGTCGACGGGCCTTCGCTGTCGGAGCTGGGGGAGTTGGTGGGGCAGTCCGCGGCGGCGGGGATGGTGGTGGATCTGTCGGTCGAGGGGGAGGTGCGGTCGTATGCGGTGCAGGTCGAGCAGACGGCGTACCGGGTGGTGCAGGAGGCGTTGACGAACGTCCACAAGCATGCGGCGGGTGCGAAGACGCATGTGCGGTTGGCGCATCGGGGTGCGGAGATCGCGATGCAGGTGGAGAACGAGCCGCCGCCGGAGGCGGGGTCGGTGTCGCCGGTGCGGTTGCCGTCGGGTGGTAATGGCCTGGTGGGGATGCGGGAGCGGGTCATGGCGCTGGGTGGTGTGTTTGTTTCTGGGCCGACGGATGTGGGGGGTTTCCGGGTGTCGGCGGTGATTCCGGCGGTGTAGGCGGGGGTCCGCCCTTCGCTGTGGCTGAGCCGTGCCTGTGGCTGGGCCGTGCCGTGCGTGTGCCGGGGCCGTTGTCCGCGTCTGTGCGGGGTGGGTCAGGCGACGGTCAGGCGTACGGGTTCTGTGCCGGTGATGAGGGTGGACAGGGCGTGGTCGATGCCGGGGCCGACGTACCAGTCGCCGGTGTGGTCGACGGTGTAGACGCGGCCTTCGGCGTCGATGGCGAGGAGGGCGGCGGTTTCGGTCTCCTCGCCGAGGGGGCTGACCTCGGTGCCGAGGGCGCGGCCGAGGTCGCCCAGGGTGCGGGCGAGGTGGAGGCCGTGCAGCGGGTCGAGGTGGAGGGTGGCGGGGGCGACCTGGCGGCCGGGGCCGGTGGGGGGGATGTGGAGTCCGCCGAATTCGGCCCAGGCTTCGACGGCGGCGGGGAAGACGGTGTGCCGGTGTCCGGCGGGTGAGGTGTGGTCGCGCAGGGTGTCGGCCCAGATTTCTGCCTGCTTTATGTCCCAGCGTCCGGGGTGCCAGCCGGCTGTGCGCAGGGCGGCGTCGACGGGCACGGGGAAGCGCGTGGTGGAGCTGCGGTCTGGGTGCATCTGCCCTTCGATCGTCGTGTGGGCCGGGTGGTTCGGGTGGGTGCGGGGTGTGGCCGGCCGGTCAGCTGTCGGTTGTGGCCGGGTCGACGACGCGGACGCCGAAGTGGGCGCTGAGGGCGGTGCAGGCGCGGCAGGGGGCGGCGAAGCTGCCGTGGAGGGGGTCGCCGTCCTCGCGTATGCGGCGGGCGGTGAGTTTGGCCTGTTTGAGGGCTTTGCGGGCTTCGCCGTTGGTCATGGGTTTGCGGGTGGCGCGTTTGCTGCGGGTCGCGTCGGCTGCGGTGATGTGCCGGGAGATGAGGATGGTTTCGGCGCAGCGGCCGGTGAAGCGGTCGCGTTGGGCGCTGGTGAGGGTGTCGAGGAAGTCCTGGACGAGGGGGTGGAGGGCCGGGGGCTGGTCGCCGCGGGCGGCGGTGCCGGTGAGGGTGGCGCCGCGGACGGAGAGGGCGGCGGCGACGGTGGGCAGGATGCCGTCGCGGCGGTGGAGGAGGGTGGGGGCGGGGGGTGTGTCGGTGCCGCTCCAGCCGATGCGAGGGTCGCCGGCCCGCACGTCGTTACCTCCGGTCTGCAAGGTATTCATGATCGTCTTCCCCTCCCCGGGCATCCCCCCGAAGGACACAGAGTGCCAAAGGCCGTGGCTGGTGCGGAAGCTGGGGCGGCGCGACACGCCCGGGTTTGGGCGGGCTGTCACGGCAGGGTGACGGCTGGTCACGGTTGTGGGGGGTTCGGTGGTGCGGGGGTGGGGGGCGGGCGGGCCGGTGGGATGAGGTGGGCCGGTGACCGGGGTTCGTGTACCGCATAGGCTGTGGCCATCCGCGATCGACACCGCCGTTCAGGCCAGAGACAACGCCGCAGGGGGCTACCGCCATGACGACAGGTCGGCTCGGGCAGCAAGCCGCGCCGCCGAACGCGGCCTATGCCGGGCAGGTCGTGCACTTCCCGGATCCGGTTCGGGCGGCACGTCACCCGAGAGGGGTACGGGTTGATGAGCGTGGTTACCCGGATTTCTCGGCTTATGCGCGTGCGGCGGCGGAGATCGCCGATCCGCCGGAGGGTTTCGGTGTCGACGAGTTGCGGCTGACGGACTACGTGTCGGCGAACGCGGCGCTCGCGGCGTCGGGGCACGAGTTGTGGGACACGGTGCCGGATGTGGCGACGCCGCACGGGTGGACGTGGCATCACGTGGTGGGTTCGCGGCGGCTGGAGTTGGTTCCGGTCGAGGTGAAGGCGTTGCTGCGGCATCACGGCGGGGTGGCTACGGCTCGGGTGGACCAGGGGAAGCGGGGGACGCGGCCGTTGCAGGAGACGCGTCCGGCGCACTTCGGGCTGCCGAAGTCGGGTGTGGCGGTGACGGAGTCGCAGGTGCAGGGCGTCGAGGAGGATCTGGGCTACCGCTTGCCGGGTGCCTACCGGTCTTTCCTGAAGGCCGCGGGCGGTTCGGCGCCGGTGGGTGCGGCGCTGGATGCCGAGTTGGGGCTGCTGGTGGACCAGCCGTTCTTCACGGTGCGGGACGAGGCTGCGGTCAATGACCTGGTGTACGTCAACAAGTGCCTGCGTGACCATCTGACGAAGGACTACCTGAGCGTGGGTTTTGTGCAGGGTGGTCTGCTCGCGGTGAAGGTGAAGGGCGAGCGGTCGGGTTCGGTGTGGTTCTGCGCGTACGACGATGTGCGGGACGCGGATCCGTCGTGGCCGCCGGCCGAGCGGGTGGAGCGGTTGCTGTTGCCGTGCGGTGAGGATTTCGACGTGTTCCTGTCGCGGCTCGCGGGCAATCCGCCTGAGTTGGAGACGGTGGCGAGTCTGATGGTGGACGGCGGTTTCGCGCGTGCTGTCCCGGTGTCTTCCGTGCCGGTGGGGGAGTGAGCTGCAAGCGATGGTGACCTTCGCGCAGGCGCAGGAGCGCGCCGAGGAGTGGATCAACGGTGACGTCCCCGCGTACCAGCATCGTGAGGTGCGGGTGCGGGAGTTCGAGCTGGGTTTTGTGGTGTGGGGCGAGGACCGTGCGGAGGGCCCGCGTTCGGATGCGGGTGCGCAGCGGCTCGTGATCGCGCGGGACAGCGGTGAGGCGACGTTGTGGCCGGCTCTGCCGGTGGGTGAGGTGATCCGCCGGTACGAGGAGGAGTACGGCCGGGGTGACGAGGTCGAGGACGCGGTTCCGGCGCCGGCGGCTGCTCGGGTGGATCTGAATCAGACGTCGTTCCTGTTGAGTCCGCCGGAGTGGTTGCAGGAGGCGGCGGACAAGCTGGGGATTCCGGACCGGCGGTCGGGGGAGGCCGCGGGCGCTGCGGCTGCCTCTGGTGCTGGTGCTGGTGCTGGTGTCGGTTCCGGCCCGGTTGGTGGGGGTTCCGCCGGGGGCGGTGCGCTTGCCGAGACGCAGGCCGGGGTTCCGGTGGCGGCGGATGCCGCGCCTTTGGCTCCGGGGGTGCCGGCTGGGACTGGCGGTGCGGGTCCGGCCGCTGGGTCCGGGAGCGGTGCGTCGTGGCCGGCTGCCGGGGCGGGCGGTGCCCAGGGTGGTGTGCCGGGGGTGGGGGCGCCTGGTGGGGTGCCGGTTGCGCCGAGTGCGCCGGTTGCGCCGAGTGCGCCTGAGGTGCCTGTGGGTGCCACGCCGTGGGCCGGTACGGACACGAACGCGGATGCCGGTGAGGACCGTTCGGTGCCGTTGCCCGCGACGGTGTTCGCGCCGCCGTTGAGCGATGTGGATGATGTGCCTCCGCCGCGGTCGACGGCTGCGCCGGACGCGAAGACGGCGCTGATGTCGGGGGGCAGCCAGCTGCCGCCCACGGCGGTCGCGCCGGCGCTCGACCGGTCGAACGGGTCGGGAGCGCAGAACTTCCCGCCGGGCGTGCAGGGCGGTGCGCCCGCTCCTGGCGGTACGCCGGGGGTGCCCGGCCTCGCGCACGCGCCGGGCGCGCCTGGTGGGCCCGGGACGCCCGCTGCTCCTGGTGCGCCGGGCGCCGCGCAGCACAGCACGCCCCCGCCGCCTCATGGAGCGCAGCCGTACGGCTACCCGCAGGCGCCGGGGGCACCGGGCACGCCCCCGCCGGGCGGGCCCGCCTACTCTCCGGGCCCCGACACCCCGGCCGCGCCCCTGGCGGCCCCCGGTGTGCCGGGTGCTCCGCAGGGCAGCACGCCTCCGCCGCCTTCGGGCGCGCCGTACGGCTACCCGCAGGGTCCGGGTGCGCCGGGTGTCCCCGGCGGTCCGCAGGGTGCCCCTGGTTACGGCTATCCGCAGGGGCCGGAGGCGGCTCAGAACGCGCCGCAGCCGCCGGCCGGTCCGGGGCGGCCGCTCGCGCCGAACGCCGGGGACATCGCGGACGCCGCGACGAGCAAGGCGGCACCGCCGCCGCGCAAGGCGCGTGGCGGGGTGGGCGCGCCGCCTCCTCCGCCGGGCGCGCCGGGTGCTCCGGGTGCGCGCTCTGGGGGTACGCCTCCGCCGCCCGCGCCGGGTGCACCTGCGGGCGGGTACGTGCCGACGCAGCTCGTGTCGGCGCTCGGGCCCGAGGGGCCGGGCGTGCCGGGCGTTCCCGGTGCTCCGGGCGTTCCCGGTGGTCCCGCGGGTACGGACGCGGTGCGGGCGCCGAATGCGCCGGGCGCCCCGAACCCGCCCGGCGCGCCGGGTGCTCCCGGTGGCCCGCCTCCGGGGAATGTGCATCACGCGGCCACGATGCTGGCCGACCCGAGTCGGATGGGAGGGGGCGCGCCGCAGCCTCCGGGCGGCCCGGGCATGCCGCATCCGCCCGGCGCTCCCGCGGCTCCGGGTGCCCCGGGGATGCCTCCCGTCCCTGGCGCGCCGCAGCCCGCAGGCGCTCCCGGTGCACCCCAGCCTCCGGGCGCCCCGGGCATGCCGGGCGCTCCCGGTGCCCCCGGCGGGGCGCGTGGTGCCGTGCACCACGCCGAGACCGTGCTGGCCGCCCCTCCGGTGGGCGGCCCGGGCGCGCCTTTGCCGCCGCCCGCCCCGGGCGCACTCGGCGCACCGGGTGCTCCCGGCATGCCGCCCGGCGCCCCGGGTGCCGCGCAGCCGATGCCGCCGGGTGCGATGCCGCCGCCGGGCGGGCCCCTGCCGGGGCAGCCTCCGGCGTACGGCTACCCGCAGCAGGGGCAGCCGACGGTCGGTCCGGGCTACCAGGCCGTGCTGCGCTACCGCGCGCAGGACGGTTCGGAGCAGCAGTTGATCCGGCGTTCGGCGCCCGGTACGCCGCATCCGGAGTGGCAGATCTTCCACGAGCTGCGGTCGATGAACGTGCCGCCGGACCAGGTGCTTGAGCTGCACACGGAGCTGGAGTCGTGTGAGCTGCCGGGTGCGTACTGTGCGCGGATGATCCGGGAGCAGTGGCCGCAGGCGCGGATCACGAGCATCGCGCCGTACGGCACGGATCACGCGAGCCGGCAGCAGGGCATGCGGCAGTTGCTGGCGCACCAGGGCGAGTTGCACCAGGTGGCGGACGGTCCCGCGCGGCCGGCACCGGTGCGGGCGCCGTTGCCGCCGGTGCAGGCCGCGCCGCCCGTGCCGCCGGAGGCGATCGCGCAGGAGCTGGCGGCGGCGTTCGGGCCGGGGGTCTTCCGGTTCGAGCAGCAGGCGGTGTCGCGGCAGGGTGTGCCGCCGATCGTGGCGCACACACTGGTGGTGTGCGGGCTGCCGATGGACCTGGGCCCGTTCTTCTGGGCGCAGGCCCAGCCGGGCCGTCCGGTGCCGACACTGGCGGAGATGGCGGCCGAGCGCGGGGTGCAGCCGGCCTCGGACGCGGGTTCGTACCTCGTGATGGGCACGGACTTCGGCAAGGCGATCTGTGTGCAGTACGGGACGGCGAACATCGTCGCCGTGCCCGTGGAGGCGGGTCCGGGCGGTGCGCCGGTGCCGCCGCAGTTCGTGAACACCGGGCTGCCGGAGTTCGCCCGGTGCCTGGCGCTGCTGGGCCGGATGTGGCGGCTGCGGTTCGGGCTGAACCAGGAGCAGGCGGGCCGCTGGACCGTCGACTTCCAGGCCCAGCTGGCGGCTCTGGACCCGGCGGCACTCGGTTCGCCGGAGAGCTGGTGGTCGGTGCTGCTGGAGCAGATGTGGGACGGGCTGCTGTAGTCCGCGCCCCCGGAGCCTGACCGCCTCATGCCCTTCACGCGCGCGCGTGAAGGGCATGAGGCGTATGTGGACTTCGGGACGATCCGTCCACCGCGCACCCGGCCCGCGCCGCCTGCCCGCTCCGCCGCCCGGCCTGGCGCCGCCTGCCCGCCTGCTCCGCCGCACGGCCGGCCGTGATCCGGCCCCCTTCGCTGCGTACCCCGTCCGCTGCCTGCCTCCGGCCGCTCGCGTCCGTCCGCAGCACGGCCGTCACCCTGGAGGAGGACGTGCTCGGGACGGGCCGTCCGAGACCTCGACTCACCCGATGAGACGTGTGCGTGGGGAAGCGCGGCAGGCGGGGGACGCGGACCGTGACATGTCTGCGGAGTGTCGTGTTATGAACACTTACGCCTGATCCATCAAGATGTGCGCGAAATCGTCCTGTCGTGTATGTCCGGTGGAGAGGGGTTCCCAGGGTGAGCAGCGCATCGATGACGCCGCACGGCTTCCCGACCGTCCGGGGGCGCGCCTACCGCCCCGATCAGGTCGACGCGTACACGGAGGCGCTGTCGCTGGACCGGGACGCGGCGTGGGAGCGCGCCGCGCGTCTGACGGTGCTCGCCAAGGACATGGGCGCGGAGGCCGAGCGGCTGCGTGAGGTGGTCGCGCAGCTCGAGCCGCAGACGTACGAGATCCTCGGGGAGCAGGCGCAGCGCCTCCACCAGCTCGTGCTGCAGGAGGCGGCGGACGTCCGCGACCGGGCGCGGCGCGAGGCGCAGGAGCAGATCGCGCAGGCCGAGGCGTACGCCCTCGGCGTATGCGAGGCGGCGAAGGAAGAGGCGGACGCGCTTCGCGCGGACGCCGAGGAATCAGCCCGCCAGTACCTCCTGGCGGCGCAGGCCGAGGCCGAGGACCTGCGCATCGGCGCCCGGCGTGAAGTGAAGGAGGGGCGCGGGGGGGCGCTCACCGCGGTGCGTGAGGCACGGCAGCGCACCACCGGCATGCTCGAGGAGCAGACCAGGGAGCACGCGGACCGGTTGGCCGCGACCGAGCGCACGGAGGTCGAGCAGTTGGCCGCGCTGGAGGCCGGCTGTGCCGAGCGGATCAGCCGTGCGGAGGACGCCCTGGTCGAGGCGAAGCGCGCTCGCGCAGAGGCCGAGGAGTCCGCGCGCCGCTGCCAGGAGGAGGCGGTCACGCGTGCCTCCGAGATCATCAACGAGGCGCACGAGCGTCAGGAGCGCATCGCCGTGGACACCGAACGGATGCTGCGCGAGCACAGCGAGACGTGGGACGACGTCCAGGCGCACATGGACCACGTCCGCAGCAGCCTCATCTCGCTGACGGGCAGGGCGGCCCTGGAATAGCGGCCGCACCCGCGTCAGGGTGTCCTCAGTCGCCCCTGCGCACCGCCCCGGCGAGGATCCAGCCCTCCACCGCCTCGTACTGGTGCCGCTGCTCCTCCGCCTTCCGGCGGCCCGAGACGACCGTCCCCAGCCAGCCGAAGAAGAAGCCGGCCGGGATGGAGACGATGCCGGTCGTGGTGAACGGGAACCAGTTGAAGTCGGCGTGCGGGAAGGCCGAGACGGGTGAGCCGGAGACGAGGTTGGTGCCCGGCATGAGCAGCAGCACGGTCAGCGAGCCACCGAGCAGTGTCCCCATGAGCCCGCTTCGGGTGTAACGGCGCCAGAAGAGGCCGTACACCAGGGCGGGCGCGAGGGCGGAGGCGCCGAGGCAGAAGGAGAGGGTGACCAGGGGCTGCAGGCTGTGGTGCTGCACCAGGGTGGCCAGCAGGATCGTCGGGACGCCTATGGCGAGCGCCGAAAGGCGGGCCAGGGCCATCTCCCGGCGGGCCGGCATCTCCTGCACGCGGGCCGCGAACACGTCGTGGGCGAGGGAGTTGGCGCAGGCGAGGATCATCCCGGCCACCGAGGCGAGCAGGGTCAGGAAGATCGCCGTCGTCACCATGGTGAACAGGAAGGTCTCCGCCGTCGACACATCGGCGCCGAACGCCGCCCGTGAGCCCAGCAGATAGGCCGTGTTGCCCTGGGCGTCGGCCCCGGCGATCACCGTGCGGCCGACGAGGGCCGTGGCACCGAACCCGACCACCGTGATGACCAGCACGAACAGTGCCACGATCGACACCGCCCAGGACAGTGAACGGCGTACCTGGCGGGCGCTGGAGGCGGTGTACATGCGCATGGTGATGTGCGGCAGACAGGCTCCGCCGAGCACGATCGTCAGCTCCGAGGTGATCATGTCCAGGCGGGCGCCCGGGTGGCCTGCGAACTGGAGCCCGGAGTGCAGGAAGGCCGGTCCGGCCCCGCTCCGGCGCGCCGCGGTGTCGAACAGGGCACCCGGGTCCCAGGCGAAGCGGTGCAGGATCAGTACGGCGACCACGGCGCCTGAACCGACCAGCATCACGATCTTCAGGATCTGGATGAGTGCGGTGCCCTTCATGCCGCCGATCGCCGCGTAGCTGATCATCAGCGCGCCGACTCCGACGACGCAGCCGGTCTTCACCGACTCGTTCGAGAAGCCCAGGATGAACGCCATCAGCTGTCCGGTGCCGGCGAGTTGGACCAGCATCAGCGGCAGCAGCGAGGCGATCGTCACCGCGCAGGCCGCGATCCGTACGCTCCGGCCGGGCATCCGGCGGGCCAGCGCGTCGCCCATGGTGAACCGGCCCGCGTTGCGCAGCGGTTCGGCCAGCAGGAACATCAGCAGCATCAGCGACAGTGCCGTACTGAGGGCGAGTACGACACCGTCGTAGCCGCACAGGGCGATCACCCCGCCGGTGCCGAGGACGGTGGCGGCGGAGATGTAGTCGCCGGCGATGGCCAGGCCGTTGCGCAGCGGGGACAGGGAGCCGTAGCCGGTGTAGAACTCGTCGAGGTCGTCGTGGTCCGGGCCGGTCATCACGCACAGCAGCAGGGTCAGTGTGGCGACGGCGGAGAAGGCGACCAGCGACATGGTCTGTGCCGAGTCGCTGAACCCGGTGAAGCCGGTGAGGTCCGGGGCGGCGCTGGTGCTCATCGGGCCGCTCCTCGCCGTGCGTCCAGTTCGGCTTCCTTGCGGATGCGGTCCGCGAGCGGGTCGACATGGCGGCGCGCGGTGTGTTCGTACAGGGCGATCGCCAGCCAGGTGACCGGCAGTTGGAGAAGGGCGAGCAGCAGGCCGGCCGGGATGCCGTCGGCGACGGTTCGCGTCATGACGTGCGGCGCGAACGCGGACAGGACGAGGAACAGGGTGAAGTAGCCGAGGGCGGTGAGGGTGGCGGTGCGGCGTTGCCAGCGGTAGGCGCCGCGCAGTACGCGCAGGTCGCTGTGGTGCCCGAGGAGTTCGCGGGGCCGGGCGCGGTGCGGGCGTGGGGGTTCGGGGGGCTGGGGCTGCCAGGGGTAGGTCAGGTACGACGGCTGGTGCGGCGGGTCGTAGGACATCCCGGGGCTCCTTGCGTGGCTCGGGTCCGTGGCGGCGGACCGCAGGGAGGTGGGGGGTGGGCGGAGCCACGCACGCTACTCGCGGGTACCCGTGCCGCGCGGCGTTTTCACCGAACTGGCCGGTCGGTATGCGCTTACTACGGGAAAACGGGTCTGACCTCGGGTGTTACCCGCGTTAACCCCGGGGATCCCGGGTGGACAGGCGCGGCACCGGTGCAAAGGAACAGGCGTACGGCTTCCTGGACTTGGGGGCTGCTCCGGCCGTACGGCTTCCTGGCCGTGCCGGCTACTCCGGCCGCACCGGGAAGCGTCGGGGTGCCACCACCAGCAGCACCAGGAAGGCCAGCGCCGCCGCGCAGGCCGCGCCGAAATACACCGCGTGCACCGCCGCGGCGATCGCCCGCCGGGTGGCCTCCGGAGCCGTACCGGCATCCAGCGCGCGCGTGACGGACTCCAGGTCGCCCGCCCCGCCCAGCCGTGCCGCAAGCACCCCGTTGGCGACGGCGCCGAACACGGACGCGCCCACGGTCTGCCCGGTCTGCCTGCAGAACAGCACCGACGCGGTCGTGGTCCCCCGCTCCGACCAGCCCACGGTCGACTGCACCCCGATGATCAGCGGCAGCTGGAACAGCCCCAGCACCCCGCCCAGCAGCAGCATCAACAGGGTCGGCTGCCACCAGGATCCGGGATACGGCAGAAACGGGAAGGCGAGCAGGACCAGCGTGCCCAGCCCGATGCCGATCAGTGCGGTGTCACGGAAGCCGATGCGCCGGTACACGTGCTGGCTGAGCGCAGCCGATCCCGACCAGGTCAGCGTCCACACGCACAGCACCAGACCGGCGGCCGCAGGACCGAGTCCGAGCACCGACTGGGCGTACGTCGGCAGGAACACCGACGGCGCCACCATCAGCAGCCCCAGCGCACCGAGCGCCAGATTGACGGCCGCGATCGTCCGGCGCCGCCACACCCACCCCGGGATGATCGGCTCCGCCGCCCGCCGCTCCACCCACACCACCGCACCCGCCAGGGCGAGTCCGGTGCCGAACAGCGCGAGCGAGGGCGCCGACAGCCACGCCCAGGCCACCCCGCCCTGCACCAGCGCGGTCAGCAGCACCCCGCCGCACGCGAACACCGTGAGCGCGCCCGCCCAGTCCACGCGCGCGCGGGCGGCCTTCTCCCGCTCGGGCTCGTGCAGGTGACGCACGATCAGCCACAGCGCGGCCGCGCCGATCGGCAGGTTGACCAGGAAGATCCAGCGCCAGCCCGCGTACGCGGCCAGTACACCGCCGAGGCCCGGCCCGGCCACCGCCGACACCGCCCACACCGTGGACAGCTTGGCCTGGATCTTCGGGCGCTCCGCCAGCGGGTACAGATCGGCGGCCAGCGTCTGCACCGTCCCCTGCAGCGCCCCGCCGCCCAGCCCCTGCACGATCCGGAAGGCGATCAGCGCCCCCATGTTCCAGGCGCCCGCGCACAGCAGCGAGCCCAGCAGGAACACGGCCGCTCCCGCCACCAGGACCGGCTTGCGGCCGAAGGTGTCGGACAGCTTGCCGTAGACGGGCAGGGTGACGGTGACGGCGAGCAGATAGCCGGAGAACAGCCAGGAGAAGAAGGAGAACCCGCCGAGATCGCCGACGATCTGCGGTACGGCCGTGGAGACGATGGTGGCGTCGAGCGCGGCCAGCGCCATCGAGAGCATCAGCGCGGCGACGACCGAGCCCCTTCGGCTGCCCCGTTCCGTCGCGGCGCCGTCGCGTATCGCGGGTCTCGTACTCCCCACCGGATCCCCTCCCCGTGCCCCTTGCAGCTATCTCCGGCAACAGCTTCCCACGGCACCGGGAACTTGACCCTGACGCGACGTGAGGGTGGAGCCTTGCCGGGCCGGAGGGTGGAGCGGACCCCGAGAACGACTCCACCTGGCGGTGGACGTCCCCTAGGGGCAATGCCGTTGTTTTAGGTCTCGGGCGTGGGTTCCTGGGTAGGGGTCCCAGGGGGTGGGTTGGGTGTCTTCGCGCGTGTCTGAGTTATCGGGCCTGGGGCTGTTGACCTGGGTGTATCCACCAGGGTTGGTGGATCGGGTGGTCGCGGCTTGCGGGTGCGCTGAGCAACGCAAACGGCTGCTTCCCGCGCGGCTGGTGGTGTACTTCGTGCTGGGGTTGGCCCTGTTCTCGCCTGCCCCGTATCTGGAAGTGCTGCGCCATCTCGTCGAGGGCTTGCGGGGCTTGGGGCTGCTGGGCAACTGGCACATTCCGGCGAAGTCATCCCTGTTCAGAGCCCGGCAGCGGCTGGGTTCGGAGCCGCTGCGGGTGCTGTTCGCCACGACTGCGAAACCCATGGCCACCGAGGCGACGCCCGG
>NZ_JBIWPP010000022.1:0-146884 GCF_044768335.1 Streptomyces sp. NPDC101151 | reverse complement strand
AAAGCCGCCCCCGCGGTGCCTGCCCGCCACTCGGCCCCGGCGGGGCCCCGGGCGGGGGGGGGACCCCAGGGGGGGGCCCCCCCCCCCCCCCTTTTTTGAAAAACCCCCCGCGGGGGCCCCCCCGGCGCCCGCCCCCCACCTCTGGTGTTTTTCCTACACTTGTGGGGTGGCCCGGCCCAACGCTGAGGTCGAGGCGCTCCTGCAGGAGTACGCGGACCTCATCGCGATCACGGGAGGCGACGCCTTCAAGGCGCGCGCCTACGAGAAGGCAGCGCGTGCCATCGGCGGCCATCCCGCCGACATCTCCCGCCTGGACGTCGACGGCCTCCGGGAGATTCCGAACGTGGGCAGGTCGATCGCCGAGAAGGTGGCCGAGTATCTGCGCACCGGCAAGGTCGCGGCGGTCGAGGAGCGCCGGGCGGAGATCCCCGCCGGGGTGCGGGAGCTGATCACGATCCCCACGCTCGGCCCGAAGAAGGCCCTGCGGCTCTACGAGGACCTGAACATCTCGTCGGTGGACGAACTGGCCGCGGCCGTCGAGGCGGACGCGCTGTCCGATCTGAAGGGGTTCGGCGAGAAGACGCAGGAGAACATCCTGCACGGGATCCGGCTGATGCGGCAGGCGGACCACCGCATCCCCGTCCACCTGGCCCTCGACACCGCCGAGGAGATCGTCGCCGCACTGTCCGCGGTGACCGGCTGCAAGCGCTGCGCGTACGCCGGATCGCTGCGGCGGATGAGGGAGACCATCGGCGACATCGACGTCCTCGTCGCGGCGGCCCGGTCGGCGCCCTTCATGGACGCCCTCGTCTCGCTGCCCTCGACCGCGGAGGTGATCGCCCACGGCGAGAAGAAGACGTCGATCCGCACCGACAAGGGCGTCCAGGTGGACCTGCGGGTGCTGCCGCCTGCGTCGTGGGGCGCGGGGATGCAGTACTTCACCGGGTCCAAGGGCCACAACATCCGCACCCGGACGATCGCCGTCCACCAGGGGCTGAAGCTGTCCGAGTACGGCCTGTTCGACGCGGAGAGCGGGGAGTCGCTCGCCTCCCGTACGGAGGAGGAGGTGTACGAACGGCTCGGGCTGCCGTGGATCCCGCCCACGCTGCGGGAGGACCGCGGGGAGATCGAGGCCGCGCTGCGCGGCGACCTCCCCGAGGTGGTGACCGAGCGGGACATCCGCGGCGATCTGCACACCCACACGGACCTCACCGACGGCCTCGCGCCGCTGGAGGCGATGGTGGAGGCCGCCGCGGCACGCGGCTACGCGTACTACGCGGTCACCGACCATGCCCCCGACCTGTACATGCAGCGCATGACCGACGAGAAGATCCTCGCCCAGCGGGAACGGCTGCGGAACCTGGACGGGACCCTGCGCCGGATGCGGCTGCTGCACGGCACGGAGCTGAACATCGGCCCGGGCGGCGAGGTGGACTGGCCGGACGGCTTCCTTGCCGGTTTCGACCTCTGCGTGGCCTCCCTGCACTCCCACTTCGACCAGGACCGGGAGGCGATGACCAGACGGCTCGTGCGAGCCTGCGAGAACCCGTACGTCCATGTCATCGGGCATCCGACCACGCGGCTGGTCGGCAGGCGGCCGGGTGTCGACGCCGACTGGGACGAGGTGTTCGCCGCGTGCGCCCGTACCGGCACCGCGCTGGAGGTCAACGCCCAGCCCGACCGGCTGGACCTGCGTGACGAGGACATCCTGCGGGCCCGGCGGTACGGGGTGAAGTTCGCGGTGAACACCGACGCCCACTCCGTCCTGCACCTCGACCACCTGCGCTACGGCGTGGGCACCGCGCAGCGGGGCTGGCTCACCGTGGACGATGTGATCAACGCCTGGCCGCTGTCCCGTCTGCGCAAGTTCCTGTGCAGGGGCGGGCGGACCTGAACTCGGGTTCAGCGCAGGGGCCGTACGGTCAGGGTGCCGTCGTCCACGCGCTCGACCCGGCTGCCGAGGGCCCGGCTGCACCGGTCGAGGGCGGCGCACAGCCATGCGGTGTCCTCGGCCGAGGTGTGCTCCAGGCGCATCCGGCGCGCCTGGAGGGGCACCATCCGCAGGCCGGTCAGCCGGCCCGTGCCGCTCTCGAGCGTGGCCAGGTACAGCAGCCGCAGGTCGTCCCGGTAGCGCTCGTAGCCGCCTATGCCCTCGTAGTCGTCGACGAGGTCGCCGCAGCCGTACAGGACGAGCCTGTCCCGGTACACCTCCAGCGGACGCGGGTGGTGCGAGGAGTGGCCGTGGACGACGTCCACGCCGGCGTCGACGAGCGCGTGGGCGAACCTGACCTCGGCGCGGGAGACGCCGTATCCCCAGTTGGAGCCCCAGTGCACGGAGGCGACCACGATGTCGTCCGGCCGTCCGACCTGCCGCAGGAGGCCGGCGAAGTCGGCCGCGGCGCCCGCGGTCGGCGCGGCGATCAGGGCCACTCCGGACCGCTCGGGGGTGGCGGCCCAGCTGTGCGGGATTCCGCTGGACAGCATCCCGAAGGAGAAGACCAGCACACGTCCGCCCGCCCGCAGCGGGACGGCCGCCGGGCGCCATGCGGCGGTCTCGTCCCGGCCCGCCCCCGCGGTGCGCAGCCCGGCGGCCGCCAGGGAGTCGAGCGTCTCCGTCAGGCCGGGCGGCCCGAGGTCGAGCACGTGGTTGTTGGCGAGGGCGCAGACGGCGGGGCGCGCCACGGCGAGGCAGGGCAGATTGGCCGGGTGCATCCGGTAGTGGACGCCCTTGCCCGGTGCGAAGTCGCCGTCCGCGGTGACGGCGGTCTCCAGATTGACCACCCGCACCTCGGGGGCGGCACGGTCCAGGACCGGCAGCGCCTCGCCCCAGGGCCAGGAGGGGTCGACCGGGCGGGGTATCGGGCCGTGCGCGGCCTCGGCCAGGGCGACATAGTCACGGGCATCGTGCACGTAGTCCTCCCGCAGGGTGGGATCACCGGGGTGCGGGAGAATCTGGTCGACGCCCCGGCCGAGCATGACGTCGCCGGCGAGGAACAGGGTGACGGCCCCCTCGCTCATGATCCCCGCCTACACGTGCGCGGGTGCCATGTGGTCGGTGAACCAGTCGCGGGCCAGCTCGGTCACCCTCTCCAGCGTGCCGGGCTCCTCGAACAGGTGCGTGGCGCCGGGGACGACCTCGAGGCGGTTCTCGCAGCGCAGTCGTGCCTGTGCCTCCCGGTTGAGGCCGAGTACCTGGGTGTCGGCGCCGCCCACGATGAGCAGCGTGGGCGCGGTCACCTCGGGCAGCCGCGGTCCGGCGAGGTCGGGCCGGCCGCCGCGCGAGACGACCGCGGCCGGGCGCGCCGAGGCTTCGGCGGCGGCCCACAGGGCGGCGGCCGCGCCGGTGCTGGCGCCGAAGTAGCCGACGGCGAGCCCTTCGACGTCGGGTTCCTCGCGCAGCCAGGCGGTGGCGCCGGCCAGCCGTTCGGCCAGCAGCGCGATGTCGAACACATTGGTCCGGTCGCGCTCCTCGTCCTCGGTGAGCAGGTCGAACAGCAGGGTGCCGAGGCCGACCCGGTTCAGTCCCTCGGCGACGAACCGGTTGCGCGGGCTGTGCCGGCCACTGCCGCTGCCGTGGGCGAAGGCGACGACCCCGGTCGCGCCCGCGGGCAGGGTGAGCCGCCCGCGCAGCCGTACGGCACCGGCCGCCGCCTCCACCTCGCGGTCCTCGGCGCCGGTACCGGCGAAGCGTTCGTGGCGTCCGGCCGCCTGCCGCAGACAGGACGTGACCTCCTCGTCGCCGACCTGGGTGAAGTCCTCGTAGAACTGGCCGATGGCGAAGAAGTCGTACGGGGTGTCGAGGCAGACCAGGTCGTCGGCGTCCCCGCCGAGCCGCCGGGCGAAGTCCTGTGGTGCCACGGGGACCGCCAGCACGATGCGCGCCGCGTCCCGGGCCCGGGCGATCCGGCAGGCGGCCCGCGCGGTGGAACCCGTGGCCACGCCGTCGTCGACGACCACGACGGTCCGGCCGGCGACGGTGACCGGCGGGTGTTCACCGCGGTAGCGGACGGCCCGCCGCTCCAGCACCTCGCGCTCGTAAGCCTCGACCCGGTCCAGGTCCGCCTGGCCGACGCCGGTGTGGCGCAGCACCTCCTGGTTGATCACCCGGACGCCGTCCTCGCCGATGGCGCCCATCCCCAGCTCCGGCTGGTCGGGTACGCCCAGCTTCCGTACCAGGCAGACGTCCAGGGGTGCGTCGAGTGCCTCGGCGACCACCGCGCCGACCGGTACTCCGCCGCGGGGCAGTCCCAGCACCACGACGTCCTGGCCCCTGAGGTACTCGAGGCGGGCGCCCAGGAGCCGCCCCGCTTCGAGTCGGTCGGTGAAGAACACGGTGCGGCTCCGTCATTCCCGGGGCAGCCAGAGGGGCGTGGGAGTCTCGGTCTCGGTCGCTCCGACCGCCTTCATGTCTCCCGCGGCCGCGCGCAGCAGCAGGCGGCCCATGGCGATCAGTGCGCGTCCGGCCGCGAGTTCGTCGCCGATGTCGGGCACCGCCGCGTCGTAGGGGTTGCGGCGGGCCTCCGCGTGGCTCTCCAGGACGCTGTCCCCGGTGTCCAGGATGATCCGGGCCGTGGTGTCCGGGTCGTGTTCGGACAGGTAGAGGTTCAGCCGCCATTCCTTCACGGACGGAGGACGGTTGATCAGGGGTCCACTCATCGTCCGTCTCTCCTCACTGCGCTGCGAGGGCAACGGGACGCACCCGCGCGTCACCTCTTCCACTGTGCACCCCGGGGGCGTGGGCCGCACCGGCGGCGGGCGGCTTCGGCGGCACGGGCAGAATGTGGGCCATGACCACGCGCACCTGCCCCTGCGGACTCCCCCGGTCCTACGACGCCTGCTGCGGCCGCTTCCACACGGGACCGGCCGGCGCGCCGACCCCCGAGGCGCTCATGCGGTCGCGGTACAGCGCGTTCGTGAAGGGGGACGCGGGGTATCTCCTGCGGACGTGGCACCCGCGGACCCGGCCCGAGCGGCTGGACCTGGACGCGCGGACGAGGTGGACGGGGCTGGAGATCCTGGACAGCACCGGGGGTTCCGCTTTCCACACCACCGGCACCGTGACCTTCCGTGCCTCCTACCGCGGTGGCTCGCTGCACGAGCGCAGCCGGTTCGAGCGGGTGGAGGGGGCGTGGGTGTACGTCGACGGGGATTTCCTGGACTGACGCGCTTCGACAACTGAGGCTAGGGCGCCAGGATGTCCAGTTCCTGGAGGGCGCCCATGGTGATCTCCCTGGTCAGCTGTTCGGCGCGGGTTCCGTCACCCGAGCGGACCGCCTCCGCGACCTGGACGTGCAGGGTGACGGCCGCCGGGTCGGGGTCCTCGAACATCACCTCGTGATGGGTGCGGCCGGCCAGCACCTCCGCGACGACGTCGCCGAGGCGGGCGAACATCTCGTTGCCCGAGGCCGTGAGGATGACCCGGTGGAAGGAGATGTCGTGGACCAGGTACTGCTCCAGCCGGTGACCGCGTGAGTTGGCGACCATGCCGAGGGCGCACTCGGTGAGTTCGGCGCACTGCTCGGGGGTGGCGTGCTTGGCGGCGAGGCCGGCCGCGACCGGCTCGACCGCCGAGCGCAGGACGGTCAGGGAGCGCAACTGGTGCGGGCGGTCGGCGCCCGCTAGCCGCCAGCGGATGACCTGCGGGTCGTAGACGTTCCACTCGCTCTTGGGGCGGACCGTGACGCCCACCCGGCGGCGGGACTCGACCAGGTGCATGGACTCCAGTACGCGGACCGCCTCGCGCATGACGGAGCGGGAGACCTCGAAGTGCTGTGCGAGTTCATCGGTACGCAGAACGCTGCCCGGCGGGTACTCGCCCGCTGTGATCGCGGGGCCGAGGGTGTCCAGTACGCGGCCGTGCAGCCCCCGGCCCGGTGTGCTCATGCACTCAGCGTACGGCCTGGATCACAGAGCCAGAAAGTCAGACTTATATGTCACAGACCCTTGAATTCGTCGTACTTAATAGGTTTCAGTGTGGCGACGCCGGACGTCGGCGTCGATGTCGAGGAAGACAGCGAGGCAGTCATGCGCACCCCCCAGGTCGTCGTCGTGATGGGCGTCGCCGGGACGGGCAAGACCACGATCGGTCCCCTGCTCGCCGCCCGGCTGGGCGTCCCGTACGCCGAGGGCGACGACTTCCACCCGCAGGCCAACATCGAGAAGATGTCGGCCGGAGTCCCGCTCGGGGACGCCGACAGGTGGCCGTGGCTCGACGCCATCGGCCACTGGGCGCACGGGCGGGCCGGGCTCGGCGGGGTGGTCAGCAGCTCGGCGCTGAAGCGGGCCTACCGCGACCGGCTCCGGGCTGTTGCCCCCGGGATCGTGTTCGTGCACCTGACGGGCGACCGGAAGCTCATCGAGGACCGGATGTCCCACCGCCAGGGCCACTTCATGCCGACCGCGCTGCTGGACTCCCAGTTCGCCACGCTGCAGCCACTGGAGCCCGACGAGGCGGGAGTCGCCGTTGACGTCAGCGGTGGTCCCCAGGCGATCACCGAACGCGCCGTCAAGGCACTCGACGCGCTTCCCGACACAGCCGAGTAGCACCTCACCCCCGTCCCCGTACCTGCAAGGAAACCCCGTGACCAGACTCAGCGTCGAGATGCTGGCAGCGGACGCACCTCCGCCGATCACCTCCGCCGGACACGCCCAGCTGGGCATCGCCGCCCTGGTGGGCATCGCCGTCATCGTCCTGCTCATCACCAAGTTCAAGCTCCATGCCTTCCTGTCACTGACCATCGGGTCGCTGGTGCTCGGGGCGGTCGCCGGTGCTCCGCTCGACAAGGCCATCACCAGCTTCACCACCGGGCTCGGCGCCACGGTGGCCGGCGTGGGCGTCCTGATCGCGCTCGGGGCGATCCTGGGCAAGCTGCTCGCCGACTCCGGCGGCGCCGACGAGATCGTGGACACGATCCTCGCCAAGGCGGGCGGGCGGGCGATGCCTTGGGCGATGGTGCTGATCGCCTCCGTGGTGGGCCTGCCGCTGTTCTTCGAGGTCGGTATCGTGCTGCTGATCCCGGTCGTGCTGATGGTCGCCAGGCGAGGCAACTACTCCCTGATGCGCATCGGCATCCCGGCGCTGGCCGGCCTGTCCGTGATGCACGGCCTGATCCCGCCGCACCCCGGCCCGCTGATCGCGATCGACGCGGTCGGGGCCAACCTGGGGGTGACCCTGGCGCTCGGCATCCTCGTCGCCATACCGACGGTGATCATCGCCGGTCCGGTGTTCTCGCGCGTCGCAGCCCGCTGGGTGGACGTCCCGGCCCCCGACCGGATGCTGCCGCAGCGTCCGTCGGAGGAGCTGAAGCGCCGGCCCGGCTTCGGCGTGACGCTCGCCACCGTGCTGCTGCCGGTGGTGCTGATGCTGGCCAAGGCCCTGGTGGACATCGTCGTCGACGACCCCACGAACATGAACCAGCGGGTCTTCGACGTCATCGGCTCCCCGCTGATCGCGCTGCTCGCCGCCGTGATCGTCGGATTCTTCACGCTGGGCCGGCCGGCCGGGTTCAGCAAGGAGCGGCTCCAGCAGACGGTCGACAAGGGCCTGATGCCCATCGCCGGCATCCTGCTGATCGTCGGCGCGGGCGGCGGCTTCAAGCAGACCCTGATCGACTGCGGTGTGGGCCAGATGATCCTGGACATCTCCAAGGACTGGTCGATCCCGGCGCTGCTGCTGGCCTGGCTGATCGCCGTGGTGATCCGTCTCGCCACGGGCTCGGCGACGGTGGCCACGGTCTCGGCGGCCGGCCTGGTCGCGCCGCTCGCGGCCGACATGTCCACCACCCACGCGGCCCTGCTGGTCCTCGCCATCGGCGCCGGCTCGCTCTTCTTCAGCTTCGTCAACGACGCCGGCTTCTGGCTGGTGAAGGAGTACTTCGGGCTGAGCATCGGGCAGACGGTCAAGACCTGGTCGGTGATGGAGACGATCATCTCGGTGGTCGCCGGCGGTCTGGTCCTGCTCCTGTCCCTCGTGATCTAGGAGCGGTACGGCGATGACGGCTCACCCGCTCTTCGACATCAGCGGCCGCACGGCCCTGGTCACCGGCTCCAGCCGGGGCATCGGGCTCGCGCTGGCCCGGGGCCTGGCGGAGGCCGGCTGCACGGTGGTCCTCAACGGACGCGACCGGGACCGGCTGGCCGGGGCGGCCGCCGGACTGCCCGGCGGCCGGGTCCACACGGCGGTGTTCGACGTGACCGACGGGCCGTCCGTGGCCGACGGGATCGCCGGCGTCGAGGAGCGGGTGGGCCCGCTCGACATCCTCGTCAACAACGCGGGCATGCAACTGCGCGCCCCGCTCCTCGAGTTCACGGACGCCGACTGGCACCGGATCCTGGACACCAACCTCACCAGCGCGTTCCTGGTCGGCCGGGAGGCCGCCCGGCGGATGACGGAACGCGGCCACGGCAAGATCATCAACATCTGCTCGCTGCAGAGCGAGGTGGTACGGGCCGGTATCGCGCCCTACGCCGCCACCAAGGGCGCGCTGAAGATGCTCACCAAGGGCATGTGCGCGGACTGGGGCCCGTACGGCGTCCAGGTCAACGGGCTCGGGCCGGGCTACGTCGAGACCGAGCTGACCAGACCCCTCGTCGAGGACGACGATTTCAGCGCCTGGGTGCGCGGTCGCACCCCGGCCGGCCGCTGGGGCCGTACCGAGGACCTGGTGGGCGGGTTGCTCTTCCTCGCCTCACCCGCCGCCGACTTCGTCGGCGGGCAGGTCCTGTATGTCGACGGCGGTATGACGAGCGTGCTCTGAAAGGAGCGGCGGACATGCTGGGTTGTGTGATCCACGGCGCGGGCGAGCTGCGGGTGGAGGAGCTGCCGGTCCCCGAACCCGGCCCCGGCCAGGCCCTGGTGGCCGTCCGGTACGGCGGGGTGTGCGGGTCCGACCTGCACTACTGGCGACACGGCGGGGTCGGGGACTTCCGGCTCAGGGAGCCGATGGTGCTCGGGCACGAGGTGGTCGGGACCGTGGACTCCTACGGCGCCGGAGCCACCGGTCCCGCTGCCGGTACGGCGGTCGCCGTGCACCCCGCCACGCCCTGCGGGCGGTGCCCGGAGTGCGGTGTCGGGCGGGCGAACGTGTGCCGGGACACCCGGTATCTCGGCAGTGCCGCCCGTTTTCCGCATGTACAGGGCGGGTTCGCCGGTCAAGTCGCCGTACCGGCCGCGCAGTTGCGGCCGCTGCCGGACGGGCTCGGGCTGCGCCGGGCCGCGCTCGCCGAGCCGCTGGCGGTGGCGCTGCACGCGGTGCAGCGGGCCGGGGACGTGTCCGGCGGGCATGCGCTGGTGACCGGGGCCGGGCCGATCGGATGCCTGGTGGTCGCGGCGCTGAAGGCGGCGGGCGCGGCGCGGGTGACGGCGACCGACCTGCTGCCCGAGGCACTCGGGTACGCCGCCGTCGCCGGGGCCGACACGCTGGTCCGGGCCGACGATCCGGCGGACTCCGGATGGCCGGCGGAGGTGGACGTGGCCGTCGAGGCGTCCGGGGCGGCGGCCGGTCTGGACACCTGTGTGCGACGGGTGCGGCGCGGGGGTGTGGTCGTACAGCTGGGGATGCTGCCGTCCGGGCGGAGTCCGTTCGCCGGGAACCTGGTGGTGAGCCGGGAGATCGAGCTGCGGGGCGCGTTCCGGTTCGACTCCGAGTTCGACGAGTCGCTGGAACTACTGGCGGCACGGGGGGAGTTCGAAGGGCTGATCAGCGCGGTGGTCCCGGTCCGGGAGGCCGAGTCGGCGTTCGCGCTGGCCGCCGACCGGAGCCGGTCGTGCAAGGTGCTGCTGGACTTCGCCGGCTGAGCGAGGCGGGCCCCAGACGATGCCTAGGGGCGCCACAGAGGGTGCTCGCGCTTCGCCCACTCCCGGCTCACCGAACCCGTCCGGAGTCCCCGTCTCGCCTCCGGGTCCCCCATCGCCATGCCGATGTGGCCGGCCAGGACCACGCCGATCGTCAGGGCCAGCCAGTCGTGGACGAAGGTCGCCGAGGTGCGCCACATCAGCGGGGTGAGATGGGTGAACCACATCATGAGGCCGGTGCCGAGCATGACCAGCGTGGCCCCGGAGATCCAGGCCGAGTAGATCTTCTGGCCCGCGTTGAACTTGCCGGCCGGACGCGAGGAGTGGCGCTTGTCGCGGAGCAACGCGGCGCGCAGCCATAGGCGGTCGTGGGGGCCGAAGCGGTTGAGGAAGCGCAGGTCGCCGCGGAAGGCGCGGGAGGCCAGGCCGAGCAGGACCGGGACGGGCAGGGCGAGCCCGGCGCACTCGTGGACACGGACGACCAGTTCGCGGCGCCCGACCAGTACGGCCAGCTGCGGGATGTAGAGGCAGGCCGCGGTCACCACGCACACCCCCATCAGCGCGGCCGTCGTGCGGTGCACCCAGCGTTCGGCCCGGGTGAAGCGGCGGATGCGGGCGCTCGGCGGCGCCGGGGTCTCAGCTCGTAGGCTCATCGGTCCGTCCGTTCGACCGGCCGACCCAGGCGTCGACGTCGTAGCCGAGCTCCTCCCAGTAGCCGGGCCGGACGTGGTCGGTCACGGTGATGCCGGAGAGCCATTTGGCTGATTTGTAGAAATACATGGGGGCGACGTAGAGACGGACGGGGCCGCCGTGGTCGTGGCCGATGTCCTTGTCCTGCATGCGCAGGGCGACCAGGACGTCCGCGCGGCGGGCCTGGTCGAGGGTGAGGCTCTCGGAGTAGGTGCCGTCGAAGCAGGTGAAGCGGACGGCCTTGCCGGAGCCCCGGACGCCGGCCGCGTCCAGCAGGTGGGAGAGCCGTACGCCCTCGAAGGGGGTGCCCGGGACCCGCCAGCCGGTGACGCACTGCACGTCCTTGACCAGCCGGCTCTGCGGCAGCGCACGCAGATCGGCGAGGGTGTAGGTGTGCGGGTGGTCGACCAGGCCGTCGACGGTGAGCCGGTAGTCGGCGGGGCCCTTGTGCGGGACGGACGCGGCGACCGAGTAGTAGCGGAAACCGCCGCCGTTCGGCAGGAGGCCGGTCAGGCCCGTGGGGTCATTGCCGGAGATGCTGCCGAGGAAGCCTTCCAGGCCGCGCTGCAGCACCGGTGCGGCGGCGACGCCCAGGGCGCCGAGGCCGAGGGTGCCGAGGAAGACGCGACGGCCGATGGGCCTGCCCTGGGCCTCGGGCTCCTCGGGTGGTTCAGGGTTCACGTATCCATTCGAGCACTACCGGCCCCCGTGAGGCCAGCGAGTACGGTCAGCGGTCAGACTTCCGTAATCACTTCTCACCTATGTCCATCACTTCTCACCTGCGTCCCGGGACGATCGTTGCCGAGCGCGCGGTACCGGGCGGCGCGAAAGGCCTGCCAGGCGTCGCGATGCGGGTAGGACCAGGGAGCCCTGGTGGCGTGGCGGCCGATGCGCTGGAACAGGGCCGCGGCCTCGGCCGGACGGCCGGCGCAGGACATGGCGAAGGCCAGGTGGTTGAGGTCGGTGTGGCGGCGGGGGTGGTCGTCGTGCTCCCACTCCAGCCACCAGTCGAAGGCCGCGCCCAGGAACCGGCGGGCCCTCGGTCCGGACCAGTGCCCGGAGCCGTCCGGGTCGGCGGGGGCCAGTCCGGTGGCGGCCAGGGCCCGGTAGCGCTCGGCGTACGCGACCACCGGCAGGACGGCCAGCGGGGAGTCGGCGGGGGCCTCGGCGGCGGCCCGCTCGGCGAGGTCGTACACCTCGTGGGACTCGGACCGGCCGCCCTGGGGGCGCTCGGCGAGCCGGGCGACCAGCAGGTGGTGGCCGTGGTGGTGCTCGGGGTGACGCTCGCGGAGTTCCGCGAAGGTCCGCAGCAGCTCGCTCTCCGGGCCGAGCGTGCGCGCCAGCTGGAGCAGACCGAGCCAGGGCGTGGGGTCGGCAGGGGCGAGTGCGGCGGCGGTGCGGCAGGCCTCGCGGGCCGGGCCGGCCTCCTCCTTGCCGCGCAGGGCGCGCTGGACCTGGGCCAGGGCGTGCAGGGTGGTGGCGTCGGCGGACCCGGGTTCGGCGAGCAGCCACTCATGGGCCCAGGCGGCGGCGTACGGCTCCCCGGCGAGCACGGTGATGCGGTGGCCCCGGCGGTCCCAGTCGTCACCGGTGTGCAGCAGCAGAGAGCGGGCGGCCTGCCAGCGGCCCTGGGTCAACGCGGCCCGGGCGGCGAGGAGTTCGACGTCGTCGAGGGCGTCGTCGAAGGCACCCGCCAAGGCGCCGGAGTCGTCCGGCGCGGTGTCGCCGGGCCGGTCCGTGGGGGCCCGGCGAGCGCCGAGCAGAGGCGGGAGTGGGGTCACCGCAGGACTTCCTGATTCTCGGGCTGCCATCGACCGATCACGCACAGCAAACCCTCAGCCAAGGTTCGCGTCAAGCGGAACCGGGGTGTCACTGGCTGCAACCAGCCTGCGGGGAGGGGCACTTGAGACACGAGCGCCCTGGTCGCCGTACTGAGGGTACGGGGTGCGGTCGGGCTGCTGTGGCGTACGCCATGGCGCCGGACGTCGGCACGGCCGACCATGGGCCGGACGGTCCCGCCGTCCGCTGCCGTCGCCCCTGCGATCGGCCCGGCACCGTGACCGAGACAACTGCCCGGTTCCGGGCACTCTCCGGGGCAATGGCGCCCCGGGAGCGCTACAGTCGGCCACTACGCGTCCGTGGTCCGGCCGGATGATCGAGGTACGCAGCGTGTCCGTTCTGGTTCTCCTTCTCGCCGTGAGTGCGGCCTGCTGTGTGGGCTTCGGGTTCGTGCTCCAGCAGGACGCCGCCCAGAAGGCACCGCTCGGCGACTTCCTGTCGTTCCGGCTGCTGCTCGACCTGATGCGGGTGCCGCGCTGGCTGGGCGGCATCGCCCTGATGGTGGCCGGCATGGTGCTGGGCGCCATCGCGCTCGGCAAGGGCGAGATCTCCCTGGTCGAGCCACTGCTCGCCACGAACCTGCTGTTCGCGCTCGCCCTGTCCCGCCACCGGACCAGACAGTCCCTGGGCCGCCAGGGCTGGGCCGGACTCGCGCTCCTCGCGGGCGGTGTGACCGCGTTCATCGTGGCGGGCGAACCGCGTGGCGGCAGTGCCGTCGCCGACCCGCTGCGGCACTGGCTGATCATCGGCGCGATGCTCGGCACGGCCATGGTGCTCACGACATACGCCAAGCGCTCCCGGCTGAGCTGGGGTCCGGTGCTGCTGGCCACCGCCGCCGGGCTGCTGTACGGCGTGCAGGACGCACTGACCCGGGTGAGCGGCACCCTCTTCTCCGAGGGCGGCTTCACGGAACTGTTCACCAGCTGGCAGCCGTACGGCGTGCTCGCTCTGGGCGTCACCGGTCTTGTCCTGGTGCAGAGCGCCTTCGAGACGGCTCCGCTGCGCATGTCGCTGCCCGCGCTCACCGCGGCCCAGCCGCTCGCCGGCATCCTGTGCGGCGTGGGCTTCCTCGGCGACCGGCTGCACACCGGCACCGGGGCGCTGGCCTGGGAGGCGGCGGGGCTCGCGGCGATCGTCACGGGCATCGTGCTGCTCGGGCTGCACCCGGCGATGCCGTGCGGCACGTCGGATCGGGAACCCGCCCGGGACCTGCAGCGGCGCTGAGCCCCCGCCGGAGCCCTGCTTGGATACGGGCATGAACCCTGCTGACGAGATCCTCGACATCGTCGACGAGCACGACCGGGTCGTCGCCCGGGTCCCGCGCGGTGAGGCGTACGCCAAGGGCCTGCGCCACCGGTGCGTCTTCATCCAGGCGCGGGACGCGGCAGGGCGGCTCTTCGTCCACCGCCGCACCGCGACCAAGCTGGTGTTCCCCTCCCTCTACGACATGTTCGTCGGCGGGGTCGTGGGAGCCGGCGAGTCCTACGACGAGGCGGCGCTGCGGGAGGCGGAGGAGGAACTGGGGGTGACCGGTCTCCCCCGGCCGACCCCCCTCTTCAGGTTCCTGTACGACGACGGGGCCCAGAACAGCTGGTGGTCGGCGGTGTACGAGGTGCGGTGCGACCTTCCGGTACAACCCCAGGCGGAGGAGGTCCAGTGGTACGACTTCCTGCCCGAGGACGAGGTGGAGCGGCGGCTCGGCGAGTGGGAGTGGGTGCCGGACGGGCTGGCGGCGTACGAGAGGCTCAGGGCGTTCCGGTCGGCCCGGTGACACCCCGGTAGGGTCCAGCGCGTGATCGAATTCGTGCGGAACGTACGGCTCTGGTTCGCACCGGAACAGGTACGGGAAGAGGGCAGCACCCCCGACTACCGGTTCTCGCTGGCCAACGAGCGCACGTTCCTGGCCTGGCTGCGGACCGCGCTCGCGCTGATCGGCGGTGGATTCGCGGTGGACCAGTTCCTGCCGGACCTGCGCTGGTCGTGGCGGGTCGGTCTCGCCCTCGCGCTGCTCGCCGCGGGTGTGCTGTGCTCGCTGCGCGCGGTGAACCACTGGGTGCGCTGCGAGCTGGCGATGCGGCGGGGCGAGGACCTGCCGGCGTCCCGTTTCCCGGCGGTACTGAGCCTGGTGGTCGCGGTGGTGGCCGTCGCGATGGTCGTGGTGGTACTGGTCGGATGGGAGGGGTGAGCGCGGAGGGCCGGGATCCGGGGCTGCAGCCGGAGCGCACCCGGCTGGCCTGGCGGCGGACGACACTGTCGAGCACGGTGGCCGCCGTACTCGCCGTGAAGACCGCGCTGCACGGCGGGGCCTCGGCCGCCGGTGTCGTCATGTGTGCCCTGTGCTGTGCGCTCTGGCTGGGCTTTCTTTGGGTGGCCCACCATCGGATCCGCACCCTCACGACGAGCCCCCGCCCGCCCGCGCTGGCACCCCGGCACGCGACGGCAGCGGTGCTGTGCACGGTGGCGATGGCCGCGTGTGCGGCCGTACTCGTGGTCTAGCCGGGTCCAGCCGTGCTCATGAGCCAGGGCCCGGCCGCCGGATCATGCCGGAATCGTGGGGTCTGGCACGCGCATCCGCCGGACAGGGCCCAGAGCGGCCTGGAGGGGCCTGGAGGGGGCCTAGAGGACGCCCTCCTCGGCCTCCCAGTCCACCGTCACCACGATCTTCCCGCGGGTCCGGCCCTCCTGGTTCAGCCGGTGCGCGTCCGCCGTCCGCTCCAGCGGAAAGGTCTCCTGGACGTGCACGGACACGACCCCTTGTTCCGCCAGCTCGGACAGGCGGGTCAGGTCCTCGGCGTCGGGGCGTACGAAGTGGTAGCGGCCGCCGTAGCTCACCACGTCCGGGTCGGCGATCGACGCCAGGCGGCCCTCGGAGGCGAGCAGGTCGGCCGAGGTCTTCAGGGTGTCGCCGCCGATGGTGTCGAAGGCCGCGTCCACGCCTTCGGGAGCGATCCCGCGCACCCGTTCGGCCAGGCCCTCGCCGTAGGTCACGGGCTCGCCGCCGAGGCCCCGTACGAAGTCGTGGTTGTGCTCGCTCGCCGTGCCGATGACCCGGGCTCCGAGATGGACGGCGATCTGGACGGCCACCGAGCCGACCCCGCCGGCCGCCGCATGCACCAGGACCGTCTCACCTCGCTTGACCTCCAGCGCCTTGACGAGCACCTGATAGGCGGTGAGCCCCACCAGCGGCAGACCGGCGGCCTCCTCGAAGGACAGGTTGCGCGGTTTGCGGGCCAGCGTGCGCACGGGAGCTGCGACGTACTCGGCGCAGGTGCCCCGGGACAGGAAGTCCTCGCGGACGTAGCCGATCACCTCGTCGCCGACGGAGAACTCCGTCACCGAGGCTCCGGGCTGCACCACCACCCCGCTGACGTCCCAGCCGGGCACGACCGGGAAGACCGCGTCCAGGATGGCGTCGAGATATCCTTCGCGGCACTTCCAGTCGACCGGATTGATGCCCGCCGCGCGCACCTTGACCAGCACCTGGTCCGGGCCGACCTTCGGGTCGCGCACCTCTCCGTACTCCAGCGCCTCGGGTCCGCCGTAGCGGCTGTAGCTGATGCCCTTCATGCCCTCGACCCTCCGGGGTACTCGTACGCCACGCAATCGGTATGCCCCTATATGTACCGTTTGCGCGCGTAGCCTGTCCGTCGCCACCCTTCCGCACCCTCCGAAGGCGAACACCATGACGACGCTTCACCAGGAACACACCGAGCACGGCACACACAGCCACGGCCCCGGCTGCGGGCACACCGCCGTGCCGCACGGCGACCACCTCGACTACGCGCACGACGGCCATCTGCACCGCGAGCACGGCGGCCACTGGGACGAGTGCGAGCCGGCCGGCCACACCGCGCACGAGGGCCATGACCACGTGCACCACGAGGAGTGCGGGCACGCCCAGGTCCGGCACGGCGACCACATCGACTATCTGCACGACGGGCACCGCCACGCAGAGCACGGGGACCACTGGGACGACCACTGACCTGCCGCGAGGCAGAATCCGACGGCTCCCCGGACAGCGCACCGGGGAGCCGTCGGCCTATCGTGGCTCCGGTCACGTTTCTCGCCACGTTCGGCGTATGCACTGGACGACATACCGACCGGTCGGCATCATAAGTCGGGTTCCTGTTCGCCCGTTCGTAGGAGTGATGTATGAGCGCCGACCACCCGCCCGGACTCGATCCCGACCGGCTGCGCGGGCTGCTCGACCGTGAGCGTCCCGGTCTGGTGAACGGTCCGCTGACCGGCCGGCTGATCGAGGGCGGACGGTCGAACCTCACCTACGCGGTCTCCGACGGCACCTCGAAGTGGGTCGTCCGGCGGCCGCCGCTCGGCCATGTGCTGGCCACCGCACACGACATGAAGCGCGAGCACCGGGTGATCAGCGCGCTGCACCCGACGGACGTACCGGTCCCCCGCCCCGTGCTGCTGTGCGAGGACGAGGAGGTGCTCGGAGCGCCGTTCTACGTCATGGAGTTCGTCGAGGGCACCCCTTACCGCACCGCGGACCAGCTCGCCCCGCTGGGCGAGGAGCGCACCCGCAACGCGGTGCTGTCCCTGGTGGACACGCTGGTCGAGCTGCACGCGGTGGACCCCGCCGAGGTGGGCCTCGCGGACTTCGGCCGGCCCGAGGGCTTCCTGGACCGGCAGCTGCGCCGCTGGGGCAAGCAGCTGGACGCCTCCCGCAACCGCGAGCTGGCCGGCATCGACGAGCTGCACGCGGCCCTCGGACGCGCCATGCCCACCTCCCCCGCGCCCACCGTCGTGCATGGCGACTACCGGCTGGACAACGTCCTGATCGGCGCCGACGACCGGATCAACGCGATCCTCGACTGGGAGATGTCGACGCTCGGCGACCCGCTGACCGACCTGGGCCTGCTGGTGATGTACAGCCGGCCGCTCGGCATGCCGCACTCCCCCGTCTCCACCACCGCCGAGGCACCGGGACACCCGTCCCCGCGGGAGCTGATCGAGCGGTACGCCGCGCGATCGGGGCGCGATGTCTCCGCCGTCTCCTGGTACACGGCGTTCGCCTGGTTCAAGCTCGCCGTGATCCTGGAGGGCATCCACTACCGGTACACGCTCGGCCAGACGGTCGGGCGCGGCTTCGACCGCATCGGCGAACTCGTGCCCGTCTTCATCGACCACGGACTGACCACTCTTCAGGAAGGCTGAGCAGACATGGACTTCGCGTTCGACGCCCGCACGGAGGAGCTGCGCGCCAAGCTGCTCGCCTTCATGGACGAGTACGTGTATCCGGCGGAGACGGTGGCGGAGGAGCAGCGCGCCGCGCTGGCCTCACCCTGGGACACTCCGGCCGTGGTCGAGGAGCTGAAGGCGGAAGCCCGCAGGCAGGGCCTGTGGAACCTCTTCCTGCCGGACGCCGAGTACGGCGCCGGGCTGACGAACCTCCAGTACGCGCCGCTCGCCGAGATCACCGGCCGCTCCCCGCAGCTCGCGCCCACGGCCCTCAACTGCGCGGCACCGGACACCGGCAACATGGAGGTGCTCTCGCAGTTCGGCAGCGAGCAGCAGAAGAAGCAGTGGCTGGAGCCGCTGCTCGCCGGTGAGATCCGCTCGGCGTTCGCGATGACCGAGCCGGAGGTGGCCTCCTCCGACGCCACCAACATCACCACGCACATCGAGCGAGCCTCCGACGGCACGGACGAATACGTCGTCACCGGTCGCAAGTGGTACATCTCCGGGGCGATGAACCCCGACTGCAAGATCTTCATCGTGATGGGCAAGACCGACCCCGACGGGTCGGACATCCGCCGCCAGCAGTCGATGATCCTGGTCCCGCGCGACACCCCGGGCGTCACCGTCAAGCGCGCGATGCAGGTCTTCGGCTACGAGGACCACTACCACGGCGGCCACGCCGAGGTGATCTTCGACCAGGCGCGCGTGCCCGTCGCCAACCTGATCGGCGAGGAGGGCGGCGGCTTCGCCATCGCCCAGGCCCGGCTCGGCCCCGGCCGGATCCACCACTGCATGCGGCTGATCGGCATGGCCGAGCGGGCGATCGAGCTGATGTGCCGGCGTGCCGTGTCCCGTAGCGCGTTCGGCAAGGCGCTGGCCCAGCAGGGCGTGGTCCAGAACTGGATCGCGGACGCCCGGGTGACGGTCGAGCAGCTGCGGCTGCTGGTGCTGAAGACGGCCTGGCTGATGGACACCGTCGGCAACAGGGGCGCCCACACCGAGATCCAGGCCATCAAGATCGCCACGCCCCGGGCGGTGGTCGACATCATCGACCGCGCGATCCAGCTGCACGGCGCGGGCGGCGTGAGCCAGGACTTCCCGCTGGCCGAGCTGTACGCGGGAGCGCGCACCCTGATGATCGCCGACGGCCCGGACGAGGTGCACCAGCGGTCGCTGGCGCGGCGGGAGCTGAAGAAGTACCTCTAGGGAAGCGTGCGTAAGGGGCGGTCGCCATGGCGACCGCCCCTTACGTGTACGTCCAGGAGGTCACGGACTGCACGTACCTCCACGCGCGTTACGGGCGCAACGCCCGCAGCAGCAGGTCGGCCAGGTGGTCGGCGACCTCCTGGGGGGTGAGGGGGCCGTCCGGGCGGTACCAGGTCGACAGGTGGTGGACCGAGCCGAAGTGGTAGTCCACGACCAGGTCGGCCGGGGTCGCCGTGGAGAAGACGCCCTCGCGCTGGCCCTCCTCGATGAGGGCGCGGAAGCGCTCGTGGTAGCGCCGGCGCTCGGCGCGCACCTGCTTGTTCTTCTCCGGGCTCAGATGGTGCATGGAGCGGAAGAAGATCATCGCGTCGTCGAGGTTCTCGATCGTCGTGACGACGACGTCGGCGGCCGCGGCTCTGAGACGCTTCTCGATCGGCTCGTCCGCGCCCGCGAAGGCGTCCAGCCGCTCCTGCTGGACGCGCAGCACACGCGCGTACACCTCGTGCAGAAGGTCGTCCTTGGACCCGAAGTAGTGGTACAGCGCCCCCTTGGTGACGCCGGCCGCCTCCACGATCTCCTGCACCGAGGTGCGGTCGTAGCCTTGCTCGGCGAAAAGGCGGGTGGCGGCGTTCAGCAGCCGCTGCGGAACGGGCGTCCCGTCTCCGTCCGTCGTCCTGGGCACTGCCGCCACCTGCCTTTCCGTCGTTACTGCTGACTGTCGTGCGCGCGGGAACGCAGTTCCCGACGGAGGATCTTCCCACTCGCCGTCTTGGGCAAGTCGGGCAGGATCTCCACCTGGCGCGGGTATTTGTAGGCCGCCAGTCTCTCCTTGCAGTACACCGCAAGTTCATCCGGGTCCGCCTCGGCGCCCGGACGCAGGCTGATGTAGGCCCTGACGGTCTCACCGCGGTAGCCGTCCGGCACGCCGACGACGGCCGCCTCGCGCACCGCCGGATGGGTGTAGAGGACGTCCTCGACCTCACGCGGCCAGACCTTGAAGCCGGACGCGTTGATCATGTCCTTCTTGCGGTCGACGACGTACAGCCAGCCCTGCGGGTCCATGAACCCGATGTCGCCGGTGCGCAGCTCGCCGTCCGGGAAGGTCTCGGCGGTGGCCTCGGGGCGCAGCCGGTAGCCGGGTACCACCTGGGGCCCTCGTACGACGATCTCGCCCTGCTCGCCGAAGGGGACCTCCTCGCCCCGCTCGTCCACGATGCGCACGACCGTGTCCGCGCCGGGCACACCGACCGCCAGCGTCCCGGAGACGGGGTCGACGGGCGCCTCCAGGCCGGGCGGGACGGCGGCGCAGGGGCCGGTGCACTCGGTGAGGCCGTAGCCGACGCGGATGTAGGGCCCGAGGCGGTCGCGGAACTTCTCCACCAGGGCGGGCGGCACGGGGGCGCCGCCGGAGGAGATGTTCACGAAGGAGGCGAAGTGCTCGCGGGTGACCTCGGGGTGGGCGGCCAGGGCCATATAGGCGGTGGACGGGCCGACCGTGTAGTGCGGGCGGTGCTCGGCGAACGCCTCCAGGACGACACCGGGCTCGAATCGGTAGGTGAGCACCAGCGTGCCCGCGCTGTTCAGACAGGCGCCGAACTGGCACACCATCCCGGTGATGTGGAACAGGGGGGCGAGCGCGTAGTAGACGGGGGCCTCGGGCAGGCCGAGCCCCGTCCGCTGGCGCTCGGCGTTGTGCATGATGTTGCCGTGCGTGTTGGTGGCGCCCTTCGGGGTGCCGCTGGTGCCCGACGTGTAGCTGACCAGCGCGATGTCCTCGGGGCGCGGGTCGCGGCCCTCGGGTGCCCGGCCGCCCTGCCGGGCGACCGTCACGAGATCGTCGGCGTCCGGGGCCTGGGGCAGCCGCTCGAAGGTGAGCACGCGCGTGTCGTCACGCGTCTGGAAGTCCAGCTCGCACCCGGTGAGCACGATCCGCACCGGCGAGTCGGCGGCCGTGTCCCGCAGATACGACTCCCAGGCCCGGTCGGAGCAGATCAGCGCGGCCGCCTCGCCGTCCCGCAGGACGTGGGCGACCTCGGCCGACTTGTACATGGGGTTGACGGGCACGACGGTGGCGCCCGCCTTCCAGGCGCCGAGGACGGCCAGCACGAAGTGCGGGGAGTTCTGCAGCAGGACGGCGACCCGGTCGCCGCGCTCCAGACCGCGCCCGGCGAGGTGGGCGGCCACCGAGTCGCTCAGCTCGTCGGCCTCGCGGTAGCTCAGCCGGGCATCGAAGTAGGCGAGGAAGGTGCGGTCGGGAGCCTCGGCGACGGCGTGGCGCAGGGCGTGCACCAGGGAGTCGGCGGGGTCGATCGGGCCGCGCTGGGCCTCGTTGAGCAGGGCCAGCCAGGGCCGGGCCGCGTACGGGGAGGGGCTCACCGGCCGGCCTCCCACTTCTGCTGGATGTGGTTCATACCCGCGAGCCAGCGGTCGGGGGTGGCGGCCCGCGCCTGGTAGTACTCGGCGACCTCGGGGTGCGGCAGGATCAGGAAGCGGTCCTCCTCGATGCCCTGGAACAGGGCGTCGGCGACCGCCTCCGGCTCGATCGCGGTCGGCCGCAGCACCAGGTCGCCCGCGCTGCCGGTGGCGGCCAGCATGTCGGTGCGGACGCCCTGGGGGCAGATGGCGTGCACCTTGACGCCCCGGTGGCGGTAGGTGAGGGACAGCCACTCGGCGAAGGCCAGCGCACCGTGCTTGGTGACGGCGTAGGCGGGGGCACCGATCATGGTGAGGAGTCCGGCGGCCGAGACGGTGGAGACGAACCGGCCGCGGCCGCGCTCCAGCCAGTGCGGCAGCAGCGCGTGGGCCGCGCGGACATGGGCCATCACATTGACGTCCCAGGACAGCTCCCAGGACCGCTCGTCGAGGGTCTCGCCCGCCCCCTCGTACCCGAAGGCGACGCCGGCGTTGGCACAGTAGACGTCCACGGAGCCGCCGAGCGCGTCGCGGGCATCGCCGACGATCGCGGAGGCGTCGCCCGGTACGGCGATCCCGCCGATCTCCCCCGCCACCGCCTCGGCCTTGCCGGCATCCAGGTCGTTGACGACCACCCGGGCACCCTCGGCGGCGAACCTGCGGGCCAACGCGGCCCCGATCCCACCGCCCGCTCCGGTGACGACCACTCCCGCATCCTGCACGGCTTCCACCATCGGTCTCCTTCGGCACGACGCGACTCGGCTCAGCGACGGCCAGACTAACCGGTCGGTATGTGTGAGGGAAGGGCAATCGCACCAACCTAAGGAGCGCGGGGCAGTGCCCAGAAGGCAGCTCTGCCGCACATGCTCGACCAGCCAGACCCGGCCCGCACCTGCCACACATCCGGAGGTCACCCCATGCACCTTTCCAGACGGAGCCTTCTGGCATCCGCCTCCTTGGTGGCGGCGCCCGCAGCGCCCTTCACGGCCAAACCCCGCGAGCACCTGCAAACGGGCTTCGAGCGCCTCACGGCCGACGGCTACGCCCTCCTGCACGGCCAGAAGGTCGGAATCGTCACCAACCCCACCGGCATCACCACGGACGCCCGCCACATCGTCGACGTCATGCACGCGGACCCCCGCGTCAGGCTGACGGCGGTCTTCGGCCCCGAGCACGGCTTCCGCGGCACCGCCCAGGCGGGCGGCTCCGAGGGCCGCTACGACGACCCGGCGACCGGTCTGCCCGTCTACGACACCTATCTGAAGAGCGGCCGGCCGCTGGCGGACATCTTCGCCACCTCCGGCGTGAACACGGTCGTCTTCGACATCCAGGACGTGGGAGCCCGCTTCTACACCTACATCTGGACGCTGTACGACTGCATGGAGGCGGCCCAGCTCGCGGGCAAGCGGTTCGTCGTCCTCGACCGGCCCAACCCCGTGACCGGCCGCTCGGCCGAGGGGCCGGTCCTGCACAAGGAGTTCGCCACCTTCGTCGGCCGGCAGCCCATAGCGCAGGCGCACGGCATGACGGTCGCCGAGCTGGCCCGGCTGTTCAACGGGGAGTACCTGAGCACGCCCGTCCCGCTGGAGACCGTGCTGATGACGGGCTGGAAGCGCTCGTGGTTCCACGACGCCTCGGGCCTGCCCTGGGTGCCGCCGAGCCCGAACATGCCCACGCCGGACACCGCGCTGGTGTACTCGGGCACCTGCATGTTCGAGGGCACCAACCTCTCCGAGGGGCGCGGCACGACCCGGCCCTTCGAACTTCTCGGCGCCGAGGGCATCGACGGGCGATGGGCCGCCGCGGTCAACGAACTCGGGCTGCCGGGTGTGCGGTTCCGGGAGGCGTATTTCGCGCCCACCTTCTCCAAGTTCGAGGGCAGGACCGTCGGGGGCGTGCAGATCCATGTGCACGACCGGGCCGCCTACGACCCCGTGCGCACCGGGGTGACCCTGCTGGTGACCGCGAGGAAGGTCTGGGGCGGCTTCGCCTGGCGCTCGGACAACTGGATCGACAAGCTCACCGGCTCCACCCGGGTGCGGACGATGATCGACGCCGGAGCCGGCCCGGACGAGGTGGCCGCCGCCTGGCAGGACGAGCTGGCCGCGTTCCGTGGGGTTCGAAAGGAATATCTGCTCTACAAGTGACCCGCACCGTATGGCCAACTCTGCCACGCCGCAGGACGATACGACCGCATCGCATCGTTTCGGGGGACGAGGGAGCCTGGTATGGCGGATCCGGGGACGGGTGTGACTCCCTACTGGGAGCTGACCTTCGACGCGGACGGGGACGTGGACGGCCCGGAGCGCGACCGGCTGCTGGCGCAGGTCACGGACCGGGGCGTCCGTGACCTGATCGTCTTCGCGCACGGCTGGAACAACGACCGTTCGGGCGCCACCGCGCTGTACCGGAGTTTCTTCGCCCCGGTCCCGAAGCTCGCCCCGAAGGCGCGGATCGGGTACGTGGGTGTGATCTGGCCGTCGATGCGGTTCTGCGACGAGCCGATCCCGGACTTCCCGAGGTCGGTGGCGGCCGTGGCGGCAGAGGCGGTGCCGCGTCCGGCGCTGGACAAGGACACCCGGCGCGCCCTGCTGGAGACCTTCCCGGGCCGGGCCACCGTGCTCGATCAGCTGGCCCGGATGCTGGACGAACAGCCCGCCGGCGAGCAGGGGTTGGCGGAGTTCGGGCGGCTGGTGCGGCTGCTGGTCGAACCGTCACCGGACGGCCCGCGCCGGGTGAGCGCGACGGACACGGCCGAGGAGGGCGAGCCGGCCGTGTTCGGCGGGGACCCGGCCGCGGTCTGCGACGAGTTCGCCCAGGCGCTCGCCGGGCTCGGCTCGTCCGGCGGGACGGCGGAGTTCTCGCTGCCCAACCCGTGGGAAGGCGCCAAGGAGCTGCTGCGGCAGGCGACGTACTACACGATGAAACGGCGCGCCGGGACGGTGGGCGAGCACGGGCTCGGGCCCGTCATCGGGCAGCTGGCCGGTGCGGCCGCGCAGGTGCGGGTGCATCTGGTCGGCCACAGCTTCGGCGGGCGGCTGGTGTCGTTCGCGCTGCGCGGGCTGCCCGACGCGGTGCGCAGCGTGAAGTCCGTGACCCTGCTCCAAGGGGCCTTCTCCCACTACGCGTTCGCGGCACGGCTGCCCCAGGACGCGGACAGGGCAGGCGCGCTCCAGGGCCGGCAGCACCGTGTCGACGGCCCGCTGGTGTGCTGCTACTCGCACTTCGACTCCGCACTCGGCACCGTGTATCCGCTGGCCTCGCGGATGTCGGACGACGACCGGTCGGTCACCGGGTTCGACCTCGGGCTGATGCCGGGTGCCCGGTGGGGAGCCATGGGTCACGACGGGGTGCAGGCGGTGCCGGGCACCGTGGGTCTGGACCTGGCCGCGGCCCTGCGCGGCCCCCTGCCCGCGTCGGGGTGTGTGAATGTCGACGCGGCCGCGGTCGTCCGCCGCGGGGGCCCGCCGGCCGGGGCGCACAGCGACATCGTGCACCCGGAGCTGGCGCGGGTGGTGCTGGCGGCGGGCCGTATCGCCTGACCCGCCGCCCGCATCACCTCAGCGGTGCGAGGTGTACTCCACGACCTGCTGGAAGGTCGGCCGGTTCTGCCAGCTGATCTTGCCGTGCTTGATGCCGCCCAGGGTGCGCTGGTTGATCGAGTCGGCGCACCACTGGTCGCCCGCCGAGCACAGGTCGTCGCCCGGGTAGACCTGGGCCGCGGTCAGGCCCGCGGCCTGCTTCAGGCTGCCGATCAGGACGTCCCGGCACGCGCCGAGGCTGCCGCCGCCGCAGTACTTCTGGGCGAGACCGCCCTGCACGGACTCGCCGAGCACCGCCCGGATGTCCTTGTCGACATAGCTCCACCAGCCGTACTGGAAGGAGCTTCCGGCGTGTGAGCCGGTCGGGCCGTGTCCGGCGGACGGGGCCTCGTCCACGGGCAGATTGCCGGTGAACGCGGTGTACAGGTCGCTGCCCAGGCCGGGTTCGAACTCCGCCTTCACCAGCAGCGGCCACCAGGCGTCCAGGATGCGGATCGCGTCGGCGTCGGCGTACGTCTTCGAACCGGCCGAGGTCTCGGTGCGCCGGGCGCCCGCGGTCACCCATGTCTGGAGCTTGCTCACCGCGGCGGCGGCCGTGGGATCGGTCACCGGGGAGGAGTTGATCACCTTCAGCAGCTTCGGCAGCACGTCCTCGGCGCGCAGGTCGGCGAGGGCCGCGTCCGCCATCGCCTTCACCAGCGCCGAACGGGTCACCCCGCCGGCCGCGACCAGCTTCTTCACCCGGTCCTCCAGCAGGTTGCCGCGGTGCACCGACCCGTCGCCCCAGGACGCGGTCGTGTAGTCCTTGGCCTGCTTGTTGTTCCAGGAGATGTAGTAGTCCTGGTCGGTCGAGTTGGGGTGGGCGGAGGCCGGGGTGTAGTCGGCCGTGTTGGTGGCAGGGTCCCAGTTCTTCCACTCGTACGCCGGCTGCGCCCACACCGGGAACTCGGCGTCGACGCCGCTCGCCCGGACCGGGTTGTCACCGCTGTTGTAGTAGGCGGTGTGCCGGGAGTCGGCGTAGAACCAGTTGAAGGTGTAGTTGATGTGCTGGGCCGCGCTCTGGAAGTCCTTCGGTCCCTTGACGTAGTCGGGGTCGTTCAGCATCTGGAAGCCGATGATCGAGTCGGCCTCGTGGAGGTAGGAGGAGCGCAGCGTGGTGTAGGCGACCTTCTTGCCGCCGACGGTGGCGCGGTACTCCACCGGCCCGTACCTCGTACGCCACACCCGCATCGTGTACGACCCCGCCGCCGTGCCGTCGGCCACGGTCGGCTTCCAGGCGTTCTTCTGCTCGACCTTGTCCATCGCCGTGCAGGTGCCGCGGTACAGATAGTGGTAGTCGTCCTGGCACAGCTCGACGGCGTAGGTGTCGATGATGTCCTGGCCGGAGGTGGTCGCGCTCCACGAGTAGTCCTGGCCGCGGCCGAGTTCGACGTACATGCTCAGGCCGGCGAAGGAGGCGCCGCGGGCGCTGATGCCCGGGCCCTGGATCTCCTGGAGCATGAGCAGCTGCGGGGCGAAGTAGCCGGTCTGCGGTCCGAAGACGGCGACGGGGTGGCCGCTGGCGGTGTACTTGCCGCCGACCACCAGGGCGTTGGACATCCCGCGCCTGGCGGAGCCGAGCGCGGTCCTGGCCGCCGTGCTGGAGGCGGCCTCGGCGCTCGTGGTGCCGGCGCTGCCCGTGCGGTCGTAGACGAGCGGTTCCTGGGTCACCGAGCCGGGATCGGGCAGGGCCTCGCCCTGGGGGCTGTCGGGCTTGGCGGCGTAGGGGAAGCTCTCGCCGTCGTGGACGGTGAGGACGGCCTCGGCGTCGTTGCGCTCGCGGAAGGACTCCCAGACCTTGGTGCCCTGCTCCACGCCGTACTTGGACTGGGCGGCGATCAGGGACAGGGCGTTGTTGACCTCGCCGCCCCCGCCGGAGCCGAACAGCGAGCCGACGACGGAGCCGAGCGCCACCAGATCGGTGATCTTGAAGTGGTCTATGGTGCCGGCGTTGGTGATGGAGTCCTTGTGGCCGGTCAGGACGTACTCACCGGGGAAGTAGCGGCCGCTGTCGGAGGCGTCGATATAGGCATTGATGCCGGCGAGGTAGGCGTTGGCGTCGGCGAGGGCCTGCTGACCGCGGGCGCCGTTGTTGGCGACAGCGTGGTCGATCTGCGCCTGGAGGTCCGCCTCGGTGTAGGGGGCGTTGCGATAGAACTGCTGCTCAAGCCCCTGGTTGGCGGCCGCGCCGCCGGCGAAGCCGGTCAGCTGGCCGCGGCCCACGTGCCGGAACACATCCATCAGCCAGAGCCGGTCCTCGCCGGCCGCGTACCCGGCGCCGAACTCGGTGCCGTACCGGGTGGTGCCTGTGATGTGCGGCACACCGGCCTTCTTGTCACGGATGATCGTCACGTCGCCGCGGCCGGCGGGTTTCTCGGTGGAGGCGACCTGGTCGGAAGGGACACCGAACGAGGCGTCATTGAAGAAGGTGTTGATCTTCGAGTCGGTGAGCCCCGAGTAGCCGGTCGCCAGGTTGGCGTACGGTCCGAGCTGGTCCTCGGCATGCGAGGGCTGGATGCCGAAGGCCTGGTTGAGCAGGATCTGGGCGAGGGTCGCGTTGCCGTTCTCGCCCGGCGGCAGGATGTCCGAACACTGGCCGCCGCAGTAGTCGTTCGAGGCCGCGACGCTCTCCTCGGCCGCCGCTGTCCGGGTGAGCGGACAGAGAAGTCCTGCGACTAGCACGCATACGGATGCCGTCTTCAGGAACCCGGTGAGCCTGCGGGGAGTTCTCAGTTTGTCGAACAACACGTTGCGTGGGGTGCGCCGTGGCATGGCAGCTCCTCCCGACGGGGGTGGGCCGGACGTTACCGCCGGTATCCCCGGGATTGAAGATGAACATGCGTCAACTTTTGGAGTGGATGGAGAAGATGCCCGGCGGTCAACCCGGGGCGCCTTATGGGAGGGCATCGGAAATCGGATGGAGCCGGATCGTGTGTCGATACGTCTACTCGGCGACGTCGCGCGGAACCCGTACGGCGACGCCGAAGTGACCGAAGTGCGGACGCAGGTGTGACGGAGGTGCAGGGCGATGGCCGGATTCCGAAGTCTGGCGAGACAGGTGCGCGATCAACGGTGTGATCTGGCGCTGCGGCGCTACTCACTGCGCAAGTGCCTGGAGCGGTTCGCTCCTTACGGGCACCGGGCGACCTGGGACCATCTGTGCTCCCGGGCCGGTTTCGGTCCGGAGGACCGGTCACCCGATCCGGCGCGGCTCGTGGCCGCACTGGAGGAACTGGAGGAGGCGCGGGCGGTCTGGCTCGGCTACGAGGCCGAGTTCGCCGAGCGCCGCAAGAAGGAGAAGCACGACGGGCTGCGCCGGCCGGGCAGCGTGGACGACTGGCACCGGCTGACCTGGGGCGGGTTCGGGGTCGCATGGTGCGACGACCCGCGGGTCCACCCCGACGAGCCCCTGGCCGAGGTGCTGCGCCGGCTGATCGCCGCCCTGGAGCGGGAACCGGGCGCGGCGTGCCCGGTGTGCGGCGGGGAGCGCCTCGTGTGGAAGTACGGCCTGGACCACGAGCCTTCGTCCGGTCCGGTCTGCACGGACTGCGGGATCCTCGTGCCCCGGCCCGTGCTCACGCGCGAGGCGCTGGCCTGCGCCGGGCGTGGACGGCTGCTGATGTCGGCCTGACCGGCAGAGGGGGAACCGGGGGTGCGCCGGGGGATGCCGCACCCCTTGCCCGGACCAGGGCGTTGTCAGTGGCGGCCGCCACCATGGGGGCATGATGCAGGTGTGTGTCAACGGGCGCCGCTCGGCCGCCGACGGGGCAGCGGTGCCTTTGTCGCCTCGGGAGTTGGCGCGGTCCGCCGCACAGGCCGTCGCGGCCGGGGCCACGGAGGTCCATGTCCATCCGAAGACGCCGTGCGGACACGACAGTCTCTCCCCACGGGTGCTCGCCCCGACGCTCGACGCCCTGCGGGCGCGGGTGACGGTGCCGCTCGGAGTGAGCACCGGTGCCTGGGCCGAGCCCGATCCGGCCGCCCGGCTCGACCGGGTGCGCGGCTGGTCGGTGCGGCCCGACTTCGCCTCGGTCAACTGGCATGAGCCGGGCGCCGAGGAGGTCGCCGGGCAGTTGCTCACCATGGGCATCGCGGTGGAGGCGGGCATCTGGTCCGGCACCGACGGAGCCGCCCGGTTCGCGGCCTCGCCGCTCGGGCCGAGTGTGCTGCGGGTGCTCGCGGAGGTGACCGACCCGGACCCGGCGACCGCTGAGGCGTCGGCGCACGTCCTGCTCACCGGCCTCGGCGACGCACACGGCCGACCGGTTCTGCTGCACGGCGAGGAGGGCGGTGCCTGGCCCGTGCTGAGGCTGGCCGGACGCCTGGGCCTGGCCACCCGGATGGGCGTCGAGGACACGCTGTCGCTGCCGGGCGGCGCACGAGCCGCCTCCAACGCTCAGCTGGTGGCCGAGGGGTTGGTCCAGTACGGGTCGTTCCAGCGCTCCTCGTAGGGCAGGCCCACGAGTCGGGCCCGGGTCGCCAGGTCCGGCTCTCCCCGGGCGCGCAGCCGGTCGGGCGCGTGCCGGGCGAGCCAGGCCCGGAGTTCGGCGACGCCGGCGGACTCGTCGTCCCGGGTCCACCAGATGAACGGCCAGTGGTCGCTGCTCAACGTGCACAGCCAGTCCCGCGCACAGTCGACGAGGTGCGTGTCGGCGACCGGGTGCGCCTGCCACCGGTCGAGCAGCGGAGTCATCGTGCGCAGGATCGAGGCGCCTGTCTCGAACACGTCCTGGACGCGGTACGGCGGCTCGGGGGACGTGAGCACGTCGTCCCACCAGGCGAGCACGAACGCCTCCACCGCCGCCGCCTGCCCGGCCGGCCAGGAGCGCCAGTCCACCCGGCTCAGACCGTGCGGGCTCCAGCCGAGGTCGTCCAGGCCGCCGTCGGCCATCGCCCGGGCGCACTGCGGCAACAGGCGTCGCATCACGGCGGCGTGGTCCTCGAAGTGGCCGGGCACCTTGTGGACGAAGCGGCGCAGCAGGTCGGGCGGGACCCGGGTGTACGGCGTGCGCAGATATGCCGTCTCCTGCGGCGCGAAGCAGCGCTCACAGCCGGTCTCGGTGGGGCTGGAGAATCCGTTGAAGACCGTGTCGATGTCCGCGAGCGCGGCGGCAAGGGCGGGCGTGGACATGGGAGTTCGGCCCCGTTCGGTACTCCGTGCCGGGCGTCGCCGCCGACCGAAGATCGTGACGCTACCAGCCGCTAATCCGCTGGCTCCACCCCTTTCCTCTCCGGAGAGTGGGACGCGATGGAACACACGTGAGGAACACGCTTCGTTCCCGCCGTCCGAGGAGTCCCGAGATGTCGACGCTGCGCGTCACCGCCGAAGTGCTGACCGTCCACGAGCATCCGAACGCCGATGCGCTCGAACTGGCCCAGGTGGGCCTGTACCGGGCCGTCGTCGCCAAGGGCGCGTACCGCACCGGTGAGGCCGCCGTGTACATCCCCGAGCAGTCCGTGCTCCCGTCCGATCTGATCGAGGAGCTGGGACTGACCGGGCGGCTGGCGGGCGGCGACGCCGACCGGGTCAAGGCGGTACGGCTGCGGGGCGAGCTGTCGCAGGGCATCGTGTGCCGGCCGAAGGCGCTGGCCGACGTCGACCTCGCGCGGGCCGCGGCCGAGGGGACCGACTTCGCCGAGCGGCTGGGCATCACCAAGTGGGTGCCGCCGATCCCGCCGACCATGAGCGGTGAGGTGGAGCCGGCGGCGGAGCTGCTGCCGTGGGTCGACATCGAGAACATCCAGCGGTACCCGGACATCTTCACGCCGGGCGAGCCCGTCGTCCTGACGGAGAAGCTGCACGGTTCGGCCTGTCTGCTGACCTATGTCGCCGACCAGGACCGGGCGTATGTGTCCTCCAAGGGCTTCGGGGCGAAGTCCCTCGCGCTGCGGGAGGATCCGCGGAACCTGTACTGGCGTGCGGTGCGGGGGCACGGCGTCGCCGAGACCGCGGCGAGGCTCTGCGAGCGGCTGGGCGCACGGCGGGTCGGCATCTTCGGGGAGGTGTACGGGGCCGGGGTGCAGGATCTGACGTACGGGGCCGACGGGCGGCGGGAGACGCTGGGGTACGCGGCGTTCGACGTGTCGGCGGAGATCGACGGGTCCGTACGGTGGCTGGACGCGGCCGAGGTGCTGGAAGGAGAACTGCCGCTGGTGCCGCGGCTGTTCTCGGGGCCGTACGACATCGAGCGGGTGCTGGAGGTCGCCGGTGGACGCGAGACCGTGTCCGGGCGGGGGCTGCATCTGCGGGAGGGCGTGGTGATACGTCCTGCCGTGGAGCGGTACAGCGGGGTGACCGGCGGCCGCGCGATCGCGAAGGCGGTCAGCCCGGCCTACCTGACCCGCAAGGGCGGGACCGAGTACGAGTAGGTCGCTACGAGGGCATCAGTCTCGACCCCGTGCGCCGCTCGCCGAACACATCGTCCGGGTTGGACAGCACGCAGGTGGCCAGGGACAGGCAGCCGCACCCGATGCAGTCCGTGAGGTGGTCGCGCAGGCGGTTCAGCTGCTTGATGCGTTCGTCCAGTTCGGAGCGCCAGGTCTCCGAGAGGCGGGCCCAGTCCTCCCTGGTCGGGGTCCGCTCCTCGGGGAGTTGTGCGAGGGCGTCGCGGATCGTGGCCAGGGGGATGCCGACCCGTTGGGCCGCACGGACGAACGCGACCCGGCGCAGCGTGTCGCGGCTGTAGCGGCGCTGGTTGCCCGAGGTGCGGCGGCTGGTGATCAATCCCTTGGACTCGTAGAAGTGCAGGGCGGAGACGGCCGCGCCGCTGCGCGCGGACAGCTGGCCGACGGTCAGCTCGTGGATCTTCTCGGGAATCTGCGGCACCCCGCAGAGACTACCGACCCGCTCGGCCCGCCATCCGTTGACATCGTCCCCGCACCCGACCATGCTAAGCAGTTGCTTAGACATGCGAGCGAGAGGCCGGGAACATGGCAGAACCGAGGACCTTCACCTCCCCCGACGAACTGAGGGGCGCTGTGGGCGAGCAGCTGGGCTACACCGACTGGCTGGAGGTCGACCAGAAGCGCATCGACCTGTTCGCCGAGGCCACCGGGGACCACCAGTGGATCCATGTGGACCCGGAGAAGGCCGCAGCGGGGCCGTTCAAGACCACGATCGCGCACGGCTATCTGACCCTCTCGCTGCTCCCGCTCTTCGGGCCGCAGCTCATGAGCGTCGAGGGCGTGCAGATGGGCGTCAACTACGGGACGAACAAGGTCCGCTTCCCCGCCCCCGTCCCGGTCGGCTCCCGGCTGCGCGCCACCGCGACGATCACCGGTGTCGAGGACGTCAAGGACGGCATCCAGGTCGCCGTCGCCTTCACCGTGGAGCGCGAGGGCGGCGACAAGCCGGTCTGCGTCGCGGAGTCGGTGGCCCGCTACTACCTCTGAGCCCGGGGGGCGCCCTGCTCGGCGCCCACCATCCGCAGCACGAGGTCGGCGTAGAGCGCGCCGACCTCCTCGGGGGTGCGCGGGCCGTCCACGGTGAACCAGCGGGCCACGTCGATGCACAGCGACAGCACGGCGAGGGTGGTGCCGTGCACGTCCAGCACCTGGAACTCGCCCGAGGCCACACCGTCCTCGATGATCCCGCGCACCTCGCCGTCGACCTGACGGCGCAGCGCGACGATCTCGGCGCGGGCCTCGGGGCCGAGCGCGTCGAGTTCGTACTGCACGATCCGCGCGGTCGTGCGCCGCCCGGCGTGCCAGCGCACGAAGGAGCTGACGGCGCCGGCGAGCCGCTCCGCGGCGGTGCCCTCGCGCCCGGCCGCCGTACGCAGGATGTCCAGGGCCTTGTCGTGGCCGATCCGGCTGATCCGGTGGAGCAGCTCTTCCTTGGTCTTGTAATGGATGTAGAGCGCGGCCGGGCTCATGCCGGCGCGGCCCGCGATGTCGCGGGTCGTCGTCGCGTGGTAGCCGCGCTCGGCGAAGGCCTCCACGGCAGCGACGAGCAGTCGTCGGGCCGCGTCAGGGGTGACCTCCTCCCACGGCTCTACCTCGCCGCCGGTCGTCTCCTCCGCCGTACTCATCGCTAGCTCGCCCCTCTCGGTGACAGGAGCACCACCATACCGCTGAAGGTGAGCGACCGCTTAGAGTGCCCGCTCAGAGCTTCCCGGAGCCTCTCGGACTTTGTCGGCGCCCGCCGGTGCCTGTCGGCCCTTTCCGGGCCGCTCAGTGGTTTTCGAAGGGGTCGTGCTCGGCGAGCAGCTTCTCCAGGCGGGCCTGGTCGACGCGACTGACGATCTGCCCGGCCTCCTGCCGGTCCCGGATCACCTTGGCGAGCGTGAAGGCGGACGTGACGAGGTAGAGGACGGCGATGGCGAGGAAGGCCCGCACCCAGGCGTCGGCGTCCAGCCTGAAGATACCGACGGCGGTGGCCGCCATGGCGACCGCGAACGAGGCGACGGCCTGACCGTAGAAGGCGGCCGTGCTCTGCTGTTTGACCGGTGTGTCACTCATGACGACGATCATCGGCGGACGTGGCCCGCGCCACATCCGCCGAGGTACTCAGGCAGGTACTCAGAAAGCGGAGACCCCGGTCAGCGCCCGGCCGATGAGCAGCTTCTGGATCTGGCTCGTGCCCTCGTAGAGGGTCATCACGCGGGCGTCGCGCAGGAGTTTGCCGGCCGGGTACTCGTCGATGTAGCCGTAGCCGCCGAAGACCTGGAGGGCGTTGTTGGCGGCGCGCACGGCGGCCTCGGAGGCGAACAGCTTGGCCTTGGAGGCCTCGACGGCGAACGGCTGCCCTCGGTCGACGAGGTCGGCGACCCGCCAGGTGAGCAGCCGGGCCGCGTCCACGTCGACGGCGATGTCGCTGATCAGCTCCTGCACCAGCTGGTGGTGGGCGATGGGCTTTCCGAACTGCTCGCGCTCACCGGCGTACCTCACGGCCGCGTCCAGCGCGGCCTGGGCTATGCCGACGCAGCCCGCGGCCACCGACATCCGCCCCTTGGCCAGCGCGGACATGGCGACCGTAAAGCCCTTGCCCTCCTCGCCGAGCATCGCCGAGGCGGGCACCCGGACGTCCTGAAGGACCAGTTCGGCGGTGGTCTGCCCGCGCAGACCGAGCTTGCCGTGGATGGTGCGGCGGGTCAGGCCGGGGGTGTCGGTGGGGACAAGGAAGGCGGAGACGCCCTTGTGCCCGGGGGCGTCCGTGGAGCGGGCGAAGAGGAGGACGACGTCGGCCCAGGTGCCGTTCGTGATGAACATCTTGGTGCCGCTCAGGACGTACTCGTCACCGTCGCGCACGGCGCGGGTGGAGAGGTTGCCCGCGTCGGAGCCGGTGCCGGGCTCGGTGAGGCCGAAGCAGCCGACGTACTCACCGGCGGTCAGCCCCGGCAGCCAGCGCCGCTTCTGCTCCTCGCTCCCCCAGGCCGCGACCGACTTGGCGACCAGCCCCAGGGACACGGAGACGATCCCGCGGACCGAGGAGTCCCCACGGCCCAGCTCCTCGGTGACCAGGCAGTACGCGAGGTGGTCGCCGCCCGAGCCGCCGTACTCCTCGTCGATGGTCAGACCGAGGAAGCCGACCTCGCCGAGCTTCTTCACGATGCCCCGGTCGACCTCCTCGGCCCGGTCCCAGGCGACCACGTGCGGGGCGATCTCGCGCTCCACGAAGTCCCGGGCGAGCTGCCGTACGGCGGCCTGCTCCTCGCTGAGTCCCAGGTTCACCACGAGATCACCCCACAACAGATGGATCTTGAAAGCCGTACATTTAAATTAGCACTGCTAGTTTCCGGCTGCAGCCCTACTATGTGCGCCATGGCCCGACCGCGCAAGCCCCTCCTCAGCACCGACCGGATCGTCGAGACGGCCCGGGAACTCGTGGACACGGAGGGCCTGGCGGCCGTCTCCACCCGACGGCTCGCCGCCGAGCTGGGGGTGAGCGGGCCCTCGCTCTACAACCACTTCCGCACCAAGGACGAGATCCTGGAGGTGGTCGCGGACTCGGTGAGCGGGCTGGTGGACCTGTCCATGTTCGAGGACGGCCGGGACTGGCGGACCGCGCTGCACGACTGGGCGGTCTCCTACCGCGCGGCCCTGCGCGACCACCCGAACATCGTCCCGGTCCTGGCCCGCGGGCCCGGCCGCCGCCCCGCCGCCCTCCGCCTGGCCGACGCCGTGTACGGCGCGATGGTCGACGCGGGCTGGCCGCCGGCCCAGGCCACGTCCATCGGCGCGCTCATGCGGTACTTCATCATGGGCTCCGCGCTCGGCTCCTTCGCGGCGGGCTTCGTGGACGACGAGAGCGCGTACGACCCCGCCGACTATCCCCACCTCGGGCAGGCGCACCTGCTGGCCGAACAGCAGGAGAAGATCGACGAGCGGGCCTTCGAGACGGGGCTGACGGCGCTGCTGGACGGACTGGCGCAGCAGTACGAGCAGGTACGGCAGAGCGTGTGAGAACACTTCGGCCCGGGCCGAAGTATCGGTGCCGCATGCTGAGTGCATGACCACCAAGGACTCCCGGGCCGCCGGCCTCGCGTCCCTCGCGTCGCTGGTCGCCGACGAGACCCGGGCCGCATGTCTGCTCGCGCTGCTGGACGGGCGGGCCTGGACCGCCGGCGAGCTGGCCAGGCACGCCGGGGTCGCCGCGTCCACGCTGAGCGAGCACCTCGGCAAGCTGGTCGCGGGCCGGCTGCTCACCGAGGAGCGACAGGGGCGGCACAGGTACGTACGGCTGGCCGGCACGCGGGTGGCCCAGCTCGTCGAGGATCTCGCCGCGCAGCTTGACCCCGCCGAGGCCGTACGCCCGCGCACGCTGCGGGAGGCGAGCGCGGGCTCCGCGATGGCCCGGGGCCGCACCTGCTACGACCATCTCGCCGGGCGGCTCGGCATCGCGGTCACCGACGCCCTGACCGAGCGGGGGCTGCTTCGGCAGGACACCGGGTTCGCGCTCACCGACGCGGGGCTGGAGTGGTTCGGGTCCGCGGGCATCCCCCTAGACCGCCGGGGACGCCGGCCGCTCGCCCGTGCCTGTCTCGACTGGACCGAGCGGCGTCCTCATCTCGCGGGGGCGGCAGGGGCGGCACTGTGCCTGCATGCGCTGGACACGGGGTGGTGCGTGCGGATCGGCTCCGAGCGTGCGGTGCAGGTGACTCCGTCGGGCGAGCGGGCGCTGTCCGAGTTGCTGGGCATCGAGGCGGCCGAGTTGCGCTGAGTTCCCGCAGGGACGCGCTCGCCGTACCCGTCCGGGCGGACCCCGTCCGAATTCCGCCAGCCGGCATCTCTGCCGCTGCCTAGCCTCAGGAGCATGATGAACAACGCCCCGTCCCGCCCCCGGATACTCGCCACCGGCGCGGCCGTGATCACAGTCGTGTTGTGGGCCTCCGCCTTCGTGGCGATCCGTAGCGCGGGGGACGCCTACTCGCCCGGTGCGCTCGCGCTCGGTCGGCTGCTTGCCGGAGCAGTGGCACTGGGGGTCCTGTGCGCCGTACGGCGGGAGGGGTGGCCGCCGCGGTCCGCCTGGCGCGGCATCGGTCTGTCCGGGGTGTTGTGGTTCGGGTTCTACATGGTGGCCCTGAACTGGGGTGAGCAGCAGGTGGACGCAGGTACTGCCGCCCTCGTCGTGAACGTCGGACCGCTGCTGATAGCCCTGCTCGGTGCCCGGTTGCTCGGCGACCCGATGCCGCCCCGGCTGCTGGCCGGGATGGCCGTGTCGTTCGCCGGAGCCGTGACCGTGGGCCTGTCGATGTCGGCCGGGGGCGGATCCTCGGTGCTCGGCGTGGCGCTGTGTCTGCTGGCGGCCGTGGGGTACGCCTTCGGGGTCGTCGCGCAGAAACCCGCGCTCGGGCAGGCCAGCGCCCTGCAGGTGACGACGTTCGGGTGTCTCGTCGGTGCCGTGGTCTGTCTGCCGTTCGCCGGGCAGTTGGTGAGCGAAGCGGCCCGCGCTCCCCTGCCGGCGACCCTCGACATGGTGTACCTGGGCGTCTTTCCGACCGCTCTCGCCTTCACCACCTGGGCCTACGCCCTCGCCCGGACCACCGCGAGCCGGATGGGCGCGACGACGTACGCCGTTCCGGCCCTGGTCGTGCTGATGTCGTGGCTGGCGCTCGGGGAGGTGCCGGAACCGCTCACGCTGGGAGGCGGGGCACTGTGCCTCGCGGGCGTGGCGGTGTCGCGGTCCCGGGTGCGCGGGCGGTCGCGGCGGGTCGCGGCCGGGGAGCCGCGACCCGAGAAGGTCGGCTGAGCCTCAGAACACCACCAGCGCCCGGCCGCCCTTGCCCGCGAGCATGTTGTCGAAGGCCGCCGGGATGCCCTCCAGGGCGATCCGTTCGGTGACCAGCGTCGAGAGGTCCAGCCGGCCGGCCCGTACGTGCTCGGCCAGCACCGGCAGATCGCGGGCCGGGTCGGTGTTGCCGTAGACGCAGCCGGACAGGGTGCGGCCCCAGTGGAAGATCTCCAGGGCGTTGAAGGTGACCTCCTGGTCCTTGCCGCCGATACCGACGACGGTCGTCCGGCCGCCCCGGCGGGTGGACTCCCAGGCGGCGCGGATGGTGACCGCGCGGCCCACGCACTCCACGGAGACGTCGACGCCCTGCTTGCCGGTCAGGGCGCGGATCTCGCGCGGGGTGGTGTCGGAGGCGACGACGTAGTCGGTGGCGCCGGCCGCGCGGGCCAGTTCCTCCTTCTCCGGGGAGATGTCGACCGCGATGATCCGGGAGGCACCCGCGATGCGGGCCGCCTGGAGGGTGGCCAGGCCGACTCCGCCGACGCCGAACACCGCGACCGTCTCGCCCCGTCGGACCCGTGCCGAGTGGTGGACGGCGCCGTAACCGGTGAGGACGGCGCAGCCGAGGAGGGCCGCGTCGGTGAGCGGGATGCCTTCCGGGAGCGGCAGCACGCAGGACGCGGCCACCACCGTCTCCTCGGCGAACGCGGCGACGTTCAGGCCGGGGTGGAGGTCGGTGCCGTCGGCGGTGCGGGCGTAGACGTCGGCGGCGCCGTTCAGCGCGTTGGCGCACAGCCAGACCTCGCCGAGGGTGCAGGCGTGACACCTTCCGCAGGAGGGGGCCCAGTTGAGGACGACGGACGCGCCGGGCGACACATGGGTGACGCCCTCGCCCACGGCCGTGACCGTACCGGCGCCCTCGTGGCCGAGGACCGCCGGGACCGGCACCCGCATGGTGCCGTCGGACAGGGACAGGTCGGAGTGGCAGACGCCGGCGGCGGCGAGGCGGATACGGACCTGTCCGGGTCCCGGGTCGGGCAGCTCGATGTCGGTGATCTCCAGGGGGGCGCCGATGGCGGGCAGGACGGCGGCTCGTACGGCCATGACTCGCGGACTTCCTTAGAACTGGAGGGACTTGGTCTGGAGGTACTCGGCGAGTCCGTGGCTGCCGAGTTCCCGGCCGACCCCGGACTGCTTGTAGCCGCCGAAGGGGGCGAGGGGGTTGAACCGGCCGCCGTTGATGTCGACCTGGCCGGTGTCCAGGCGCCGGGCGAAGGCGACGGCCTCGGCCTCGTCACCGGCCCAGACGGCTCCGGCGAGGCCGTAGACGGTGCCGTTGGCGATGCGCAGGGCGTCCTCCTCGTCCTCGTAGCGCAGGATCGTGAGGACCGGGCCGAAGATCTCCTCCTGTGCGACCGTCATCTCCGGGGTGACGTCGGCGAAGACGGTCGGGCTGACGAAGTAGCCCTTCTCGTGCGGGGATTCGGGTCCGCCGGCGACCGGGCGGGCGCCCTCGGCGATGCCCTTCTCGATGTAGCCGCGCACCCGCGCCTGCTGCTCGGCGCTGACGACGGGGCCGATGCGGTCGCCGTACTTGGCGGCGGCCGCGGCGGCCAGTTCGACGGCCTCCTCGTACCGGTCGCGGTGGACCAGCATCCGGGTCCAGGCGCTGCACGTCTGACCGGAGTTGGACATCACGTTGGCGACGCCGACGCCCACCGCCCTGGCGAGGTCGGCGCTCGGCAGGATGACGTTGGCGGACTTGCCGCCCAGTTCCAGCGCCACCTTCTTGACGGCCGCGCCGGCCACCGCGCCGATCTGCCGGCCGACCGCCGTGGAGCCGGTGAAGGAGATCAGGTCGACGCCCGGGTGCTCGGCGAGGGCCTGCCCGGCGACCGGGCCGAGGCCGGTGACGAGGTTGAAGACGCCGGCCGGGACGCCCGCCTCGTGGACCGCCTCGGCGAAGAGCTGGGCGGTCAGCGGGGTGTCCTCGGCGGGCTTGAGGACGATCGTGCAGCCCGCGGCGAGCGCCGGGGCGACCTTGGCGACGATCTGGTGGAGCGGGTAGTTCCAGGGGGTGATCGCGCCGACGACGCCGACCGGCTCGTGCAGGACGGTGGAATTGCCGACCTTCTCCTCGAAGGAGTGGGTCGCGGCCAGCTCGGCGTAGGAGCCCGCGACCGCGATCGGCACACCGGCGTGCACGGTCTGCGAGAACGGCAGCGGGGCGCCCAGTTCGGCGGTGACCGTCTCGGCGATCTCGTCCTTGCGGGCCACCAGGACGTCCCGCAGCGCGGCCAGGCGCGCGGCCCGCTCGGCCGGAGGTGTGGCCGCCCAGCCCGGAAGGGCGGCGCGCGCGGCACGTACGGCGGTGTCGACATCCAGGGCGCTCCCGGCCGGGACCCGGCCGATGACCTGCTCGTCGGCCGGGTTCACGACCTCGATCACGTCCCGGCTCTCGGCGGGGCGCCAGGCGCCGTCGATGTACAGGCCGTCGTGTGCCTTCATGGTGCTTCCTCCCGGGCGGGGCCGTGTCGTCGTCCGGTGCACAAACTAGCGGCGTTAGTTTTCGCGCACCAGACTGCCCCATGACATCAGAAGTCGCCCCGGGCCCGGTCGTCCACCCTCCCCACGGACTCCTGGCCGAAGGCCTTCTCGTACGCCGTGCGGATCTCCTCGATCCTCCGGTCGCTCTCGACGGCCTCCACCACCGGGTACAGCAGGATCAGCTCGTACGACCGCTCCTTCTCGATCGTGCCGCTCGCGTCCTGCCACTGTCCGCGCCCGTTCTGCACGGTGAGCCCGTGCGGAAAGCCGGGCGTGACCTCCTGGTCGACGAAGGCCATGAACTGCTCGTCGGTGACGACGGGTCCGCCGTCGGGGCGCTCGGTGCCGAAGAAGAGCTGCGTCTCGACGTAGGGCGTACCGCGTTGCGGTACGACGGGATCGGCGCCGTCGAGCGCCGCGTAGGCGGTCGGAGCGGCGACGGCCAGGAGAAGCCCGACCGCCCCGAGGACGGCCCGGCTTCGGGTGAAGTGCACGTTCATGCACGCATCTCTAGCGGAGCTCGCTCCCCCGTGCCCGCGTTCCGGGCGGAAGTCACTCGTCCAGGTCCGGCAGCCGCGCCGGAGCCGGGCAGATGCGGTCGCCGTGCTGGTCGAAGACGAAGAGATGGGCGAGGTCGACGAGGAGCGGGACCTGCATGCCGTGGCGCAGCCGGATGTCCGGGGTGGTGCGGACGACCAGGTCGCCGGGGAGCCGGCCCTCCGGGGGCGCGGGGTCGGGCGCGGCGTCACCTTCCCGCCCCGGCGGATGTTCCAGGACCACCACCGGCCCGGCGCGCAGCGAACCCGCCCGCTCCCGCAGCCGGTCCAGCACGCGCGGCCCCTCCCGGCGGCGCCGGCGCGCGGGCCGGGCGGCCGGGCGCGGTGCCTCCAGCTCGGACACGAAGGCGGGACGGGAGCCGGTGTTGAAGTGGACGAGGGTCTCGTGCCCCTGGAACTCCATGTGCTCCACCAGCCCGGTGAGCGGCACCTCGCCGGGCCGGGCCGCGCTGTGCTTGGCGATGCGCACCGCCTCCGAGCGCAGCCCGACGATGACCTCACGGCCCTGCTGGACCCGCAGCAACTGGTGGTCCAGGGTGAGCGGTTCGGGCAGCCGCAGATACTGCTTGCCGAGGCTGATGGTCATCGCGCCGTCCAGCGGAGCGCGGACCAGGCCGCGCAACAGGTTGATGCGCGGGGTGCCGATGAACGCGGCGACGAAGACGTTGCGGGGCAGCGCGTACACCTCGCGCGGGCTGCCGACCTGCTGGAGCACTCCGCCGCGCAGCACGGCGACCCGGTCGCCGAGGGACATGGCCTCGGCCTGGTCATGGGTGACGTACACCGTGGTGACGCCCAACTCCCGGGTGAGTTGCGATATCTCGGCCCGCAGGCGGTTGCGGAGCTTGGCGTCGAGGTTGGACAGCGGCTCGTCCATCAGGAAGGCGGAGGGGTGGCGGGCGATCGCCCGGCCCATGGCGACCCGCTGGCGTTCGCCGCCGGAGAGCTGGCTGGGGAAGCGGTCGAGCAGATCCTCGATGCCGAGCATGCGGGCGGTCGCGTCCACGCGTGGGCGGGGGTCGGTGCCCGGGGCCTCGATGCGCAGCGGGAAGCCGATGTTGTCGCGGCTGGTCATGCTCGGGTAGAGGGCGAAGTTCTGGAAGACCATCGCGATGTGCCGCTCGGAGGGCTGCCAGTCGTTGGCGTACTCGCCGTCGAGGAGCAGTTCGCCCTCGTCGATGTCCTCGAGGCCGGCGATCATGCGGAGCACGGTGGACTTTCCGCAGCCGGAGGGGCCCAGCAGGACCAGGAACTCTCCGGGCGCGATGTCCAGCGAGAGCCGGTCCACCACCCGGGTGCCCCGCGTGTAGGCCTTGCTCACGTCGTGCAGAGAGATGGCGCGTGTCATGACTGCTGCCCCCGGGGGCTGTCCGGAGCACCGCCGCTCCGTGGGTCCGAAGGCCTCGTACGGGTCGCAAGGGGCCTGTGCGTCACGGAAGTTAACGGAAGGTGCCCGGCCGGGGAAGACGGCATGCGGCATCGGACGGTGCGCCCCAGGCAGCGGCGGAAACGGAATCGGGGGTTCGGATCGCCGGTGCGGGCGTCGCGTCCGCACCGTGCGGTCACTTCGTCGCGCTGAGATGGGCGAAGACCACCACGTTGCTCGTGTATCCGGTGCGCCGGCTGAACAGGCCGCCGCAGGTGAGCACGCGCAGTTCCGGGCGGCCCGTCGGACCGTAGACCTCTTTGTCGGGGAAGCCGGTCTTGTCGAAGACCTTCACCCGGTCCACGGTGTAGACGGCGGTACGGCCGTCCGCGCGCTTGGCCTCGATCAGCTTGCCGGTCTTCACCTGGGCGAGCGCGGCGAAGACGGCGGCGCCGGTCCTGGTGTCACGGTGGCCGACGGCGATCGCGGTGCCGGACTCCCCCGGCGTGGGGCCGCCCTGGTACCAGCCGACCTCCTTCGGCCGGTCGAGCGGCGGCGTCTCCAACTGCCGTTCCCGGTCGAGCCGTAGACCGATGATCGGTGCGTCGATCCCCAGGTACGGAATACGGAAGGACGTCGGACGGGACCGGGGCAGCGGGCGGGGCGGGGGCGTCGGGCCGGAGTTCTCGTGGCCCGCCCGGACGGGGGTGTCCGGCCGGTCGTCGCCGCCGCAGCGGACCCCCACCGTCACCAGGACGACCGCGAGCAGGGCCGTCCTGGCGAGGCGGTAGGCGCGGGTCCGGTACCACGGCCTGCGTCTGCGTCTACGCGGCACCATGCGGCCGACGGCGGATCAGCCGGACGTACACGGCGCAGCAGACCGAGACCAGACCCACGGCCGCGGCCGCGGCCACGGGCGAGAACGCAGCGGCCGTGTCGACGAGGCCGCCGCCGCCCGCGTGCACTCCGCCCTTCGGACCGTCGCCCCGGTCACCGCCCTGGCCCCAGGCCGAGTCACCGTGCTCGTCACCGTGCTCGTCGCCGTGCTGGTCGCCCTGCTGGTCACCGTGCTGGTCGCCCTGGTGGTCCTCGATCTGCCCCGGGCCCTGCGCCCCGTCCAGCTTGCCGTCCTTGCAGTTGATGCGGAAGAGCTTCTCCCTGGGGGCACCCCCCGTGACCCAGGTGAGCTTGTACTGCCCGTCGGCCAGACCCAACGCGTCGGTGTGTCCGGCGCCGCCCGTGAGCTGGATGATGCCGGTCATGGTGGCGGTGGTGGGCAACGGAGGCTGCGCCTGGATGATGTAGGCGATGTTGGGCAGGATGTCGAAGTTGACGGCGTCGAGGTAGAACCGGCAGGCCACCGGGTCGTCCTTGGACACACCGAAGGGCACGCCCACGCGGTGGATCCTGATGTCGCCGTTCTCCCCCTGGGCCACCGCCGAGGGCGCCGCCACCCATGACGCGCCCGCCGCGGCGAGGGCGGTGAGGCCGACGGTGGCGCCCGCGCGGGAGAAAGTCCGTGGAAGTCTCAGGGTGTGCATGCAGGCTCCTCCGTTTTAGACGATTTTCATACAAATCGGCCTTTCGTTGGGACTGTCACTCATGCACTCCACGGCCCACCGCGCCACGCCGGACGCGCCGTCAGATATCGCTCGTGCGGCGCAACGCCGAGCCCTTCCGCCGTGCCGGCGGCACCGGACCGGCCCCCTCGGCAGGTCTTCTCCCGCCCGGTGACCGCAGTGCCACCCCCGACGACAGCAGCAGGAGCGCCCCGAGCATCACGAACGGCGCGGCCACGCCCGCCACGCCCGCGACCAGGCCCGCGGCGGCCGGTGCGGCGACCTGACCGAGCCGGTTGCCGGTCAGCCGCAGGGCGAGGGCTGTGGAGCGGGCGCCCTCCGGCGCGGCCTGGACGACCGTGGTCATGGACAGCGGCTGCCCGACGCCCAGGCAGAAGCCGAGGACGGTGAGCAGGAGTCCGAGCGCCCACACCGGCACGGGCAGGGCCACGCCGGCGCAGAGGACGGCCGCCAGCAGGCAGGTCACGGTGAGCAGCGCGGGCCGGCCGAGCAGTCGTAGCAGCGGAGTGAGGACGAGACGGCAGGCGATGGTGGCCCCGGCGCGCAGACTGAGCAGGACACCGACCACCGAGGGGGCGATGCCCCGGTGCTCGCCGACCACCGGGAGGTAGGCGGTGAGGATGTCGGTGGCGGACAGCACGGAGAGGCTGATGAGCATGCCCGCGGGCACGCCCCGGGCGCGCAGGATCCCCCCGACGGGCACCCGGTCGCCCTGCGGGGAACGGGAGTCGACGGCCGTACGGTCCTCGATGCGCCACAGCGAGGTGAACGCGACCGCCCCGCCGGCGCCCGCCACGACCAGGGCCAGCGCGCTGCTGCCCGCCCTGTCGGGTCCGCCGATCAGGGCGCCCGCGGCGACCGGGCCGATGAGCTGGCCGAGGGAGGCGCCGATGGTGAAGTGCCCGAAGTTGCGGTCCTGTTCGTGCGGCGCGGACCGGCGGGCCACCAGGGACTGGGCGCCGATCACGAAGCAGAGGTGGCCGAGGCCCATCACTCCGCTCCACAGGGCCATCGCCCACAGGGAGTTCACGCGTCCGCTCAGGACACAGCCACCGGAGACGAGAACCACGCCCAGCGGGAGCAGGGGTGCGCAGCGGCCGTGGTCGGTGCGGCGGCCGAGCGGTACGGCGGCGAAGAGCGGGAGCAGGGCGTAGACGCCCGCGATGATGCCGACCGCCCGCTCGTCGGCGCCCAGCGCGAGGGCCCGGTAGGAGACGGCGGGCCGGGCCATCGACACCGCCCCCTGCGCGAAGCCGAAGGCGATGACGAGGCGGAGCAGCCAGCCGCGGTTCCCACCGGGCACCATGGAACTTTTCCTCTCCGGGAGATCAGATGATGCCGAAGAGGATCCCTGCCCCCAGCACGACCAGGGATGTCAGGGCGGCCCACTTCACCACGAACCTGGTGTGGTCGCCGAACTCGACCTTGGCCATGCCGACGAGGACGTACACGGCGGGGACGAGCGGGCTGGACATGTGCAGCGGCTGGCCGACGATCGAGGCGCGGGCGATCTCCAGCGAGGACACCCCGTGCGCCTGGCCCGCCTCGGCGAGCACCGGCAGGATGCCGAAGTAGAAGCCGTCGTTGGACATGAAGTACGTCAGCGGGATGCTCAGCACACCGGCGACCAAGGCCATGTGCGGGCCCATGCCGGCGGGGATGTTGTCCACCAGCCACGTGGCCATGTGGTCGACCATGCCGGTGCCCTGCAGGACGCCGGTGAAGACGGCGGCGGCGAAGACCATGCCCGAGACGTTGAGGACGTTGTCGGCGTGCGCGGCCAGGCGCGCCTTCTGGTCCGGCATGTGCGGGAAGTTGACGGTGAGCGCGAGCGCGGCGCCGAGCAGGAACAGCACCGGGATCGGCAGCCACTCCATGATCATGGCGGTGAGCAGCGCGACCGTGAGCAGCGCGTTGAACCAGTACAGCTTGGGGCGCAGCGTGGCGCGGTCCGGGTCGAGGCCCTGGAAACCGTCCTCCTCCGGCTCCTGCGGCAGACCGGCGCCGCCACCGGAACCTCCGGCGCGCTTGACGCCCTGGCCGGAACCGGCGCCCACCAGCACCGTCTCCGCCTCCTCCACCAGCACCTCGTCCAGCGTCAGCACGCCGAGCCGCTTGCGCTCGCGGCGGCCGAGCACGTAGGCGAGGGCGAAGACGAACAGCAGGCCCATGGCCAGGGCCGGGATCATCGGGACGAAGATGTCGCCGGCGTCCACCTTCAGCGCGGTGGCGGCACGGGCGGTCGGGCCGCCCCACGGCAGGGTGTTCATCACGCCGTTGGCCATGGCGGCCACACCCGTCATCACGACCATGCTCATCTTCAGGCGCTTGTACAGCGGGTACATCGCCGAGACGGTGATCATGAAGGTGGTCGAGCCGTCGCCGTCGAGCGAGACGATCGCGGCGAGGACGGCCGTGCCGACGACGATGCGCAGCGGATCGGCCTTGCAGAACTTCAGGATGCCCCGGACGATCGGGTCGAACAGTCCGACGTCGATCATCACTCCGAAGTAGACGATCGCGAACATGAGCATCGCCGCGGTGGGGGCGAGGTCGGTGACGCCGTCGATGACGTAGTCGCCGAGCTTCGCGCCCTTGCCGACGAACACGCAGAACAGTGCGGGAATCAGCACGAGTGCCGCGATCGGCGACATCTTCTTCAGCATGATCAGGACCAGGAAGGTCGCGATCATGGCGAAGCCGAGGATGGTCAGCATGAATGGATACCTAACGTTCGCCCTTGAACTCCCACCAGGGCCGGCGGTGCGATGACGTTAGGTCCGTTCAAACAGCGTTAACAAGACGTTGACACGCGAGCAATAAGCGCAAAAGTCCAGGTCACAGCTTTGCTCAGGTCACGGGTGCGAGCTTTTCGGTCACGGCTGCCACGACGACCGGCACTCCGTTGAGGACCGCGTTGCCCGAGAGCGGGTCGAGCAGACTGCCGTCGAGGAGCTGGTTGACGTTGACGCCGGGGGTGGCGGTGGCGTGGCTCAGCCGGGTGCCGGGGCGGTCGTGGCCCCAGCCGTGCGGGAGGCTCACCACACCCGGCCTGACGCCGTCGGTGACCTCGGCGGGCGCGGTCACCTCTCCCCCGGCGCCCTTCACGCGCACCGGCTCACCGTCCCGCACCCCGAGGCGTGCGGCGTCCTCGGGATGGAGGTGCAGGGTGCAGCGGTTGGAGCCGCCGGTGAGGGCCGGCACATTGTGCATCCAGCTGTTGTTGGAGCGCAGATGGCGGCGGCCGACGAGGACGAGCCCCGTGGGGCGCTCACGCAGGGCCGCCCGGAGCCGTGGCAGATCGCCGGCGATCGGCTCGGGCAGCAGCTCGACCTTGCCGCTGGCGGTCTTCAGCGGCTGCGGCAGACGGGGGCGCAGCGGGCCGAGGTCGATGCCGTGCGGGTGGGCGAGCAGCCGGGCCAGGGTCAGGCCGTCGGGTCGTACGCCGAAGCCGTCGCCGTAGGGGCCGAGGCGCAGCATGAGGTCGAGCCGGCGCTCGGGGCCGGTGTCCCCGGTGAGCTGTGCGGCGAGTTCCCCGGGGTCACGGCCGTGCACCGGGGAGTGGGGCTCCTGGACGGCCTTGCCGAGGGTCTGGTCGATCACCATCGCGTCCACGGCGGCCGGGTCGGCGCCGTGCATACCGGTCGCGGCCAGGGTCAGCCGGGCGAGGATCTCGGTCTCGGCCATGCGGCCCGGTTCCAGCGGGACGGCGGGGCGGCTGTAGCGGACCTGGTTGCGGACGGCGAGGGTGTTGAAGGCGAAGTCGTGGTGCGGACTCTGCGACGGCGGAGGCGGGGGCAGGACGACGTCGGCGTGGCGGGAGGTCTCGTTGAGGTAGGGGTCGACGCTGACCATGAAGTCCAGCGAGTCCAGGGCCTTGTCGAGGCGGTCGCCGTCGGGGGCGGACAGCACCGGGTTGGCCGCGACCACGACGAGCGCGCGGATCGGCTCGCCCTCCTCGGTGCCGGTGTCGATCTCCTCGGCGAGCGCGGCGAGCGGCAACTCCCCCTTGGCTTCCGGCAGTTGCCGTACCCGGGAGCGCCAGCGGCCGAGCGCGAAGCCGCGGCCGGGGCCCGCCGGGCGGGGCGTCCTGTCGGTGGCGGCCTGCGGGAACAGGGCGCCGCCCGGCCAGTCCAGGTTGCCGGTGAGGACGTTGAGGACGTCGACCAGCCAGCTCGCCAGGGTGCCGTGCGGGACGGTGCAGCTGCCGATGCGGGCGTAGACGGCGGCGGTGGGGGCGGCGGCGAGTTCGCGGGCGAGGGTGCGGATCACGGCCGCTTCGACGTCACAGGCACCGGCGACGGCTTCGGGCGTGAACTCCCGCAGGGCGTCGCGCACCTCCTCGACGCCCTGGACGTGCGGGGCGAGGTCCTCGAGGTCGGTCAGGTCCTCCTCGAAGAGCACGGTGGCCATCGCGGCGAGCAGCAGGGCGTCGGTGCCCGGGCGGACCGCGAGGTGCCGGTCGGCGAGCTTCGCGGTCCGGGTGCGGCGCGGGTCCACAACGGTGAGCCGGCCGCCGCGGGCCTTGAGGGCCTTGAGCTTTCCGGGGAAGTCCGGGGCGGTGCACAGACTCCCGTTGGACTCCAGGGGGTTGGCACCGATCAGCAGCAGGTGGTCGGTGTGGTCGAGGTCCGGCACCGGGATGGCGTTGGCGTCGCCGAAGAGCAGTCCGCTGGAGACGTGCTTGGGCATCTGGTCGACCGTGGAGGCGGTGAACAGACTGCGGGTACGCAGGGCGCCGAGCAGGACCTGCGGGTAGAGGGCGCCGGCCATGGTGTGCACGTTGGGGTTGCCGAGGACGACACCGAGGGCGTGGGGTCCGTAGCGGTCCACGACCGGGCGCAGGCCGGCGGCGACCGCGTCGAAGGCCTCCGACCAGGTGGCCTCGCGCAGGGCGCCGTCCTCGCGCAGGAGCGGGGTGCGCAGCCGGTCGGGATCTCCGTCGACGGAGCCGAAGGAGGCGCCCTTGGGGCAGATGAACCCCTTGCTGAAGACGTCCTCGCGGTCGCCGCGGGCGCCGGTGACACGGGTGCCCTCGATGGTGAGGGTCAGCCCGCAGGTCGCCTCGCACAGGGGGCAGATTCGCAGGGCGGTGCGGGACACGGATCCTCCCGGAGGGTCGGCAGCGGTGCCGCTCGAGCACAGACGGGCTCGCGGCCGAGCATACCGACCGGTTGGCATGGTGGGGAGCCCTCTGCGCCGAGCGTTCCGCGGCAGCCCGCGGAGGCCGTCAGTCGAGGACCCGTCCCAGGTACGCCCGCAGCAGCTCCCGCGTCTCCCTGATGATCGCCTCGTCCCCTTGGGGATCGAGCCGGAAGGCCAGCTGCACCAGGGTGTCCGCGCTCTCCACGGCGACCAGGAAGACGCGCCGCAGCTCCTCGTCCGGGGTGCGGCCGAGGAAGCCGGCGAGCAGGTCGGTGAGGCGTTCGGCGACCCGGGTGTTCGGCTCGGCGTGCCGCACGCCGACCGGGATCTGGTTGCCGAAGTCCACCAGGGAGAAGCCGGGCGCGGTGCGCTTCATGCTCAGGTACTCGTCCAGCACGGCGTCCATTGCGGCCCGCCAGTCGCCCCCCTGTGCCTGCTTCAGCCGCTCTGTGACGTGCACGCTGTACCGCTCCAGGTTGCGCTGGGCGAGGGCGTCGGCCATCTGCCGCTTGTTGCCGAAGAAGCGGTAGACCGAACCGATGGGCACACCGGCGCGCAGGGCGACCGCGCGGGTGCTCAGGGCGTCGTAGCCGACCTCGTCGAGGAGGTCGGCGCAGGCGTCCAGGATCCTGGTCAGCCGTTCGGCGCTGCGGCGCTGGACGGGGGCGCGGCGAAGCGATGTCGCGTGGGGCACGGACTTCATGATGCCTTTCCGCCGGGGTCCGGTGAACCTCGCCCCCCAGTACGGAGAAGGGTGATGTTGCACTCATCAGGGTGTCGTCGCCGCGTCCGTCTCCGCGCCGGACGCCGTGATGTCGGCGGTGCTCTCGACCGGCTTGCCGTGCACGGACCACACCGTGCCGTCATCGGCGTACAGGCGGGCGGTGACGTGGTGGGTGCCGTGCGGGACGAGGCGGCCGGCCAGGTGGTACTCGGGCGCGCGCAGCCGGCTCACCGGGCGGCCGTCGACGAAGAGGTACGCGAGTCCGCGCCCGGGTACCGCCTTCGGCCTCGCGTCGGCCGGGGAGAAGCGGAAGCGGCGCAGGTTCAGCAGGAGGTCCCAGCCGCCGGCGGCATCCGGGGCAACCTCGACGCCGACCTCGGGCGCGTTCTTCGTCGCGACCTCGCGCAGATGCCGGCCCGTCCCGTCGGTGTCGTCCAGGACCTTGCCCACGGGCGAGGGCGAGACGGCCTCGGCATGCTCGTGCGCCGCACCGGCCTCGCAGCCCTGCGCCCCGAACGGCAGCAGGACGCAGACCGCGAACGCGGCCCAGAATCTACGCGTCCATGACATGTCCGCGAGACTAGAACAACGCTCCGGCCGCCCGAATCCCCCTGAAGTCTGGTTCCCGCCCTACCTCGGAGGGAGGACCCGGGGCCCTCTTGCGCCCTCCCTCAAGCATTCCTACGGTGATACATAGGAATCGGGAGCGCAAGGGAGCGATCATGAGCGGGGACGCACGGAAGACCGCCGAGGGACTGTCGTACCTGTCCGGGTTCGGCAACGAACACGCCTCGGAGGCGGTGCCGGGCGCCCTGCCCGAGGGCCGTAACTCGCCGCAGCGCGCGCCGCTCGGCCTGTACGCGGAGCAGCTGAGCGGTACCGCGTTCACCGAACCGCGGGCGCACAACCGCCGCTCCTGGCTGTACCGCGTCCGCCCGTCGGCCGCGCACCCGGCGTTCACCCGCACCGGCAACGGCGCGATCCGCACGGCTCCCTTCGCCGAGGCGGTGCCCGACCCCAACCGGCTGCGCTGGAACCCGCTGCCCGAGCCGCCGGCGGGTACCGACTTCCTGGCGGGCCTGTGGACCCTGGGCGGCAACGGCGATGCGACCCAGCGCACCGGCATGGCCGTGCACCTCTACTACGCCGACTCCTCGATGGACCGGGTCTTCTCCGACGCCGACGGGGAACTGCTGATCGTGCCGGAGCGCGGCGGGCTGCTGCTGCACACCGAGTTCGGCAGGCTCCATGTGGAACCGGCCCAGGTGGCACTGATTCCCCGTGGGGTGCGCTTCCGTGTGGAGCTGCTGGACGAGTCTGCCCGGGGGTACGTGTGCGAGAACTACGGGGCGCCCTTCCAGCTCCCCGACCTCGGCCCCATCGGCGCCAACGGACTCGCCAACGCCCGTGACTTCCGGGCGCCGGTGGCCGCGTACGAGGACGTGGAGGGGCCCGTGGAGGTGGTGAACAAGTTCTGCGGCAACCTCTGGACGGCCACCTACGGCCACTCCCCCCTGGATGTGGTCGCCTGGCACGGCAACCATGTGCCCTACGTCTACGATCTGCGCCGTTTCAATGTGATCGGCACCATCTCGTACGACCACCCGGACCCGTCGATCTTCACGGTCCTGACCTCCCCGTCGGACACCCCGGGCCTGGCCGGTGTCGACTTCGTGGTCTTCGCACCCCGCTGGCTGGTGGGCGAGGACACGTTCCGGCCGCCGTACTTCCACCGGAACGTGATGAGCGAGTACATGGGCCTCGTCGAGGGCGCCTACGACGCCAAGGCGGAGGGCTTCGTGCCGGGCGGCGGCTCGCTGCACAACATGATGTCCGCGCACGGCCCCGACCGGGAGACCTTCGACCGGGCGAGCGCGGCCGAGCTGAAGCCGCAGAGGATCGACGACGGCCTCGCGTTCATGTTCGAGACGCGCTGGCCGGTGACGCTCACTTCGCAGGCGGTGCGGGCCGACCACCTCCAGCAGCGGTACGACGACGTCTGGCAGGCTCTTGAGCGTCACTTCCGCGCGCTGTGACGACTGCGTTGCACTGAACGTTCTTCAACAGGTACGGATAGCCATGTGACCTCCTTCGCTCCGGATTCGATCGTCCTGAACCGCAAGCTGCCGCTGTGGTACCAGGTGTCGCAGTCGCTGCGGGCCTCCATACTCGGCCGCTCGCCGCGGGACCCGCTGCGGCTGCCCACCGAGGAGCAGCTCGCCGAGCACTACGGGGTCAGCGTGCTGACCATGCGGCAGGCGCTGAAGGAGCTGGAGGACGAGGGACTGATCAGCCGGCACCGACGGCGCGGCACATTCATCGAGCCCGGGGTGCGACGCGGGGCCCCGGTGCGGCTGCTGGGCTCGGTGGACGCGATCGTGGCCCAGCAGTCCGGTATGACGACCGAGCTGCTGGACCACGGAACGGCGCCCGTGACCGGCGAACTCGCCGAGTACTTCCCGGACCTCGCCGAGGTGTCGACGTACCACCGTCTGCGCAGCGACGAGAAGACCGGCGAGCCGACCAATCACGCCCGCAACCACGTCCGCCCCGAACTGGCCGCACGCATCGACCGGGAGGACCTGCTCCGCTGGCCGATGACCAAGGTGCTGCGGGACGTCGTCGGGGCGGACATCAGCCGCATCACGGACACGGTGGAGGCGAGGCTCGCCGACCCGGAGACCGCACGCCTGCTCCAGGTGCCGCTGCTCAGCCCGATCCTGCACTACACGGGCGTGACGTACGACGCCCAGGGCCGAGTGCTGGACGTGGCGGTCATCCACTACCGGGGCGACCGCTTCTCCTTCACGGTGACCCTGGACGCCACCTGACCCGCCTCGCGGCACCAGGCCGTACCATGCCCAGCGTGACGCACGACGACGCTCCGCTGCTGGCGGACCTCATGCCGTGGTCCGTCGCACCGCTGCGGCCCGGCCGCGCCTGGCCGACGGCACCCGATCCGGTTTCCCCGAAGGCCCGCTGGGACGCCCTGCTGAAGGCCGAAGGGCCGGACCGGGAAGCCCTGTTCGAGCCGACCCGCTCCCGCACCCTGCAGTCCGCGGTGGGGCAGTTGCCGGGCCAGTCCTCCGGCACGGAGCGGCTGGCGCGCGCCGAGGGCCCCTGCGCCGAGCCGGTACGGGTCCTTTCGGCGCCCTTCGACGAGCAGTGGCTGATCCCGGACCACCGGCTGATCGACACGGCTCGCCCGGAGTTGTGGCGGGTGGCGGACGGACACCAGGTCTTCACGGTGGAGACGGGCGCGGAGACGGCCGAGGGCCACCCTCTGCTGGCGACCTCCCTGCTGCCCACCCTGCGCGCCGGCCGCGTCCGCCCGCTGTACCGCCGCCCGGGCGGCACCGAACCGAACCTGGCGCCGGGCCTGCTGGACCACCTCTCCGCCCGCCTGGGCGAACGCCCCACCCCACCGGACGTACTGGCGTGGATCCTGGCGACGGTCCGCCCGGACCTGACCGTGCCGCTCACCGAGGACGCCGCCCTCTGGGCGCGGGGCCTGGAGTGGGGACACCGGGTCCTGTGGCTGATGCGCCGCGACGGCGAACGCCCCAAGCTCCCGGGCGGCCGCCGCCCCTACGTCCGCGCACCCCTGCCCAGCCGACCGCTGACGCTCCACTACGACCGCGACGAGGAGACCCTGCACCTCGACGAGGGGCGCGTCTCCCCGGTCCCGCCGGAGGCCTGGGACTACGAGGTGGCCGGGGTCCCCGTCCTGGAGACCTGGTTCGCCGCCCGCACGGCTCCGGCCGACCCGGGCACCCTGGCCGCGATCCGCCCCGCGGCCTGGTCCCAGACCTGGACCTCGGAACTCCTGGAACTGATCACGGTCCTGGCCCTGCTGGCGGAGCTCCGTCCGCAGCGAGCCGAGTTGACGCAGACCTCGCCGATCTCGGCTGCCGACCTCCACCGGGCGGGCGTGCTCCCCGGCCCGGAAGCCGCCCGCCGTCCCGCCTCGGTCCTCGACCACCACGAGGAGGGCCCGGAGGGCCAGTTCGCGCTGCTCTAGCCGTGGCGCAGAGCGGTCCCGAGGCGCGCGATGTCCTCGGCTCCCCTGGCCCGGCGGGGCAGGGAAGAGTCCCGGACGGGCATCGTGCGCTTGATTCGATCTGGGCGCGCGGACCCACGGTCGTCGCCTGCAGCGCGCCGGTGCGGCCCGGCTCGGCGCCGGGCAGACCGTCCGGCATGCGGCCACGCCGATGGAATGCAGTGAGACGGTACTGACAGAGCGGCCGGTCGGAGGAGATCATCCACCCCATGGATCTTCTTCCGCTGCCCCTGGAGGGCATCACCGTCGTCGCCGTGGAACAGGCCGTGGCCGCGCCCTTCGCGACTCGGCAGCTCGCCGATCTGGGTGCCCGGGTGATCAAGGTGGAGCGGATCGACGGCGGCGACTTCGCCCGTGGCTACGACACCGCGGCCGGCGGTCTCGCCTCGCACTTCGTGTGGTGCAACCGCGGCAAGGAGTCCCTCGCCCTGGATCTCAAGGACCCGCGCGGTCTGGACGTCGTACGGAGGCTGATCGCGGACGCGGACGTGTTCGTGCAGAACCTGGCCCAGGGGGCCGCGGCGCGGCTGGGGCTCGACGCGGTCACGCTGTGCGCGGCACATCCGCGGCTGGTCGCCGTGGACATCTCGGGGTACGGCAGTTCGGGGCCGTACGCGGACAAACGGGCCTACGACATGCTCGTGCAGTGCGAGGCGGGGCTGGTCTCGGTGACGGGTACGCCCGGGCAGCCCGTCAAGGCGGGGATTCCGGCGGCGGACATCGCGGCGGCCATGTACGCCTTCTCGGGTGTGCTGGCCGCGCTGGTGCGGCGCGGCACGACCGGGCGGGGCGGGCCGGTGGAGGTGTCGATGCTGGAGGCGCTGGCCGAGTGGATGGGGCATCCGCTGAACCATGCGATGCACGGAGGTGAGCCCCCTGCGCGCACCGGGCTCGCGCACGCCGTCATCGCGCCCTACGACGCCTATGCGACGGCGGACGGCGGGCGGGTGCTGTTGTCGGTGCAGAACGACCGGGAGTGGCGGCGGCTGGCCGAACAGGTCATGGGCCGACCGGAATGGGGGACGGATCCGGCCTACGCGACCAATGCGGCGCGGGTGGCGAACCGCGAAGGGACCGACGCGCTGGTCGCCGGGGCACTCGGTGCGCTGGCCACCGAGGAGGCACTGGCCCGGCTGGAGCAGGCGGGTATCGCCTGCGCCCGGCTGCGGGATCTGCACGAGCTGGCGGAACATCCGCAGCTCGCGGCCCGGGAGCGGTGGCGTCGGGTGGGTTCGCCGGTCGGGCCGTTGAAGGCGTTGCTGCCTCCCATCACACTGCCGGGCGGGGACGAGGCGCGGATGGGCGAGGTGCCCGCGCTCGGACAGCACACCGAGGCGCTGCTGCATGCCGTGGGGATGACGGACGACGAGATCGCAGCCTTGCGCCGGGACGGTGTGGCGGCCTGAGCGCGGGCCTCCTGGAAGGGTTCCAGGGACCGCTGGTTCGCTCAGTGACTTCTCAGTGACCGCCGAACAGCGAGCGGCGCAGCCGGCGCAGCGGAGCGAAGAGGGAGACGCGGCGAACCCGCGCACCTCGGTCGCTGCGCTTGTGCGCGGTGTCACGTGCCGTCAGCTCAAGCATCAGCGACGTGGCCTCGACCGTCTCCCGCTGCGGTATGGCGGGACCCGCCAGCACCGACAGATGGCGGTCCAGGCGCGAACTGGTCGCGCTGCTTCCGCAGGTGATCGCAGGGACCCTGGCCCTGCTGCGCACTGTTATCTGCTCCATGTCACTCCCCACCCGTACGAGTCCACCCGGCCCGGGCAGGGTAACCCTATCGCCCCAGGGGGGCACGCGGGTATCACGGCCACAGGATTCACCTTCCCTGCAAGGCGGTTGACCATCCCTCGATGACTACTCTCCGAATCCGACCGATTTCAGGGTGAGTTGGACAACGGGCTGGCCGGTGGGCTGCGCTGAGCCGCCATCAGGCTCGACGGTTACGGCGAGTGACGTCGAGGACTTGTCGAGACCCTTGGCGACCAAGGGCGTGTCGCCCGCGAAGAGCCCGAGGGAGCGCGGTTGCACATGGGGGCGCATGAGCCAGAGCTGATGTACGCGGCCGCCGTGCGGGGTGCCGTATCCGCTGAGCGTGACGACAGCCTGCCCCTCCGATGCGGAAGCGATCACTCCGATACTGCGGCCCCGAGCGTCCTTGCTGCCCCCGGCGCGGGCGTCGGAAGCGGCGAGAACGTGGGCGATCTCACGTGCCTGGGCCTGCTCCGCGTCGAGCCGTTCCTGGGTGCGGTGTGCCTGGACCGCGAAGAGGGAGGCGACGACGAGGGCCGCGGCGGCGGTCGCCGTGGCGAAGGGGACGAAGAAGGGACGCGTCCGGGGCGTACGGGCCCGCGCGGGCGGGGGCTGGGTGCCCCAGACGTGCGGCGGCAGTTGGGGGGCACGCTCGCGGGCGGGCGTGAGCGACTGCTCCTGCGGGGTGGTGCGGACGGCGGCCAGGACCCGGTCGCGCAGGGCGGCCGGTGCGGGCGCCGCCGTGGACCAGGCGAGGCGCAGCGCGTCCTCGGCCAGGACCCGGACCTCGGCGGCACAGCGGTCGCAGTCCTTGAGGTGCTTCTCGAAGCGGCGCCGCTCGCCGGGTTCGAGGGCGTCGAGCGCGTAGGGCGCGGCGAGGGAGTGCAGTTCCTCGCGGCCCAGCAGACGGCCGAGGATGCTCATGCGGCACCTCCCAGGCACTCGCGCAGCCGGGTGAGTCCGTCGCGCATCCGCGTCTTGACCGTGCCCAGCGGCAGCGAGAGCCGCTCGGCCACCTCACGGTACGTGTAGCCGTCGTAGTAGGCGAGGGTCACGGACTGGCGTTGCAGCGCGGTGAGCCGGTCCAGGCAGCGGCGCACCCACTCGCGCTCCAGACCGGCCTCGACCTCCTCGGCCACGTGGTCGAAGGCGGGTTCCCCGGCGCGCAGGGCCTCACGCTGCTCGCGTTCACCCGCCGCGCGGGCGCTGCGCACCCGGTCGACGGCACGGCGGTGGGCGAGGGTGAGGATCCAGGACAGGGCGCTGCCCCGGCCGGGATCGAACCGGGCGGCAGAGCGCCACAGTTCGAGCAGCACCTCCTGGGCGACCTCCTCCGACTGGGCGGGATCGCGCACGACCCGCCGTACGAGCCCGAACACCGGTCCCGACACCATTCCGTAGAGATCCTCGAATGCCTTCTGGTCACCGCCGGCCACGAGCACCAGAAGCTCGTCCGCCTCCACCCCGGTCCCCCTTCCGTGGCCGCAGCCGGCCCTGCCTCTGACTCCACGCATCCGCACGAGCGCACACCTCCGGCGGGTGATACGGATCAGCGGGCCGAAAACGCGGGTCCGAAAAGCCGAAAAGATTTTTTCCTTCCGACCAATCCGATCGCCCTGCCGGCTCCGTATACCCGTCCGTCAAGGCAAGTTGGCACTGAGGACGGACGGCATGACACCTCTCTTCTCCAGGAGCGGCACAGGACGCAAGGGCCTGGTCACGCTCATCTGTGGTGCGCTGGCCGCCGGAGGGCTCGCAGCCGCCGGTGTCGCCACGCTGGAACCCGGGGCGGCCTCCGCCTCCTCCCACCGGGAGGCCCCGCTGATCTCGGGCACCCCGCAGTACGACAACACGGACCTGTACGCGTTCGTCAGTCCGGACAAGCCCGACACCACGACCATCGTGGCGAACTGGATCCCGTTCGAGGAACCGGCGGGCGGACCGAACTTCTACACGTTCGCGGACGACGCCCAGTACGACATCCACGTCGACAACAACGGTGACGCGCAGGGTGAGCTGCTGTTCCGCTACACCTTCAAGACGCACACCAAGAACGGCAACACCTTCCTGTACAACACCGGTCCGGTCACCAGCCTGGACGATCCCGACCTGAACGTCACGCAGACCTACGACATCGACCTGATCCGGCTGAAGAACCAGCACGTGATGTCGAAGACGAAGCTCGCGGACGACGTACCGGTGGCGCCGTCGAACGTGGGCAAGGCGTCCATGCCGGACTACGGCAAACTGCGCACCCAGGCCGTGTACAAGACGGCGGGCGGTGCCGCGACCTTCGCCGGCCAGGCCGACGACCCGTTCTTCCTGGACCTGCGCGTCTTCGACCTGCTGTACGGCGGCAACCTCACCGAGGTCGGCCGGGACACGCTCAAGGGCTACAACGTCAACTCGATCGCGCTCCAGGTCCCCAACGACCTGATCCGCGAGTCCGGCAAGCAACCGGTCGTCGGCATCTGGTCGACCACCCAGCGCCGCAACGCGCAGGGCTACTACTCCCAGGTCTCGCGCCTGGGCAACCCGCTGGTCAACGAGGTCGTCAACCCGCAGAAGGACAAGGACAAGTTCAACGCGTCCCAGCCCTGGTACGACGCCCAGTTCCTGAAGAACGTCACCAACCCCGAGCTGCCGAAGCTCATCGAGGGGATCTACAAGATCAAGGCGCCGGCGGAGCCGCGCAACGACCTGGTCGACGTGTTCCTCAAGGGCGTCAAGGGCCTCAACCAGCCGCCGAACGTGAAGCCTTCGGAGGAGCTGCGGCTGAACACCTCGATCAAGCCGGCCATGCATCCCAAGCGGCTCGGTGTGCTGGACGGTGACAACGCGGGCTTCCCGAACGGCCGCCGGCTCACCGACGACGTCGTGGACGAGGCGCTGCAGGTCGTGGAGGGCGAACTGGTCGGCTCCAAGAACGACCTGGGCGACGCGGTGGACAAGAACGACAAGAAGTTCGAGAAGTACTTCCCGTACATCGCCCAGCCCACCTCGGGTTCGCGCGGTCCGCTCGCCAAGGGCACGACCTCGGGTACGGACGTTCGCAGCCAGCTCGGCGACGCCCTGCAGCCGGCCGGCTCCTCCTCCGGCGGCACGGGCAACACGGTGCTGATCGCCGCCTCGGCGGCCTCGGGCGCGGCCGGGATCCTGCTGATCGGTACCGCCCTCGCCTGGTGGCGCCGCCGGATGCAGCGTCCGTACTGATCCCCACCCACCGAACCGGCGCGGCCCGTTTCCCACTCCCCCACGGCGGGCCGCGCCTTTCCCTTCCACCATCATCAGGCGACCTAGGAGAGGGCATGGCCCCGCGTACGAATGACGAGGAGAGCGGTGGGCGGACGGTGAGCGCGGGAGAGAGTGACGCCCCGGCGCCCGCCATGTCCGAGGCCGTGCCGATGCTCCCGCCATCGCCCCCCGCACCTCGGACTCCCGGGTCCGCCACGGAGCAGCAGCGCGTCGCCGCCGTCCGCCGTTTCGCCGCCGCCGGACGGCGGTGGCGGTCCGTTCAGCTCCTCGGCTGCGCCGCCCTGCTGGCCGTCGCACTGACCGGCGGGGCGATCGCCGTGGGGGCGGCGCGGGACGGCGGGCCGGTGTCCGTGGCGGCCTCCAGTGCCGTCGATCCCGGGGTACTGGGCAGTGGGAACCTGGACGCGGGCATCGCCGCCCTCCAGTCGCATCTGCGGTCCCAGCCGCGGGACTTCGACAGCTGGGCCACGCTCGGCCTGGCCTATGTCGAGCAGGCCCGGACCAAGGGCGACCCGGCCCGCTATCCGCAGGCCGAGAAGGCCCTGGAACGGTCCCTGGCGCTCGCCCCCGACAACGACCAGGCCCTGGCCGGCCGGGCCGCCCTCGCCGCCGCCCGGCACGACTTCAAGAACGCTCTGACCTACGCGGACCAGGCCCTGAAGCAGAATCCGTACAGCGAGCGCGCGCTGTCCTCGCGCATCGACGCCCTGGTCGAACTGGGCCGGTACACCGAGGCGTCCCGGGCCGCCGGGACCGCGGACGCGCGCAAGCCGGGCGTGCCGGTCTTCACGCGGTACGCGTATGTGCACGAACTGCGCGGCGATGTGACGACCGCCCGGCGCGTGCTCGAGCAGGCCCTCGCGGCCGCCACTTCACCGGGCGATGTGGCCTACGCGGCCGCCCAGCTCGGCCAACTCGCCTGGAACCAGGGCGACTACGACTCCGCACTCACCTTCTACGCCCGGGCCCTGGCCGCCGACGAGAACTACCTCCCGGCCCTGGAGGGCCGGGCCCGCGCCCAGGCGGCGAGCGGACACCGGGACGAGGCGATCAAGGGCCTGCAGACCGTGGTCGCCCGCTATCCGCTGCCCGGACCGCTCGTCGAACTCGGCGAGCTGTACGAGGCCCGCGGCGCGGCCGGCGACCGGGCCAGGGCGCACGACCAGTACGCGCTCGTCGACGCCTGGATCGCCCTGGCCCGCGCCAACGGCGTCAACGCCGACCTGGACACCGCCCTGGCCGCCGCCGATCACGGCGACAAGGCGGCCGCGCTGCGTGCGGCCCGCGCCGAATGGGCCCGCCGGCACACCGTGCACACCGCGGACGCCCTCGCCTGGGCGCTGCACGTCAACGGCCGTGACGAGGAAGCCCTTCCCTACGCCCGCCGGGCCACGGCGACCGGCTACCGCAACGCCGCCTTCCGCTACCACCGCGGCATGATCGAGCTGGCCACGGACCACGGCAAGGACGGCCGCGCGTCCCTGCAGGCAGCCCTGAAACTGAATCCGGGCTTCTCTCCCCTGGGCGCGGCACAGGCCCGCAAGGCGCTGGAGGCCGCCCGGTGAACCTCCGCCGCCCACTCGCAACCGCCGCGGCCGTCGTCACCGCCGCCTGCGCCCTCGTGCTCACCCCGGCCACGGCCGCGAGCGCGCACCCCCTCGGCAATTTCACCGTCAACCGCTACGACGGTCTCGTCGTCGCCCCCGGACAGCTCCGCATCGACCATGTGGAGGACCTCGCCGAGATCCCGGCCACCCAGGCCGAGCCCGGCATCGAGCGGCTGGGCCTGTCCACGTGGGCCGAGCGGCGGTGCGCCGAGGCCGCGCGGGACAGCAGGCTCACCGTCGGGGGACGCTCCGCCGCCCTGGCCCCCGGCTCCGCCCGGGCCCGGCTGCGGCCCGGGCAGGCCGGGCTGAACACCCTGCGCGTGGAGTGCCGGTTCACCGCCTCCCTCCCCCGCGGCAGGTCCGTCGCCCTCGGCTTCCACAGTGCGGGCGCCACCAGCGGGCCCGGCTGGCGGGAGATCACCGCGCGCGGCGACCGCATGACGCTCACCGCGACGGACGCACCGAAGAAGTCGGTCTCGCACGAACTCACCACCTATCCCAAGGACTTGCTGTCCTCCCCGGCCGACACGGCCAGTGCCTCCCTGCGGGCGCGCCCCGGCGGCCCGGCCCTCGCGGAGGAGCGGCAGGACGCCCCGGGCGCCGCCGTGCTGCCCCGGGGCGCCGACCGCTGGACCCGCGCCCTGGACGACCTCGTCGCCCGCCACGACCTCACCCTCGGCTTCGGCGCGCTCGCCCTGCTCATCGCGGTCGTGCTCGGCGCGATGCACGCCCTCGCGCCGGGCCACGGCAAGACCCTGATGGCCGCGACGGCGGCCGCGCGCGGTGGCCGGGCCCGGCTGCGGGACGTACTGCCCCTGGCCGCCTCGGTCACGGTCACCCACACCCTCGGCGTGGTCGCGCTGGGCCTGCTCGTCACGGCGGGTTCCGCCGCCACGCCCTCGGTCATCGCCTGGCTGGGCATCGCCAGCGGCGCCCTGGTGCTCGTGGCGGGCGCGAACCTCGTACGACGGGCCTGGCGCAACCGTGCGCACGCCCGTCCGCACGCTCACCCGCATCCCCACGAGGAAGCCGAGGAGCGCCCGTTGGCTCTGGTCGGTGCGCACCAGGAAGCCGCCGCCGATCACCACCATCACCACGACGGGCACAGCGGGCATCACCACGACGGGCAGACCCACCATCACGACCACCCTCACGACCACCGTGATCACGACGGGAGCCGTCACTCTCACGGTGGTGTGGTGCACACCCATGGCGGTCACACCCACAGCCACCCCACCGCCCCCACCCTGCGCGGCACGATCCTCCTCGGGTTCGCGGGCGGCCTGGTGCCGAGCCCGTCCGCGGTCGTCGTGCTGGTCGGGGCCGCGGCGCTCGGAAAGGCCTGGTTCGGACTGCTGCTCGTCGTGGCGTACGGCGCCGGGCTGGCGCTGACGCTCACGGCGGCCGGGTTCGCCGTCGTCAGGCTGGGCTCGGGGGTCACCCGCGTACTGGACCGGCGCCCGCGCTGGACCGCACACCCGGTGGCCGCCCTGGTGCGCCGGACCCTGCCGCTCGCGTCCGCGCTGGTCGTCGTCGCCCTGGGTGCCGGATTGGTGCTCAAGGGGGCCGCATCCGCCCTCGGCTGAGCTACTTTTGTGGAGAAATCACGTCAGATGCCGTGGGGGTCGCCCGTGTCCGAAGTACCGGGCCAGGAACGTGTGATCGCGGACCGCTACCGCCTGCTGTCCCCGCTGGGCGAGGGCGGCATGGGCACCGTGTGGCGCGCCCGCGACGAGGTGCTGCACCGCGAGGTGGCCGTCAAGGAGGTACGGGCCCCGGCCGGCCTGGCCGCCTCGGACGTCGAGCGGATGTACGCGCGCCTGGAACGCGAGGCGTGGGCGGCGGCCCGGGTCGCGAACCGCAACGTGGTCACGGTGTACGACGTGGCGCTGGAGGGCGGCCGTCCCTGGATCGTGATGGAGCTGGTGCGCGGGCTGTCCCTGGCCGACGAGCTGGAGGCCGAGGGTCCGCTGCCGCCGCAGCGGGCCGCGCACATCGGTGCCGAGGTGCTGGCCGCGCTGCGCGCCGCGCACGACGCCGGGGTGCTGCACCGGGACGTGAAGCCGGCCAACGTGCTGCTCGCCGACGACGGCCGGGTGGTCCTCACCGACTTCGGCATCGCGACGGTCGAGGGCAGCTCGGCGCTGACCATGACCGGAGAGGTGATCGGCTCGCCCGAGTTCCTCGCCCCGGAGCGGGCACTGGGGCGCACCCCGGGCCCGGAGTCGGACCTGTGGTCGCTGGGCGTGCTGCTGTACGCGGCCGTCGAGGGCAACACCCCCTTCCGGCAGGACACTCCGCTGAGCACCCTGCGTGCCGTGGTGGACGAGGAGCTGCCGCCGCCGCTCCGGGCCGGGCCGCTCGTACCCGTCCTCGAGGGGCTGCTGCGCAAGGACCCCGCCGAGCGGCTGTCCGCCGAACGGGCCGAGCAGGACCTGCGGCTCGTCGCGGCGGGCGGGACTCCGCGCAGGGCGGCGGGCGGGCTTCCCCGCACGGCCACGATGCCGGCCTCGCCGTACACCCCGGCGGTCCCGGACCGGCCGCAACGGCCGTCTCCCACACCGCCGGCGCCCCTGCCCACCGGTCGTGCGGAGCCGCGGACCACGGCCGTCGGGCCGGAACGCGGCCGGGGGACCGGGGTGGTGCTGGTGGCCGGTCTCCTCGCGGTCGTCCTGGCGGTGGCGGGACTGACGTATGCACTGCTCAACCATGACAACGGCGGCGACAAGGGGAACACCGGCGCGCACACCGGCCGGGCGAGCGGCACCGCGCACTCCCCCACCCCGAGCACCGGCACCGACTCGGACACCGGGGCACCGCCGCCCGCGCGGAGCAGCAGCGCCGCGGCGAGCAGCCGGCCGGCGCAGTCCGTGCGGGTCACCCTCGCGGGCTCGCACACGCAGTACGACGGAACCTGCCCGCCGCCGGCCGCGCAGGCGCCCACGTTCACGGCGACGTTCACGGTGGGACGGCTGCCCGCGCAGGTGGAGTACCGGTGGGTGCTCGCGCACGGGTCGGTCTCCGACCCGGGGTGGAAAACACTGTCGTTCCCGGCGGGCGGTGCGGAGACCAAGCAGGTGCAGGTGACCGTGACCGCGTACTCCGACAGCGGGACGATCGAGAACGAGATCAGCGTGGAGGTGCGCAGTCCGGGGCGGACGACGTCGGACGCCGTGCCCTTCTCGGTGACCTGTGCGACGACGGAGACCCCGTCGGGCGGGGCCTCCGCTTCGCCTTCGGGTTCACCCTGAGAACCCTGTGGGTGCGGCCTGGGACGAGTGCTCAGGCCGCGTTCGTGAACGCCGGCAGATAGCCGCCGGACTGGCCTGCGGCGGTCGGGTGGTACGACTCGCCGATGGAGAGCCAGTTGACGCTGTGCAGCCAGGAGTTGCTGGAGCAGATCTCGTGGCCGGTGAAGGTGGTGCGGACGTCACCGAAGACGAAGTCGTGGTCCAGGGCGCGCTTCTGGATGGCGTTGTCGATGTAGTCGGCCGCGCCGTTGATCGCGGACCGCTTGGTCTCGGAGAGGCCTAGGCAGGTCTGTCCGAGCTTGTAGAAGCGGGGGTAGCCGAGGACGACCACCTCGGAGGACGGGGCTTTGGCGCTGATCGCGTCGTAGACGGTGTCGAGCTTGCCGGGGAGCGTCGAGTCGACGTACGACTTCGCCGCGTTGATCTTGGAGACACAGGCGCTGTCGGACTGGAGCACACAGGTCGTCATGACGTCGGCGAAACCGGCGTCGTTGCCGCCGATGGTGATCGAGACCAGGGCGGTGGAGGAGTCGAGCGAGCCGAGCTGGCCGGCCAGGACATCGTCCGTCGTCGCGCCCGAGCAGGCGTTGAAGGCGAACGAGGACGGGCTGTGTGCGGCGTTCCACAGGTACGGGTAGGCCTTGGTGCTGCGGTCGCAGCTGCCGCTGGAGCTGATGTAGCTGCCCGCTCCCACTCCCGAGGAGTAGGAGTCGCCGAGCGCCACATAACCGCCGGTGGCGGCGGTCGAGGAAGCCTGCGCCGTGGCTGCCCCGGTGAGGGTGAGGCCGGTGGCGAGGAGGAGCGAGGTCACGTATGCCGCAAATCGGGAACGTCTCATGGAACCTCCCTTTAGCAGGATCTCTGCCATAACTGTCGTAGCAACTACGCGTGTTGACGGGAAGTGTCCATGCCAAGTCTTTTCGGGTCTCAACGACACCTCGACGGGACCGACTCAGCACGTTCATGATCGAGATATTGCGCGTACATGCCAGATTCGTTGACAGTGCCGCCGCGCCGACGCCCCGGCCACCGCCGTCGTCTTGACGGCCGGTGTGAGCCTGCGCCACATTGAAGCCCGGCATCCGGCGCGTCGGGGGGCAAAGTCGCCAATGCAGACCTTAGGCATCAAGACACCTTCACCAGACGGCGCGCAGGACGACGCCGAACGGGTGCGGCCAGGTCCGGGGAGGGACCTGTCCGCGCTGCTCGCGGGGGCCGCCACGGCCGTCGGCGCGGTCGGCGCACTGCTCGCGCTCACCGACACCGGCTCACCACTGCGCGGTCCCAGCACGCTGTTCTTCCTGCTCGCGGCGCCGGCCGTGGCGATCGGGGCAGCGCTGCGCGGGCTGGATCCGTTCGGCCGGGCGCTCACCTCACTTGCGGGCGCGGTCGTTGTGAACATGCTGGTTGCCCAGGGCATGTTGGCCGTCCACCGCTGGTCGGTCCGGGGCGGGGTCGTCGCGGTGACCGCGCTCAGCCTGCTGTTGCTCCTGGCCGTTCTCGGCCGGGAGAAATTCCGTTCGGGTAAACGAACACAAGAGTGACCAAGACTGGCCAAAGTTGTGTAACGGCCAAACCAACAAAAACGTGAGGCCTAGTTCCAGGTCTTGCCATTCGGGTTCAATCGTCAATACCGTCGTACATCTCACCCGCATCGGTCCGTCAGCACGCGGTTCAGGGGAGGGCTCAGGGCCGTGGCGTTCCGGCGCGGGGCGCGGTAGGGGGGTGCCGTGCTCGGTGACCGCACTTGTGACCGAGCCGTGCCGCGCGACCGGCTGCCGTCTTGTTCCGGCAGCCCGGCCAGCTTTGCCAGCTCGTCCGTGTGCACGGAGACGATGTCGCCGTGCCGAAGATGAGAACCCCCCTTTCGAACCGGACACAAAGCCGGGCCGCCCAGGGGCGGGCGGTCCACCGGACGAGAGGGACCACACTCATGAGTTCTGTTCTGCATCCGCCGAGTTCGGGCCAAGATCCGTTACTGGCCGCCCGCTACCGGCCGATCTCCTCTCACCTGGCGATCACTCCGCCGGTGAGCGTGGTGATTCCCGCCATGAATGAGGCGGAGAATCTGCCCTACGTCTTCAAGACCCTTCCGGACTGGATACACGAAGTGGTTCTTGTGGACGGCAATTCCACCGACGACACCGTCGAGGTGGCACGCTCGCTGTGGCCCGCGGTGAGGGTCGTCGACCAGCAGGGCAAGGGCAAGGGGGATGCCCTGATCACCGGGTTCGAGGCGTGCACCGGCGACATCATCGTGATGGTCGACGCGGACGGCTCGGCCGACGGCAACGAGATCGTGTCGTACGTGTCCGCCCTCGTCTCGGGGGCCGACTTCGCCAAGGGCTCGCGCTTCGCCAACGGCGGCGGCACGGACGACATGACCTTCATCCGCAAGCTCGGCAACTGGGCGCTGTGCACCATCGTCAACCGCAAGTTCGGCGCCCGCTACACCGATCTCTGCTACGGATACAACGCCTTCTGGCGGCACTGCCTCGACAAGATCGAGCTCGACTGCACCGGTTTCGAGGTCGAGACCCTGATGAACATCAGAGTGGTCAAGGCGGGGCTCAAGGTGCAGGAGATCCCCAGCCACGAGTACCTCCGCATCCACGGCACCAGCAATCTGCGGGCCGTGCGGGACGGGATCCGGGTACTGAAGGTCATCCTCCGGGAACGCTCCAACCGGCGTGCCCTGCGTCGCCGCACCCACCACTCGTCGCTGCTGAACACCGGGCAGGGAGAGGTGTCTTGAGAGATCCCGACATCTCCGTCGTGATCTGCGTGTACACCGAGGACCGCTGGGAGGACATCCTCGCGGCGGTCTCCTCGGTGCGCGCGCAGTCGTACCCGGCGCTGGAGACGCTCCTGGTCGTGGACCACAACCAGGCTCTGCTGGACCGGCTGGCCCGCGAGTACAAGGAGTACGAGAAGGGCACGGCCGCCGGTGACATCCGGGTGCTCGCCAACGCGGGCCCGCGCGGGCTGTCGGCCGGCCGCAACACCGGTATCGCCGCCTCCCACGGCGAGGTGATCGCCTTCCTGGACGACGACGCCGTTGCCGAGCGGGACTGGCTGGGCCGCTTCGCCGAGGGCTATGCCGACCCGCGGGTGCTGGCGGTCGGCGGCCGTACGCTCCCGATCTGGGCGTCGGGCCGGCGTCCCGCCTGGTTCCCGGAGGAGTTCGACTGGGTGGTGGGCTGCACCTACCGAGGGCTGCCACCGGGCCTGGTCCGGGTCCGCAACGTTCTGGGCGGAAACGCTTCTTTCCGGCGTACGGCGTTCGAGGCGGCGGGCGGTTTCGCCACCGGCATCGGCCGCGACGGCGACCGCCGGCCGCTGGGCTGCGAGGAGACGGAACTGTGCATCCGGCTCACCAGGGCCCGACCGGACGCGGTCCTGCTCATCGACGACCGCGCGGTGATCCACCACCGGGTACCGGCGGCGCGCGAGCACTTCGCGTACTTCCGCACCCGCGCCTACGCCGAGGGCCTGTCCAAGGCGCTGGTGGCCCGAAGCGTGGGCGCGGACAAGGGGCTGGAGTCCGAACGCCGGTACACCACCCGGGTCCTGCCCGCCGGGGTCGCCCGCGGTCTGCGGGACGCCCTGCTGGCCCGCCCGGGCGGCGCCGGTCGTGCGGGCGCGATCGTCGCGGGGGTGCTCACCGCGGCGGGCGGATACGTGGTCGGCAGTATGCGGGCGCGGCGGGGCGGGACGGCGTTCTCCGTCGTACGGATCGAGGGGGACGCCGTGAACGGCGCGGGCGTACGGACCGAGAGGGAACGCCCATGAACCGTCCGGGCGTACGGACCGAGGGGGAACGCCCATGAGCGGGACAGCCGTACCGATCCTCATGTACCACGCGGTGGCGACCGCGCCGGGCGACGCCACCCGGGTCCTGTCGGTCGCACCCGAGGCGTTCGCCGAGCAGATGGCGCTCATCGGCGACCTGGGCCTGACCCCGGTCACCACCGCCGAGCTGGCGGCGCGCTGGCGGTCCGGCCGTCCGCTGCCCGCCCGGCCGGTGCTGATCACCTTCGACGACGGTTACGAGGGCGTCCACCGGCATGCCCTGCCCGTGCTCGCCGAGCACGGCTTCCCGGCCACGCTGTTCGTCTCCACCGGCTGGATCAAGGGCGCGTACGACACCGGAGGCGGCCTGGACAGCATGCTCGACTGGCCGCAGGTGCGCGATCTCGCGGACTCCGGCGTCGAGATCGGCGGCCACAGCCACACCCACCCGCAGCTCGACCAGCTCGACGACGCCACCCTGCGCTCGGAGCTGGTCCGCAGTACGGAGATCCTCACCGGAGAGCTCGGCTCGCGTCCGGTGTCGTTCGCCTACCCGTACGGCTACTCCAGCCGCCGGGTCCGCGGGGCGGTGCGGGAGGCCGGGTACGCCCAGGCGCTCGCCGTCGGCAACGGGCTGGCCCGCCGGCGCCAGGGGCCCTACGCCCTGCAGCGCGTCACCATCCGGCGCGCCACCGGCGTCGAGGAGTTCGAGCGGTTGCTGCAGGGCCGCGCGATCGCCCGTAACTTCGCCAAGGACCGCGCCTTTACCAAGGGGTACGCCCTCGTCCGCAGAGCACGCCAGGTCCGCCGGAAGGCCATCCGTTCCCGTGTCTGACACGACCACCACAACCGAGGCCACGACGCCCGAGAGCGAGGCGCCCGAACCGTCCGGGCGCCGTCTTCGCCTGCCCGGGACGGGCCGGTCGCCCGACGGCAGCCAGCTGTTCCGCAACGCCTACGCGCTGATGCTCAACACCGGTATCTCCGCCGTGCTCGGGCTCGGCTTCTGGCTGGCCGCGGCGCGCTACTACTCCGAGTCGGCGGTCGGCCAGGGCTCCGCGGCCATCGCCGCGATGAAGCTGCTCGCCGGACTGACCGCGGTGACCCTGACCGGCGCCCTGGCCCGTTTCATCCCGGTGTCCGGCAGGCGCACGGGACGGCTCATCTTCCGTACGTACGCAGGCAGTTCGCTGATCGTGGCGCTCGCGGCGGGCGTGTTCCTGATGACCCTCGACATGTGGGGGCCGTCGTACCGGTTCCTGCACGGGCCGGTCAACGGTCTCGGCTTCATCGGGGCCGTCGTCGCCTGGAACCTGCTCACCCTCCAGGACGGCGTGCTGACCGGGCTGCGCAGCGCGCCCTGGGTGCCGGTGGGCAACACCGTGTTCTCGGCGGTCAAGCTGGGACTGCTCGTCGCGTTCGCCGTGGCGATCCCGGCCACCGGCGTCTTCGTGTCCTGGGTCGCCGCGATCGCCACCTCGGTGGTGCCGCTGGGCTGGCTGGTGTTCCGGCGGCTGGTGCCCCGGCACATCAAGGCGACCTCGGAGCACGCCGAGCCGCCGACACTGAAGGAGATCGGAAGGTTCCTCGCCGGGGACTACACCGGCTCCCTGTTCTCGCTCGCCGTGGTCTATCTGGTCCCGGTGATCATCGCCTCACAGGTCAGCTCCGAGGACAACGCGTACTTCTACATCACCACCACCATCGGCGGCACGACCAATCTGCTCGCCATCAACATGGGCGCGTCCCTGACGGTCGAGGGCTCGCACGACCCGGGGCGGCTCGCCGCCAACACCCGTGCCGCGCTCAAGCGGATGGCCCGGATCATGCTGCCGATCGCGGGCGTGCTGTTCGTCGGCGCGCCCTGGATCCTGGGCGTCTTCGGCGACGGCTACGCGGACGCGGCGACCCCGCTGCTGCGCTGGTTCGCGGTGGGCGCGGTGCTCCGGGTGGTCATGGAGACCTACTTCGCGGTGCTGCGCGCGCAGAGCCGTACCGCCGGACTCGCCTGGCTGCAGGGCCTGTTGTGCGTACTGGTGCTCGGTCTGACGCTGCTGCTCCTGCCCCGGATGGGCCTGACCGGCGCGGGCGTCGCCGAGATCTCCAGCCTTGCGGTGATCGTGGCGATCGCCGCGCCGAAGCTGCGGCGGACCCTGCGGTCCGCACCCGCCGCCCCGCCGGAGGCCGCGGCACCGGACGGGGACCTCGCCGACCTGGAGGCGCTCCCCCACTCGCGGCTCCTCCCGAGCGGGGGGACCGCCACCGTCCCGGCCGCCTCTTCGGCACACCGCCACAGCCCGGCCTGGGCGCTGGACAACGACACCCTGGCCCTCGGCATCCACGTCGACTTCGACCACGTCGAACGCCGGCCGGACGTCCGTCCGGGCCCCGGCACCCCGCCCGCGGGCACGCCCGTGCCGTTGCCCGTCGAGGAGCCGGAGCCGGGTGCCGAGGCGTCGCTGGGTCCGGCCGAGGCGGCGCTGCTGAGGGAGGCGGAGGTCGACGCGCCCTTCGACGAGGCGGCGCCCGAGATCGCCGAGCCGGACGAAACCGTGGACGAGGAGCCGCCCGCACCGCACAGCGGTCTGGCACCCACCCGCACCGGAGTCGTCCTCGGCTGTCTGCTGACCGCCGCGCTGCTGCTGTACTGGGTGCCCGCAGTGCGGCTCAGCGAGGCCGACCTGGACGGCATGGGCGGGCTCGGCCTGGTCTCCGTGCTGCCCCTGCCGACGCTGGTGGGGGCCGCCCTGCTGGTCACGGTGTTCGCCTCGCTGCTCTGGCTGCGCCGCGAGCACCGGACCCTGCTGCTGGTCACGCTGCTGGCGACCGTGGTGTCGCTGCACGCCCTGCCCGCGGTGCTGGAGACCGAGCCGCGGTTCGCGACGGCCTGGCAGCACCTGGGCTTCATCGACTACATCGACCGCACCGGGTCCGCCGTGCCTGATCTGGACGCCCGCTGGAGCTGGCCGGGCTTCTTCGCGGCGGCCGCGTTCGTCGCCAGGGCGTGCGGGGTCGACGACTTCACGGAGATCATCCGCTGGTGGCCGACGGCGATCCAGCTCGCTTATCTGGCCCCGATGTTCCTGCTGACCCGCTCCCTGCGGGCGAGCTGGCGGGCGAAGTGGACCGGTATCTGGCTCTTCGTGCTCAGCGGCTGGGTCGGCCAGGACTACTTCTCCCCGCAGGGCTTCACCTACCTCCTCTATCTCGTCTTCGTGGCGATCCTGCTGGTCTGGTTCCGCGCTCCCCATGTGATCTGGGCGAAGTACCGCCCGGGAGAGGCCGAGCCCGAACCCACCGACCGGCGCCAACGGGCCGTGCTGCTTCTGGTGTTGATCGGTCTGTACGCGGCGAGCGTCCCGGCGCACCAGCTCACTCCGTTCGTGATGCTCGGCGTACTCGCGGCCCTGGTGCTGCTCGGCCGCTCGGAGCTGCGCGGGCTGCCGGTGCTGTTCGCGGTGCTGGTGGCGGTCTGGGTCGGCTTCATGGCCGAGCCGTACTGGTCGGGGCACTTCGACGATCTCTTCGGCGGGGTCGGCGGAGTCGGCAGCAATGTCTCGACCTCGGTGTCCGGCCGTATCCAGGGCGGGAGTTCGACCCACAAGCTGGTCCTGTACACCCGGGTCCTGCTGGCCGGCTCGGTGATGACCTTCGCCTGCTGGGGCTGGTGGCGGCGACGCTTCCACAAGTACCGCGAACGGTCGCTGCTGGTGCTCACCTTCGTCCCGTTCCTGGGCTTCGGCATGCAGTCGTACGGCGGTGAGATGGCACTGCGCGTCTTCATGTTCGCCGTGCCCGGCGCGGCCCTGCTCGGCGCCCTCGCCCTCTTCCCGCGCACCGGCGTCACCGCGCAGGAACGCGAGAAGGACCGGGTCAGCCTCGCCCCGCTGGCCGCGCTGCTGGCCGGGCTGCTGCTGATGGGCGGCTTCCTGGTGGCCCGGTGGGGCAACGAGCAGTTCGAGCGGACGCGGCCCGGCGAGGTCGCGGCCATGGACTGGGTGTACGCCCACGACCGGCCGTCGGTCCGGCTGCTGTGGCTGAGCCAGGACACCGTCAACGACGTGACCCCGGCGTTGCCGTGGGGCGCGAGGGACATGGAACGGGTGAACTACGTGCCCACGTCGGCGCCCGTCGACCCGGTGCTGGTGTCGGGCCTGGTCAAGGCGCTCAAGGATGCGGGCCCGAACTCGTACCTGATGATCAACGAGAGTCAGGTCACGTATCTGGAGCTGGACGCGGGCTACTCGGCGACCTGGGAGTCCCGGCTGATCCACAACCTGGACAACCGGCAGGAGCTGTCGAAGGTCCTGGTCAACGATGACGTCACCGTGTACGCGCTGCGCAAGCAGCCGGCGGGCCCGGTGCCGAAGCCCGACCCGGGTCCGATCGGGCCGCAGGTGACGTGGACGACGTGGTCGGTGGTCGGCGCTCTGGCCGCCGCCGCGCTGATCCTGCTGCTCACCACGCGCGAGGTGGTCCGGGTCGCGGTGCGGCCCGGGGTACGGCAACTGCGCTGGCTGCAGGGCAGCTTCTGGTTCTCGCTGCCCCTGCTGGCGGTGCTGCTGGCCTCGCTGGTGCAGCGGTTCCTGACGATGAAGTGACGGGTGCCGGGTGGCTCAGCGGTCGAGCCACCGCACCTCGTAGGCATGCATGTCGAACCGCTTCCCGTCGACCTGTGCGCTGATCGCCCGGTCGCGGGTGTTGACCACGAGGACGGTCCTGTCGTCGGCCAGCACCCGCACGTTGGGCACGTCGTCCCGGGCGACGGAGACGGTCTCGTACCTGGTGCCCGGCCCGAACGCCTTGTCGAACCGGGACAGCAGGTCGTACATGGGGAGTTCCCTCCCGCCGCCGGAGCTGTCGGTCGGCGTCCACAGACAGCCGGGGCAGTCGGTCCCGTTCTTCTCCTCCGGGTTCCAGTAGAACCCGGAGTCGGCGCCGCCCCTGGCCATGGCGATCAGCCCGGTGGCGTGGACGGCGAGCCGGTGGGCCTCGGACCAGCCCCTGCGTTCGTCGTTGCCGTCGCCGGGCTCGACGTAGTACTCGGCCCACCACAGCGGAAGGTCATGGGTCCGCTGCCGTACCCACTCGCTCACCGCGGTGAGCTTGTCGGTGGCCGCGAACTCGTCGGGCAGCAGGTCGTCGTCGTTGGTGTAACTGGAGCCGTCGACGACCACGAAGTCGGCTCCGGCCCTGTGGCTGTTCCAGTAGTCGAAGGCATCGAGGACCCGCTGGTCCATGGCGCCCCAGGGCCCCCGGAACGTGGTCGAGGCGTTCTCCTGCTGCCGCGGGTCGACGCTGTCCATCACGAGGTACGGCCCGCCGACCATGATGTCCTTGTCGACCTTCTTCAGCGCCTTGTACACGAGGTTGTACATCGTCGTGTAGCCCTCGTAGTCCCAGCGGCCCTCGGCGTTGTTCCAGAAGCCCTTGAACTCGTTCCAGACGATGAAGTGGCGTACGTCGGGATAGCGCCTGGCGACGGTCGCGGCGAGGTCGGCGAAGTCCTGGTAGTGGGCCGGGGTGGGCGCGGTCTCCAGGGCGGTCCGGCTCCAGTCGGTGTTGCCGACGCCGGCCCTGCCGCCCTTCATCCAGTCCGGCGAGCAGCACAGCGTGACCACGGGGGTGCCGCCGGACCTGCGGACGAAGTCGATGCGGCGGTCCATCGCGCCGAAGTCGTAATGCCCCTTCACCGGCTCGGGGTTGTCCGCACCCCAGCCCATGAGGGCCTGGTCCTGCGGCAGCCCGCCGTCCTTCGCGAGCAGTTCACCGACCCGCCGGGTGGCCGGGCCGCTGCCCTCGTCGGCGCTGTACTGGGTGTGGGTGAAGCCCCAGCCCACAGACGGTTCCGGCTGCCCGGGCGGGGTGACGGGCGTGCCGTGCACCTTGTCGCCGTCGCGCGATGTGCCCGCGGTGCTCGCGCCGCCTCCGGGCAGCGTGTTGATCAGGGTCACCACCAGGGCCAGAGCGGCCACACCCACCCCGAGCAGGGCCGTGAGCCGCCACCGCCGAGTCTCCGTATACCACCCATGACGTCCCATCAAGGACAACAGTAATGGCGGAAACCACCTGCGGGGCAGGTCTGGGGAACACCCGGAACAAGCGGCGGAAATGCCGTGCGCGGAGCCCATCGGTGCCGGATCATGGCGGCATGTCTGCGAACCCACACGACGCTCTGCCGATCCGGCTCCACGTCGACGACTCCGACTCGCCGTCCGACGTCGTCGATGCGCTGTTCCTCGGCCGCTTCGCGACGGGCGAGCAGCCGTACTCGCACGCGGTGAACATCGACCGCGTGCGCTCCGGCGCGACCCTCCTGCCGGAGGGCGCCCGGGTGCTGCGGGTCGCCCGCGACGACGACCGCAGCGCGACCCTCGCGGAGGGCGAGGGCTGGACCCTGCTGATCTCCCGCTGGAACCGCGGCGCGGACGTCACGGTGACCGCGACCACGGCCGAGCTGGCGAAGACGGTCCTCGACCGGGCCACGGACGGCGCGGCCGACGAGCCGGAGCCGCAGCCGGAGAACGTGACCATGGGCTTCTGGTACGTCTCCCCGCGGCGCGGCCCGCACCGCACCACCCGCCAGATCTCCGCGGGCACCTGGGACGAGATCCGGCCCAACTACACCGCACCCGTGGCGGACGCGATGGACCGCCTGATGAAGACGACCCCGGAGGACATCGCGGGCCGGCTGCTCCTCCTGCACGGCCCGCCCGGGACCGGCAAGACCTCCGCGCTGCGCACCCTCGCCCGCTCCTGGCGCGACTGGTGCCAGGTGGACTGTGTGCTGGACCCGGAGCGGCTCTTCTCCGACGTCGGCTATCTGATGGACATCGCGATCGGCGAGGAGGACAGCGCGGGCAAGGGCCGCTGGCGTCTCCTCCTCCTGGAGGACTGCGACGAGCTGATCCGCGGTGAGGCCAAGCACACCGCGGGCCAGGCCCTGTCCCGGCTGCTCAACCTCACCGACGGCCTGCTCGGACAGGGCCGCAACGTCCTGGTCGGTGTCACCACCAACGAGGACCTGGAGCGTCTGCACCCGGCCGTGGTCCGCCCCGGCCGCTGTCTGGCCCGGATCGAGGTGGGCCCACTGACCCGCCGCGAGGCGGTGAACTGGCTCGGCTCCGAGGAGGGCGTCGGCCGGGACGGGGCGACGCTGGCCGAGCTGTACGCGCTGCGCCGGGGCACGGCGCCGACCTCGGTGCCCGGGGCACGGGACGGGGCGGACGCGGGGCTGTACCTGTAGGAGACGGCTTCCGGTGCTTTGATGGACGTATGACCCTGTTCGTCGGCACGTCGGGGTGGCAGTACAAGGACTGGCGGGACGTCGTCTACCCGACGGGGGTGCCGGCCCGGCTGTGGCTGGAGGAGTACACACGGCTCTTCGCGACCGTGGAGATCAACAACGCGTTCTACCGGCTGCCGTCCCACGAGAACTTCGCGGCCTGGCGGGACCGCGTACCGGCGGACTTCGTGGTCGCGGTCAAAGCGAGCCGCTACCTGACCCACATCAAGCGCCTGAAGGACCCCGGGGAACCCGTCCACCGCCTGACGACCCACGCGGCGGGCCTGGGCGACCGGCTGGGCCCGGTCCTCCTCCAGCTCCCGCCGACCCTGCGCGCGGACCCGCCCCTGCTGGACGCCTGTCTGGCCTGCTTCCCGTCCACCACCAGGGTCGCCGTCGAGCCGCGCCACGACTCCTGGTGGACCCGCGAGACGCGCGAGGTCCTCGAGTCCCGGAGCGCGGCCCTGTGCTGGGCGGACGTCCAGGCCCACCCCGTGACCCCGCTGTGGCGCACCGCCGACTGGGGCTACGTCCGCTTCCACGAGGGCCGGGCCCACCCCTGGCCCCGCTACGGCCGACGCTCCCTGGAGACATGGGTGGACCGCATCGCGACCACCTGGTCCGAGGGCCACGAGGTGTACGCGTACTTCAACAACGATCCCGGGGGCGCGGCGGTGGAGGACGCGGTGACGTTCGGGAGGGCGGCGGCGCGGGCGGGGCTGACGGCGACACGGGTTCCGGAACCCGCGAGCCTCCGGTGACCGCTGTCCGTGGTGCCGGACCCCGCTCAGTCCTCCCCGTAGGCCGCCCGCAGGGCGTCGCGCACAGCCCCCGACGCCTCGTCCTCGGTGAGCCCGAGCCGCCGAACCCGCTCCGCATAGGCCTGGGCTGCCGAGGCGGCTTCGCGTACGGCGGCCGAGCCGGCGGCAGCCACGAACGTTCCGTTGCGCCCCCGCGTCTCGATCACCCCGTCGCTCTCCAGCGCCCGGTACGCCTTCGCGACGGTGTTCACGGCGAGCCCCAGCGACTCGGCCAGCCCCCGCACGGTCGGCAGCCGGTATCCGACGGGCAGCACCCCGGACCGTGCCTGCTCGGAAATCTGCGCCCGCACCTGCTCGTACGGCGGCGCGCTGTCATCGATGTGGATCTTCAGGCTCACAAGGCCGATTGTCCCGTACCCACCGGAAAATCAGAGGCATCCGCCGCACATCTCCCCGTACGGTGCCTCCTCATGACCGTGATCGTGCGCGACCTGCAGCCCGACGTCCCGGCCGACACCGAGGGCTACGCCCGGGTCCGCCATCTCGCCCTTCCGTACATCCTGTTCACCGCGGACTCGGTCCGTCACCTCGTCACCAACAGCCATCCCGACGCCCACTTCCGTCAGCTCATCGCGGTCGAGGACGGCGAGGTGATCGGCAGCGCCGGGGTCTCCCTGGCGCACGACAGCACGGAACCGGGCCAGGGGTACCTCAACATCTACGTACGCCCGGACCGGATCCGCCGCGGGGCCGGCGGACTCCTCACCCGGGCCGCCGAGGAGCATCTCGCCACGATCGGCGCGACCAGGCTGTACACCTGGGTCCTCGACGAGCCCGGCAACCGCGCCTTCGCCGAACGGCACGGCTACACCAGGGGCCGCCCCGCGCACTTCCTGCGCCTGGACCTTGCGAACGGCACCCTCCCGCCACTCCCGGAGGTCCCGCTCGGCGTCGAGCTGCGCACGGCCGCCGACTTCGCGGACGACCCGCGGCCGCTGTTCGAACTGGATGCAGAGGCCGTGTCGGACGAACCCGGTGAGGTCACCATCGAGTTCACGGACTACGAGGCCTGGTTCGAGCAGACCTGGCAGCATCCGCTGCTGGACCGGGAGCTGACCACGGCCGCGGTCGTCGACGGCCGGCCGGTCGCCCTCAGCTTGGCCTACACCGACGGTGCCACTCGCTATTCCACCGCGATGACCGGCACCGCACGGGCCTACCGCGGGCGCGGCCTGGCCAAACTCGCCAAGATCCACTCCCTGTACCGGGCCCGCGCCGCCGGCATCACCGAGGCCTTCACGGGCAACGACGCCGGCAACGACCCGATGATCGCGATCAACAAGTGGCTCGGGTACGAGATCTGCGCGACGGAGGTGCGCTATGTCCGCGAACTCGGCTGAACCCGCCGCCCGGGTGGAGGTCGTCCTGGTCAAGGGCGGCCGCACGAAGATCCGTTATCCGGCGGAGCTGCTGCACGACGACGGCGTCCGGCTCTCCGTCCGCGCCCCGTGGGCGGGCGGGGGCGTCCGCGACTTCGGCTTCGTGCGCTTCGAAGCGGGTGACGTGTTCACCGAGCACTACTGGCGGGACCGCTGGTACTCGGTGAAGGAGGTCCGCGCCGGGAACGGCACCGTCAAGGGCTGGTACTGCGACATCACCCGCCCTGCCGTCCTGTCCGGTGACGAGCTGGTCGTCGAGGACCTCGACCTGGACCTGTGGCGCTCCGCCGACGGCCGGGACGTACGGCGTCTGGACGAGGACGAGTTCGCCGAGAGCGGCCTCGCGCAGACGGACCCCGAGGCCGCGTCCGCCGCCATGGCCGCACTGGACGAACTGGAGGCACTGGCCCGCGAGGGCGGCTTCGAGGACCTCCTGACCTGAGGCCCGCGGCCGCCTCACACCGTCGCGATCACCGCGTACCGCTCGTCGTCCACGGCCTTCCCCCACAGCACAGGGTCGTCGGACAGTCGCTCCACGCGCACCTGCCGGACGACCGGCTCCAGGAGTGCGGTGAGCCGGCCGGCCGGTGTGCCCACCGGGGTGAGGGTTCCCCAGACACCTTCGACCAGCACGAACCGGCCGGCGGGCCGCAGCAGGGTCCGCCAGTGCCGCAGGACGCGCGCGGGGTCGGGCAGCGCCCACAGCACATGCCGGACCAGGACGACGTCGTAGCGCTGCTCCCCCACCGGCGGTGCGGCGGCCTCCCCGGCCAGAACCACCGCGTCACGTCCGGCGAGCTTGGCGCGGGCCCGCTCGACCATGGCCGGAGACCGGTCGACTCCGGTCACGCGGTGTCCCTGCTCGGCCGCGAGGAGCGACAGGCTGCCGGTGCCGCAGCCCAGGTCGAGGACGTCGGCGGGCTGCTCGGGCAGCCAGGACCGCAGTCTGGCGGCCCAGGCGGCCCGCACCTCGGGTGCGCGCAGGCCGTGATCCGGCTCGTCGTCGAAGGCGGCGGCCTCCGCGTCCCAGTCCACCTCGGCACCTGCCGCAACCATGTGCGCGCTTTCGTTCGTCATCCCCACAGAGTGACACCCGCCACTGACAGTCCCGACGTGACAGCCGCCACTGACAGACAGGCACCGATGAGGAACTCTCGCCAAAAGGGTCTACCTCCGTGACAAACACGGAACCCGGGTAGGCACTGAAGGAGGCAGCCATGCGCCGTGTGACCGTGCAGAAGCCCCTGAAGAGGACGGACAGCCGCCGGATCCGCGAAGAGGCGGAGCAGCGCCCCGCAGGCCGTCCGGAGGTGCGCAAGGACATCGCACGCACCTGGTGGCCCGACGGCTGATGCCGCGCCGGGGCCGTCAGTCCAGCCGCTTGCGGTAGTGGATGCGGTCGTAGGGTCCGTCGGCACGGCGTTCCATGACCTCGTAGCCGTACTTCGGATAGATCTTCTGGTTCTCCCACATCAGGGCGTTCGTGTAGAGCCTTACTTCACCGAGGCCCAGCGCCCGCGCGTGTGCGTCGACGAAGTGCAGCAGCCGCCGCCCGACGCCCTGCCCATGGGCGTCGGGGTGGACGGCGATGCTGTCCAGGAAGAGATGATCGGCGAACGCCTCGATCACCACCAGCCCGACGACGGGCTCTCCGGTGACGAACACCTTTCCCGCGGCCACGTTCGCCGCGTGGTCCGCCTCCATGGGCTGCGGCACCACTTCGATGCGCTCGATGTAGTGGCGGTAGGCCGCGTCGGTCACGGCCTTCACGGCCTGCACATCGTCCGCGACGGCCCGGCGGATCTGCTCACGGGGGTCGTTCGTCATGCTGGAACCCTACCTACCTGAGCACAGCCTGAGCGCGTCCTTAAGGCGACCATAAGGATCTCCTCCACCCGCCTCCAGCAGGCGATTTCACGGTTTCTCGGGGCTAGCTTCTGATCGCCCCCACGGGATCCGACCCATCCGGGATCCAGATCCAGAGGACCGTTCCGAGGAGTTCCCCATGCCTGCTCGCCGCAAGGCCGCCGCCGTCGCCGTGCTCGGCCTGAGCCCGCTCGCCCTGACCGCGCTCGCCGCCGGGCCCGCGTCCGCGCACGGCTCGATGGGCGACCCGGTCAGCCGGGTCTCGCAGTGCTACGCGGAGGGCCCGGAGAGCCCGAAGTCGGCCGCGTGCAAGGCGGCCGTGGCGGCCGGCGGCACCCAGGCGCTGTACGACTGGAACGGCATCCGGATCGGTGACGCGGCCGGGCGGCACCAGGAGCTGATCCCGGACGGCAAGCTGTGCAGCGCCGGGAACGAGGAGTTCAAGGGGCTGGACCTGGCCCGTGCCGACTGGCCGGCGACGAGCGTGCGCAGCGGGTCGTACACCTTCAAGTACCGGGTGACCGCGCCGCACAAGGGCACCTTCAAGGTCTATCTGACCAAGCCCGGTCACGACCCGGCGAAGGCGCCGGCCTGGTCCGACCTGGATCTGGCGCACCCGGTGGCGACGGCCACCGACCCGGTCGCCGCGGGCGGCTTCTACACCTTCTCGGGCACCCTTCCCGAGCGCACGGGCAAGCAGCTGCTGTACGCGGTCTGGCAGCGCTCGGACAGCCCGGAGGCCTTCTACGCCTGCTCCGACGTCGACTTCGGCGGCGGCAGTGGGGAGGGCGGCGGTCCGGCCGGCGGCACCACCCCGGCGCCGAGCGCCTCCGCGCCCTCCGACGAGCAGATCGCGGACGGTGCCGACAAGTCGACGATCGAGCACCACGGGCACGGGGACGACGACGCGAGCACGTCCGCGAAGCCGTCCGCCGCGGTCCCCGCGGCCCCGGCCGATGAGCCGAAGGCCGCCGGGACTTCGCGGAACCTCGCCGAGACCGGTGCCTCCACCGGCACCTCGTACGTCGCGATCGGCGGCGCGGCGGCGCTGGCGCTCGGTTCGGCGGCCCTGTTCCTCTCGGTGCGGCGGCGCGCGGCGGGCGGCGGGCGGCACGGCCGCTGATCCCCGCCCGGCGGACTCCGGGGCCTGCCCGGCGGCTCAGGTCGGACAGGCCCCGGCGGCGCGTCAGCTGAAGGCGGACGCGCAGGTGGTGGCCTTGGCGTGGGCCGGGTCGAGGGCGTTGGCCACCTCGTGGAAGGCGATGCGGTCGAACAGGCCGATCGCCACGTGCTCGGACAGGTCGAGCGGGCACAGGTCCTGGAGCAGGACGTTGTGGACGTCCGAGCCGCTCAGGTACTGGTTGCGCCAGGGGGTGGCCACCTCGTCGTACTTGGTGGCGATGACCGTGTAGTGCACTCCGGGGACGGTGTCGCCGCCCGCGTTGAGCTTGGTGAGGAAGGCCGAGCCGACGATCTGGTCGGCGAGGCCGGGGGTGGTGGCCTTGATCAGGTCCGCGGCACCGGGAAAGTACGGCAGCAGGTTGGTCAGACCGTCCAGGTCGGTGCCGTGGTTGTCGGGGGCGAGACCGACGAGGGCGTTCACCTTGGCGGCTCCGCCGAGGAACTTCAGGTAGTAGCGGGGCATCATGCCGCCCTGGGAGTGGCCGACCAGGTCGGCCTTGGCGGCTCCGGTGGCGGAGAGCACTTTGTCCACAAAGGCGGACAGCTGCTCGGCCGACTTGTCGATGGGACCGAGGCCGTAGAAGAAGGGGACGCCGGACAGCTGGCCGTAGTCGAGGGAGTAGACGCAGTATCCGCGGTCCTTCAGATACGGGGCGAGGGACAGCCAGTTGTCGACGGAGTTGCCCAAGGTGCCGTGGACCAGGACGACGGGGCGGGGGTGGGCGGCGGAGGGCTGGCAGGAGTAGTCGTTCCAGCCGCTGGTCGGTGCGGCGGCGGCGTGGGCGGTGGCGGCGGGAACGGCGGCCACGACGGTGGTCAGGAGGAGCGCGGCGAGGGGTCTGAACACTCGCTTCCAGGGCAGCATCGGGTGATCTCCTTGCGGCTCAAGGGAGGTACGACGGCCTAACCCTGTGATCCGGATCACGAGGATGCTGTTCACTCGTCAAGTTACGGGCGAGTAGTGCAGATGTGAAGTTACGCGCCAGTAAAAACTTCCAGTGATAACCGGGGCCTCACCCGATCACCGCCGAACCGTCACCAGGCAGGCCTGATCGGACCGTGGGGCGCGATCCGCACCAAGCGCTCCCGCAGCGCACCCATTTCGCCCTCGCCCAGCAGCTCGGCCCACCGCCCCACGACTTCACCGGCGGCCTCTTCCGCCGCACGGGTACAGACCCACCCCCGCTCGGTGAGCACCACGAGCCGCGCCCGCGCGTCCTCCGGGTGCGGCCGCCGTTCGGCGTACCCCTTGCGGACGATCTCGTCCACCAGCTGACTGGCGGCCTGCTTGGTCACCCCGAGGTGGGTGGCGAGATCGGTGACGGTGGCGCCGTCGGGTGCGAGCCGTGCGAAGGCGAAACCGTGGGCCGGCCTGAGGTCCGTGAAGCCGCGGGCCACGACCCCCTCGTGAATGCGTTGCGTGAGGTCACCCGCGACGGCGAGCAGGGCGGCGGACAGGGCCATGGCTTCGGAGTTCTGCACGGAGGCATTGAAACACCCTTGACGAGTCGGTCAAGTAGCTTGACCATATAGTCAAGCTGCTTGACCACATGAACGGAGACCACCATGCCCGTCGTCCGCTCGTCCGAGGCCGTGACCCATGAGATCCACGGCGCCCGGTTCGTCGCGTACGCCACCCCGCTCACCGGAAGCAAGGAACTGTGCGCCTGGCGGGGGGAGATCCCCGCGGGGACCAAGGCCCCGCCCACACCGTCGACCGGGAGGAGATCTTCCATCTGCTCGTGGGCGAACTGCTGATCACCCTCGACGGCCGCACCGAACGGATCTCCGCGGGCGACACGGCGATCATCAACCCCGGTGCGACCCTGTCCGTGGAGAACCCCACCGACCACACCGCGATCTCCTGGGTCACCACCTCCGTCGGCCTCACGGCACAACTGGCCGACGGCACACGCATCGCTCCGCCGTAGGCCAACTGACGCATCCGGCGCCGGGGGCACACCGCCGGCGACCCCGGCCACCGCCCGCGGTCCGAACCTGTCGGCTCGATCCAAGAACCAGTGCTTCCTGGCGCAAGCGGTCAGTCCGCCAGAACGGCTGGACGCACAGCCTCCGGTCCGAAGCGCCGGCGAGCGCGGTCCGCGGCGGCTTCGGCCGCGCGGGCCCGGGCATCACCGGGGTCCAGGGAGAGTTGGCGATGGGCGGTGCCGGCCGGCAGCAGGCCGTCGACGCGGACGGCGAAGGCGCGGACGCGTGCTCGCTGCAGTCCGAGGGCGGCCAGCAGCCCAAGAGCGGTTGCGGCGAGGGCCGGCGAGTGGTCGGTGGGTTCCGGCAGCTTGCGCATGCGGGTGGTGGAGCTGCGGTCGGCGTAGCGCACCGTGAGGGTGATGCGGCCGGCGACCTGGCTCTCGCCGCGCAGGCGTACGCCGATCTGTTCGGCCAGGCCGAGGACCGCCCGGTGATGCCGTGCCGGGTCGAGGCAGTCCCGGTCGAGCACCAGATCGGCGGCCAGATGGGTCGCCGGTTCCGCAGGGACGACGGGGCGGGGGTCATGACCGCGGGCGCGTTCGGCCAACAGCCGGGCCGAGCTCGCGCCAAGGAGGCGCTGCAGGGTCGACGGGGGCAGGTCGGCGATCTGGCCGATGGTGTGCAGGCCGTACCGGGTGAGGGTGGCCGCAGTGGCGCGGCCGATCCCGGGCAGTGCGGCGAGCGGGCGTGGGCACAGCCATTCGGCGGCCCGCTCGGCGGGGACCCAGGTGGTCTCTCCCGGTGCGGACGCGTCGGCCGCCATGGCAGCCAGCATGCGGTTGCCCGCGAGCCCGGCGCTGCTGTCGATGCCGTACAGGCCCTTCAGCCTCATCTTCGCCACACGGACGACGTCATAGGGGGACAGGTCGAAGTATCTGAGCGCCGAAGTCAGGTCCAGTTGAACGGCGTTGGGCGGAACGGCCTGCACATGAGGCGTGATACCAGACATCAGTTCGATTACATCGGCGTACTGATCCTCGGTCAGCGAGGCATGCAGATGGAGGTGGGCGATGTGCCGCCGGCGCGTGGTCATCCTGCACTCCCCGGACTGGTGTGACCGAACTTCTTCAGGTCGGCCGAACGGCTGCCGGCGGGCTGCAGATCGGCGTACGGGTGCAGCCGGGCGCCCGTGGTCCCGTTGACCAGGGTGCGCTGCGGCTGGGCAGGAGTCGGGTGCGGGCGGCTCTCGCCGAGGAGGGCGAGCGCCGCCTCGGGACCGTTGTCACGACGGGCCGCGGCGATCTCGTCCAGGTCCCAGGCCATGGCGCCGACGACGGTACGACGGGTGCCGCGCACCTGGACCGTGCCGCGGACCAGCAGCAGCCCGCTGTGGAACACGGTGTACGCGCAGGCCGGGTGGGAGTCCTCGAAGAACGCCAGGTCGACCAGGCCGGAGCCGTCCTCCAGGGTGACGAAGATGATCCGCTTGCCGCTGGCGATGGGCGGGGTCTGGGTCGAGGCCCGCACACCGGCGACGAGCACCTGCTGACCGGCGCGCATCCCGGCCAGATGCGCCGCGTCCGTCGCACCGATCTCCCGCAGCAGCCGGTGGTGGTGCTCCATCAGATGCCTGGAGACGTCGATGCCGAGCGTGTTCAGCTCGGCGCTCATGGCTTCGCGTCCGGTCATCTCCGGCAGCCCGCTCGGCTCCGCCCCGCCGACGGCACCCGCGTCGATGGGCAGCTGGCCCTTGCCCGCGGACCGGGTCCGGGACTGCCGGTGCAACTCGGCGATCTGCAGCAGCAGATCACGGCGCGTGAGCCGGCCGTCGTGCAGAGAGTTCAAGGCGCCGATTTCCGCGAGGCGTTCGGCGACCGGCCTGCTGGGGCGGGCCCGCTGCCAGAAGTCGGACAGCGATCCGTACGGCCGGCCCTCCTCGATCCGCGCGCACTCCTCCTCGCCGATGCCGTGCACCGCGGACAGCGCGAGCCGCACACCCCACTGCTCCCCCTCCTCGGCCCTCTCCACGGTGTGCTTCACCCCGGACCGGTTGACGTCGACGGGCAGCACCGGCACACCACGCCGTCGGGCGTCGGAGACCAGGACGCGCTTGGGCCACATACCGGGGTCGTGTTCGAGCAGGCCGGCCAGCAGGAACGCCGGATAGTGCGCCTTGAGCCAGGCGCTCTGCAGGGCGGGTACGGCGAAGGCGACCGCGTGGGCCCGGCAGAAGCCGTACGCCCCGAAGGCCTCGACGGTCCTCCACACCTCGTCCCGGACGGCCGCGCTGTAGCCACGCGCGCGTGCCCGCCGGTGGAACCAGTCCCTGACCCTCGGCAGCTGGGCCTTGTCACCGAGCGCCCGCCGGGTGATCTCCGCGAAGGCACGGTCGCAGCCGGTCATCACCGACAGCGTCTCGATGATCTGCTCGTGCCAGATGGTCACGCCGTAGGTGTCGGCGAGCACCGGCTCCAGATCCGGATGGGCGTACGACGGCGCGCCGCCGTGCCGGGCGGCGATGTACCGCTCGGGCATACCGCCCGCGACCGGCCCGGGCCGGAAAAGGCTGATGTCGGCAATCACGTCCTGCGGATTGCGCGGCTGCAGCCGGGACAGAAGATCCTGCTGACCGGGCGACTCCAACTGGAACAGCCCCAGGGTCTGGCTCTCCTGGATGAGCTTGAAGGCGAAGACGTCGTCGAGCGGCACCTGCTGCGGATCATCCAGGTCGATGCGGTTGCCGGTCGCCCGTTCGATCTCGGTGATCGCATGAGCCATCGAGGACAACATCCGGACGCCCAAGACGTCCAGTTTGATGTTGCCCAGCGCCTCGATCTCCTCCTTCGCCGCCATCGCCATCGGATAGTCGCCCTGCGGGGTCGGCTGCACCGGCAGCCGGTCCAGGAGGGTCGCGTCGCTGATGACCACGCCGCAGGGGTGCATGGCCATGCCGTGGACCAGGGAGTCGAGTCCTTCGGCCAGCTCCCACAGGGGCCCGTACCGGTGTGCCTCGGCGGCCAGCTGCCGCAGCTCGGGCAGTTCGGCGAGCGCGCCGGTGATGTCGCAGGCCCGCAGGTGCGGGAAGCTCTTGGCGATCCGGTCGACGTCCGCGGGTGCGATCCCCAGCGCAAGGCCGGTGTCCCGCAGGGCCCGGCGCGCCCGGTAGGTCTCGGGCATGGCGGTGACCGCCACCCGCGCCTTCCCGAACCGTTCGAAGATCGTGTCGTAGCACTCCAGGCGCCGGGCGGACTCCACGTCGATGTCGATGTCGGGCAGCGAGGCCCGGCGCACGCTCAGGAAGCGTTCGAACAGCAGGTGGTGGTCGAGCGGGTTGGCGGTGGCGATGTCCAGCGCGTGGCAGACCATCGACCCGGCGCCGGAGCCGCGGGCCGCGACCCGGATGCCCTTGGCCCGGATGTCGGCGACGACCTGGCCGACAGCGAGGAAGTACGAGTCGTAGGCCAGCCGGGAGATCACATCGAGCTCCTCGTCCAGCCGGTCGAGCGCCGCCCGGTCGCGGTCGAGACCCCGTCGGGCCAGGCCCTCCTCGCACTGCCGGCGCAGCAGCCGTGCGGCCCCTCGTGGTCCGGGCTCGGCACCGAAGAGCGATGGTTCCGGGAAGTGCCGGGCGCCGAGCCCGAGGTCCGCTCCGGGGGCGACGGTGCACGCGGCCGCCGTGGCGGCGGTGTCCGCCACCAGGCCGCGTGCCCGCCGGACGTCCGCTCCGGCGCACTCGGCGACCATCCGCGCCACGCTCGCCATTCCCCTCTCGTCCTTGAGCCAGCGCTGCCCGCTGTCCAGGCGGCGCCGGTCGATCGGGCGCAGCAGCCGCGCGGCGTCCAGGACATCGGCAAGCCGATGTTGTTCCGGATCGGCGTAGCGGACGGCGTTGGACAGTACGGCGGTGGTGCGGATGCGGTCGGCCAGCGCGAGGGCGCGGGCGGCCAGCCGAAGGGATCCCGGCCCGATGCCGAAACGTTCCTGCGCAACGATCTCCAGCCGGATCCCCCTCCCGAAGACCTCCCGCCACGGCGCCAGCAGCTTCACCGCGGCATCCTCCCGCCCCGCCGCCAGGGCCCGCACCGGCTCCGAAAGCGGGCCGAGCAGAACAACCAGCCCAGGACCGCCGTACTCACGCAGCGCCTCCCACGACACCACGGGCGCCCTGCCGCCGAGGGCATCGACATGGGCAGCCGAAGTGATACGACACAGCCGGGCCCACCCCTCCCGGTTCTGCGCGAGCAGCACGAACCGCAGCGGCGGCTCGACCACGTGCGCACCACCACGCACCGGGGTACGACGCCGCTGCCCGGGCGGCGGCGCGACGGCCTCCACCGCCAGGTCGACACCGAAGACCGGCCGAAGGCCTTCCTTCGCACACGCCCGAGCGAAACGAACGACACCGGTGACCGTGTCCCGGTCGGTCAGCGCGAGTGCCGTCATACCCCGCTCGACCGCTCGCTGGACGAGATGCTCGGGGTGAGCGGCGCCGTAGCGGACGGAGTAACCGGACGCGACGTGCAGATGGGCGAAGCCCGCCATGCCGCACCTCCATCACTCCACCCCTTTTCGGCCAGATGCCCGATACGTCCATCGTACGCTCGTTCGATTACTCTAGCCTCATCAGCCCCGGTCAGCGACCCCGATTCGAACACATCAGCGATTCTTTGGCGAGGTGGGCAGTGGCCGAATCAGGCACCGCCCGCCACCTCCCCCACCAGACAGAGCAGTTGGAAAAAGCCTCGGGCACGAGCCCACATTCACGCGCGATCCAGTCCATCTCGGCACATCCACGACCGGCCGAGAGGTCCGTGTGCACCGCAAGGCACAAGGCGGTCACCTGCACCCCCCGGGGCGGCTCGCATCCGCGTACGGCGGGAAGGGGACGCGGCGGGGGGTGTCCGCCCGCAGCGGCCGGCGTAGCCCCAGGGAGCCGTTGCCCCCGCAGCGCGCCATGCCGAGGATGGCCCCCCCGCCGCGGCCCCGCCCCACAACGCACCGCAGCCGCGACACAAGCCGCGACGTCCACAGGGGGCCGCCGCAGGCATCACACCCCACGACCTCCACACCCCACACAACCCGCAGAAAACCACGAAGCCCCGCCCCCACGCCCGGGACGGGACTTCACGGAACGCGTACGACAGGTCAGCCGATCTGGGCACCCGTCGCCGACAGCGCCTCGGTGACCGGCTGGAAGAAGGTCTCCCCACCGGAGGTGCAGTCACCGCTGCCACCCGAGGTCAGCCCGATGGCGTTGCTGCCCGAGAAGAGCGAGCCGCCGCTGTCACCCGGCTCGGCGCACACGTCGGTCTGGATCAGACCGCCGACCGTGCCCTCGGAGTAGTTGACGGTGGCGTTCAGACCGGTGACCGTGCCGTCGTGCACCTTCGTGGTCGACCCGCTGCGGGTGACCTTCATGCCGACGGTGGCCTCGGCAGCGCCCGTGATCTGCTGGGCGGAGCCGTTGTAGAGGTCGACCTCGCTCGGGTGGTCGGTGCTGGAGGTGTACTTGACCAGCCCGAAGTCATTGCCCGGGAAGCTGGACTGCTCGTTCTTTCCGATGACGTTCCCGGAGGAGTCCGACCAGGTGGAGATGGCCTCCGTGCAGTGACCGGCGGTCAGGAAGTACGGCTGCCCGCCCTTGACCACGTTGAAGCCGAGCGAGCAGCGCCCGCCCGAGCCGGTGATGGCGTCGCCGCCCGCGATGAAGGGCTTGAACTCCCCCTCGGACCGCTTGAGTTCGGCCTTGGCGCCGAGCCCGTCGACCACCTTGCCGAGCTTGGTCCACTCGGCCCCGGACACCGTCTTGTCGGCGGTGACGACGACCTTGTTGGTGACCGGGTCGGTCGCCCACGAGGTGCCGGGAATGGTCGCGTCCTTCTTCAGGGTCGTCCGCGCGCCGTCGAGTTCGGCAAGGGAGTTGGCGACGACTCTGGCCTTCGCGCCGGCCGCCTCGACGGTCTTGGCTGCGGTGGCGTCGAGCACGTTGACGACAAGGCTCTTCGCCCGGGCGTCGTAGTAGCTGCCCGCCGCGTCGGAACCGAGGTCCTTGACGAGCACAGAGGAGAGCTTTCCGGCCGCGGGGGCCGACAGGATCCGGGGCTCCGAAGCGGACTTGGAAGGCTCACTGGCGTTCGCAGTCTGGAAGGTGACACCTGCGGCGACCAGTGCGGCGATTCCCGCACCGGCCATGGCGGCCCGCCGCCCGGATATACGTCGGTGCTTCAACTCGGGTCCTCCTGTGGGGGGGTCGGTCCAGGAGGTTGTGGGGACCTCAAGGACCGGAAGGCTGGTTGACGGGCGCCTACTCTTCCGAACCGCACAGGGAGCACACAAGGTCGACTTCAGGACGCGCATACGGGAAGGCCGCACGCCCCCGACTCTCAAGGCCGGGTGAGTCGCCCCAGGGAATTCGCACTGCAAACACTACGCGCGAGTAACCCATCGGCGGACAGTGACCGTTGCCCGTGTCTGGAAATGGACCCCAGGGCCGCCGCCACAGCAGGGCCCGAACACCGGACAGGAGCGAGCCCCCGCACGCGATCCGCGTGCGGGGGCTCGCAGAGCCGGGCTCGGTCAGGGAAGGGTCACGCCGTAGTAGCTCAGCGCCTCGGTGACCGGCTGGAAGAACGTCGTGCCGCCGGAGCTGCAGTTGCCGCTGCCGCCGGAGGTCAGCCCGTAGGCCGTGCTGCCCGCGTAGAGCGGACCGCCGCTGTCGCCGCCCTCGGCGCATACCGTGGTCTGGATCAGGCCGTAGACGATGTCACCGCCACCGTAGTTGACGGTGGCGTTCAGCGCGGTGACCCGGCCGCTGTGGGTGCCGGTGGTGGAGCCGCGCCGGTAGACGGTCGTACCCACGGAGGGGGTGGCCGCGCGGCTGATGGTCTGGCTGCCGACCGCGCTCGGGTGCGCGATCGAGGAGTTGGTGTAGCGCACCAGCGCGAAGTCGTTGCCGGGGAAGCTGTAGCCGACGTTCGTGCCCAGCGTCGTGGTGTGACCGGAGTTGCTGTACCAGGTCGAGGCGACCTCGCCGCAGTGACCGGCGGTCAGGAAGTAGTAGGTGTTGCCGCTGTGCACGTTGAAGCCGAGCGAGCAGCGGTAGGAGCCGCCGTAGATGGCGTCGCCGCCGGTGATCAGCTTGTTGAACCTGCCAGAGGTGTGCTTGACGGTCAGCGCGCCCGCATTGCTGCCGGCCTGCTGCCTGATCCGGGCGATCTCGGCCTTGGAGACCGTGCTGTCGACGGTGACGACGACACGGTTGGTCTTGCTGTCCACCGCCCAGGCCGTGCCGGCGATGTCGGACTTGAGGACGGAGTCGCTCGCCCTGGTGAGCTGGCCGGCGCTGAACGTGTGGGCGTCGCTGGCGTTCGCGGTGGGGGCGGCGAACGCGGCCGCGGCCAGGAATCCGGTGGCCACCGCGGTCAGCCGGGTCCGTCTTGCGATACCGCTGCGGGGAGTGGTGCGCTTGATCCTCACTTTTCGTTCCCTCCTGGGGAAGTCGGGGGCCCGCGTGGGGTCGGGGCCCGTGAGGCGCAGCCAGGGGCCGGTCCTGGTTCCGAACACGCATGCCCCTGACAAGCGCTGAGGGGGAGTATTCGGCCGAACGGCCGGTAGGCACAAGAGTGCCTTTCGGCCGTACACCTTTGAACCACCTGGCCCTACCCGTCCCCTGACGTCAGCTCAGGGTGCGTTCCCCCGCCTCGATCGCCGCGTCCAGCCGGTTGCCCGGCGGCGGAAAGGGGCAGATGAAGTGGTCGGCGAGGGCGCACGGCGGGAGTTGGGCACGGTTGAAGTCGACCGTGGTACGGCCCTTCGCGTCCGGTGCCTGCGGGAAGAGGAATCGGAAGCGGAAGCTGGTGCCGCCGCTCGTGGAGTCGGCGAAGACGGCCCACAACGGGCCGTCGCCCTGCTGTGCGACCTGGAGCGTGAGATCGTTTCCGGCCAGGGTGAAGGCGAGTTCCCCGGCGAGGACGAGCCCGCGCTCCCGTCCGTCCGCGTTGCCGACCCGCACGGTGCGCGGGTCGTCGTACGGCGTGAAGCGCCCGGGTACCGACCAACGCCGGTCGTACGGGGTGGCCTCGATGCCCCGGAAGGCACGGCGGGCTTCGGCGGCGGGGTCGTAGACCCGAACACCCCAGACGCCCTCGCGGACCAGCACGACCAGCCGCTTCTCCCCCAGCACGACCCGCGACCCGGCCTCCGGCGCGCCGTCGGCGGCGAGGCGTGTCTCCCCGGAGAGAGGCCGGCCGTCCACGGTCAGACCGTCGGCCTCGGCAGCGGTGAGTGCCACCCCGTCACCATCCGGCACCCACGTACCGGGAATGTCCGGAAGTCGCCCCTCCGGATGGTCCTCGATCCAGTGGGTGGCGGTCAGCGCAAGCGGTCCATAGGGCGCCGAGACCGTCTCCACGCGCCGCTCGTGCCACCGCTTCCACGCGTCGGATGCGTCCGTGGTCATCGATCCATTCCTTTCATGTGCGTGCGCTCTCCCCTTGCGGGCCGGCAGCCCGAGGTGCTCGCGCAGCGTGCTGCCCGGATAGAAGGTGCGGAACAGGCCGCGGTGCTGGAGCAGTGCCACCGTGCCGTTGACCAGCCGCTCCAGGTCACGGCGCGGCTCGACGGGGATGAGGTGGAAGCCGTCGGTGACGTCCTCCGCGTGCCAGCGGGCGATCAGCTCCGCGAGGTCCACCGGGCCGCCACGGTACAGCGGACCCCGTGCGGTGGGCCGGGGCCCTCCCCCGCCGTGCCCGCGCTCGGCCGCGTGCTCGCCGTCGCCGAGGTCGACGAGCAGGCTCACCAGGACCCGCAGGGTGTCCGGGCTCCTGCCGGACTCGGCGGCCTGCTCGTGCAGTCGACCGCGTACGGCGGCGGCCTGTGCGGGGTCGGCGGCGCGGACCAGGGCCACGTCGGCGTACCGGGCCGCGACGGTCCGGGCCGGTTCCTCGGTGGCGTCGACCACGCGGACGGGGTGGCTCCACGGGGGCCGGGCCGTCTCCGCGCCGTCCTCCCGGCCGTCCCACGACCGCGCGGCCGCGTCGGCGGCTTCGTCCGCCTCCGGCCACAGCACGGCGGCGGAGGCCGCGTGTCCGCGGCCGAAGAAGCGTGCCTCGCCCTCGGCGGTGGACACGTCGATCCGCCAGCCGACCCGGCCGTGGCCGACCCGGTCGAGGCCGACCCGGTCGAGGGTGGCGACGGCGGCCTGGACACGGAAGGGCTCGGTGTGCGTGGTGGTGACGGTCGGGACCAGCCCGATCCGCCGGGTGGCGGGTGCCACACGGGACAGCACGGCGAGCGCGTCGGGCCCCGGGCCCGCGAAGGAGTCGTCCAGCGTCACGAAGTCCAGCCCACCGCGCTCGGCGAGCTGTGCCGGCTCGACGTAGGAGGCGGCGTCGGGAGATCCCGGCTGATCGATGGCAGCGGCAAGATGCAACAGCCCGCGCCCGTACCGCGCGCTCACGTCGACGCTCCCTGTTTCCGCGCCTTTCCCACTCACAGCACCTTCGCCAGGAACGCCCTCGTCCGCTTCTCCCGCGGAGCGCCCAGCACCTCGCCCGGTGTCCCCTGCTCGACGATCCTCCCGTCGGCCATGAACACCACCGTGTCGGCGACCTCGCGGGCGAAGGCGATCTCATGCGTGACGACGATCATCGTCGTCCCCTGGCGCGCCAGGTCCCGTATGACGTCCAGGACTTCACCGACCAGCTCGGGATCGAGCGCCGAGGTGGGCTCGTCGAACAGCAGCAGCTTCGGCTCCAGCGCGAGCGCCCGGGCGATCGCCACCCGCTGCTGCTGGCCGCCGGACAACTGCCGGGGGTAGGCGTCGGCCTTGTCGGCGAGCCCCACCCGCTCCAGCAGCCGGCGTGCCCGCTCCACCGCGTCCTTCCGCGGCCGTTTCAGTGCGGACACCGGTGCCTCGATGACGTTGTCGAGGACGGTGAGGTGCGGGAAGAGGTTGAAGTTCTGGAAGACGAAGCCGATCCGGGTGCGCTGTCTGAGCACCTCGCGCTCGGGCAGCTCGTACAGGCTGTCGCCGGCGCGCCGGTAGCCGATCAGTGTGCCGTCGACGCTGATCGTCCCCTTGTCCACCTTCTCCAGATGGTTGACGGTGCGCAGCAGCGTCGACTTGCCGGAGCCGGAGGGGCCGAGCACGACGGCGACCTCACCGGCGCGCACCTGGAGGTCGATGCCCTTGAGGACGTCGAGCGGGCCGAAGCTCTTGTGCACCGACCTGATGTCGACCATGACGGTCATGGTGTGGGTTCCTTCTCGGTGGACGTGGTGGGGGCGGCTCAGGCGGCGGCTCTGCCTGCCCGGCCCCGCAGGAAGGCCAGCGCGGCCCGGGCGGTGGCGTCGTTCTGCCGGAACGCGGGCCCGCCGGTGCGCGGCCGGGTGAAGGCGCCGGGGGTGCGGCCGTCGGTGAACGGGCCGAGCGCGAAGCGCCGCGGATGCGGTCGTCCGGCCGCGTCGAGGATCCGGCCGTCGGCGGGGTCGACGCGCAGCAGCCCGTCGGGGGTCTCGGCGGCTCCGTCGGCGTGCAGCTCGCGCAGCAGGGTGTCGCGGGCCCGCGCCACGGTCGGCTCGGGCAGCCGGGCCTCGACCAGCGCCCGCGCCTCGGCGGAGAACCCCGGCACGGTGGGACTGGCCGCCCGGAACACGCCGTCCTCGGCGGTGACGGTCATGTCGGCGCCGATGAACCGCAGGAGGCCGGCCCGGGACAGGGCGAGGATCTGCCGCAGCCGGGGCCCCGGGGGTCCGGACGCCAGGCGGCTGAAGAAGCCGTGCCACCAGGGACCGAGGTCGCCGAGCCGCACCAGCTGCCCGTAGACGGACAGCAATCCGAGGAAGACGCCCAGGTCGGCACTGTGCTCCGGGTCGTGCCGACGGCTCAGGTCGCCCTCGACACGGCCCCGCATACCCTCCTGGAACTCCTCGTGCGAGGCGTAGCGCATCCCGTCGAGCGGGTGGTCGAGCGCGGTGAGGTCGAGGCGGTCGGCCGGGTCCGGCACGGCGGCGGCGACGAGCGCCCGGATCCCGGCGGGGTCGGCGGCGGCCGCGTACTTCTCCTCGAAGTCGGCCCAGGCCATCGCCGTTCGTCCGGCGTGGGCGGTGAACAGCCGGTGGTAGTGGGCGAAGCCCAGCTCCTTCTCCACCAGCGGCCACACATCGCGCCGGAAGTCGAAGCCTCCCGGCCCGGCCGACAGCGCCTCGACCTCGGCGGGACCGAAGAAACGGGGCAGCGGCGGCCGGTCGCCGGTCCAGTCGTAGCCGATCTTCGAGTGGTACGGCACTCCGCGCCGCGAGCCGACGTACAGCACCGGCTCCCGCCCCGAGGGAACGTAGGTGTCACCCTCGTGGCGCCCGCCCCGCCCCTCGGTGAGCAGCACCATCAGGTCGACGAAGGCCAGCCCGAAGCCGCGTACGAGGACGGGTTCGCCGGCCTTCAGCGGAGACAGGTCGCTGTCGGCGGTGAAGGCGGGCGGCAGGTGAATCAGGCCGTGCTCGTCGGCGTACGCGGCCAACTCGGCCTGGTCGTCGTCGGGTTCGGAGTCGAGATGGCCGAGGGCGAGGACGACCAGGTCGGCGAGCAGGGGGCGGGGGCGGCCCTCCAGCCACACCTGCTGGCGCCCCTCGCGCGGGCCGCCGACCCGCAGGGCACGCCGTGGATGGTGGTGGACCGTGACGCCGGGGGGCAGCTCGGCGACGGCCCGCTCGTAGACCCAGCGCAGATAGCGGCCCTGGATCCGGCGGTCGGCGAAGGTGCGTCCGGCCAGGCCGGCCCACTCGTGCAGGGTGGGACCCTCGCGCACCGGGCCGGCCATCCGCACCGTCTCGTCGGTGAACATGGTGACGTCCTCGGCGTGCGAGTTCATCCACAGCAGGGGCGACTGCGCCGCGCGCCAGATGCGTCCGCCGCCCGGCGGATGGGGGTCGACCAGATGGATGTCGAGGTCCGAACCGGCGTACAGCCCGGGCGCGTTGGCGGCGATGCGTTCGAGCAGTCCGGCACCCCGCGGCCCGGCTCCCACGATCACCAGCTGCGGCCTCATCGGGCGGACTCCGTCCCGCGCGCATAGTGCTTCTCGAGGCAGTACTGGCCGACGCCGAGCACCGAGGTGACGAGGGTGTACCAGAGGGTGGCGACCATCAGCAGCGGGATGACCTGGTAGGTGCGGTGGTAGATCAACTGCGCCGAGAACAGCAGGTCGTTGACGGCGATGACGCTGACGATGGAGGTGCCTTTGAGGGTGCCGATCAGCATGTTCCCGGCGGGCGGCACGATGGAGCGCATGGCCTGCGGCAGCACGATCCGCCGCCATCGCCGCCACCGGCTCAGGCCGAGTGCCCGGGCGGCCTGGATCTGCCCGTGGTCGACGGAGAGGATGCCGCCCCTGACGACCTCGGCGGCGTAGGCGGCCTCGTGCAGGGTGAGACCGATGATCGCCACGGCGACCGGGCTCAGCAGATCGACCGTCTTCACCCCGAGGACCTGCGGGTACAGCGCCCCGATGTTGAACCACAGCAGCAGCTGCACCAGGACCGGGATCGACCGGAACAGCCAGACGTACCCCCAGCCGACCGCCCGCAGCACCGGGTTGGCGGACAGCCGGAAGGCGGCGAGCAGGGTGCCGAGGGCGAAGCCGAGGACCATCACGACCGCGGTCAGCCACAGGGTGAGCCACAGTCCGCGCAGGACGGAGTCGGAGGTGAAGTAGTCGGCGACGACGGTCCACCGGAACGCCTCGTTGCGCAGGACCGAGGTGACAGCGAGCCCGAGCAGGACCAGGACGGCGACGGCGGCCGTCCACTGGCCGAGACGGCGCTGCGGAACGATTCTCAGGGCGTCCGCGGGCTCGGGTGCCTGGGCGGCGGCGGGGACTTGGGCGAGGGTGTCGGATGACATGCGAAGGCTCCGTGGTGGGTCCCCCGCCGGGGCGAAGCCGAGAGTGGGGGAAGGTCGAACACGGTGGTGCCTTCACACAGGCGCGCAACGCGGCGCGGACACGGCCGAGCCCCTCAGCAGGGCCGTCCATCGAGAGTACGCGGGCGTTTCGGTGCACTGTCAAGCCCGTCCACACTGTGAGCCTTACGTCTCAAGTCAGTTGACGGGGAATCGGATGCCTGTTCCACTTGGCCCATGCATCCGCAGCAGTGGCTGGTCACCCGCTCCCACATCGACTTCGGTCGCGTGTGGTCCTCGTCCTGTTGAGCTGACCCCCTGCGCGCCCGCCCCGAGCGGGCCGACGCGTTCTCCCTTCTTCTCTTCCTCCCTCGCCTTCACACGCGCCCCTCCCCTCGCGCTCCCTCCCGCCTGCCTGCTCTCAGGAGACCGCTGCCCGATGCGTACGCCCACCCATGTCCACTATCGCCTCTTTCTTCCCTTTGCCGTGATCACTTCGGCCGCTCTGCTGCTCACCGCCTGCGGGTCGGGCTCCGCCGGGCAGGCGGGGACGGGTGCCGCCGGCGGGTCCGGCGGGGTCCCGACCACGGACGTCGTCTCCGCCGTCAGGAAGCACGACGCGGCCGCGAAGCTGCTGCCGGCGGGCGTCACGAGCCTCACCGTGGCGGTCAGCGTCGGCGGCACCCCGCCCGGCACCACCTATCTGTCCGACGGCACGACCCTGACCGGCCAGGACGTCGACTTCACCAAGGCGGTCGCCAAGGTGCTCGGCGTCAGGCTCAGGGTGGAGCAGGCGAGCTTCGAGGCGATCCTGCCGGCCCTGGACAGCGGAAAGTACGACGCCGGAGCGAGCAACTTCGGTGTCACCGACGAGCGTCGCCGGACGATCGACTTCGTCACCTACATCAACGACGGCCAGGCATTCGCCACCCGCAAGGACAGCAAGCTGACCCGGATCACCGATCTGAGGCAGCTGTGCGGGCTCTACATCGCCACCGGCGCGGGCACCACCTTCGAGGCCACACTGGAGGAGAACGCGCACGTGTGCACCGACGCGGGCAGGAAGGCGTACCGGGTACAGACGTACTCCGAGCAGGGCGCGATCTGGTCCTCGGTGCAACAGGGCCGCAGCGACGTCGTGATGTCCACGATCAACGGCCTGCGCTACGCGGTCGCCCACCAGCAGGGCGTGAAATTCCTCAACGAGTACCACCGCCTGGATGTCGGCTTCGCCTTCAAGAAGGGGACCGGTCTGGCCCCGGCCTTCCAGGCAGCGGTGAACGAGCTGATCGCCGACGGCACGTACGACAGGATCCTGAAGAAGTGGGGGACGACGGGCTCGGCGATCACCAAGTCCCGGATCTCCCCACCAGAACTGAAGAACTAGCAGCCGTCGCACGGACAGCAGCAGTCGCAGCCGTCACAGCAGCAACCGTCACAGCCGCAGCCGCCCGGGCAGGAGCAGTCGCAGTACTGGCAGCAGCCGTTGCGCTTCTTCCGGGACCAGGGCCCCTCGTACTCCTCGGCGCAGCACATCTTGCAGGTGCAGCACAGCGCCAGAAACGCCCCGCAGCCCGCCCAGAACCCGCGCGGAACCCTGGGCTTCTCGCCGTACGGAGGCAGCGGGGCGTACGGACCCGGCCCCGGCCCCGGCTGATGCGCGGCACACGTCGGCACCGTGCCGAACGCCCGGTCCACCGAGCGCCCCAGTTCGTGTACGAGCAGCAGATGGGCGAGCCTGCCGTCGGCGAACTCCGCCTCCCGCAGGGCGAGCCGGATGCCGTGCAGTGCGTCCTCGGCGAGCCGACGCGCCTCGGTCAGGGAGGTGCCGGTGACGGTGAGCGGGTTCCAGGAGCCCGAGCGGGCATCGGCTTCCCTGTCCTCGACGGCGTCCAGCAGGTGCGCGAGCCGCCCGAAGAGGCGGCCGGCCTCGGCGAGCGGTTCGGCGTTGCCCGGCCGCCCGGCGAGCACCGCGGTGTGCGCGAAGGCGGCCGCGGTGGCGGTCTCGGTCGGCTCGGTGACCGTCAGGATCGGTGTGCCGGGCCCGGCCAGGGCCTCGATGCCGACCTGCCGGTCGACGGCGTCGACGAGGACGCCAGTGTCGAACCCGACCGCCGAGCCGCTGTGCGCCCCGGCCCGTCCCCAGCTCGCGGCGACCCGGCGCGCCGCGCGCGCCACCGGCCTGTGCGCCAGCAGCCCGTCCCGGTCGGCGACATGGTCGCGCACCTTGGCGGAGGCGAGCACCAGCGAGACCGCGGCGGCGAGCCGCGCGCCCTCGCCCTGCGCGACGGACGCGGTCCGCATCCCGCGCAGCGCACACGGCCCGGCCGTCCGCCGGGATCCGTTCACCGCCCCCGCCTGAGCCTCTGTCAGCACGGAGATGAGCAGTCCGTCGTAGTTCGTCACGACGCGGGCGAGCTGTCCGTGATCCCGGCGCAGCGCCAGACACAGCCCGCACAAGTGTGCCATCCACTGGGTCCTGAGATTCTCCCCGAGCCGGTGGCCGCAGGGCCTGACTATTCCGAACACGATGATCCCCCGTGGTGAGCTGCGACGTTGAGCTGCGGCATCGTATCGACCTACTGTCGGCTCGTATCAGCCCTTGCGTTCACCCGGACGCACCGCGCATCACCCATCCGCCGACGACAATCATATTTCACTCACAGTCAGCAGCCGTATGAGGCAGGACCCTTGGGGCACAAGGACTCTCGACGGATCGGCTGTGCACCAGTACCGTCACAAACCCCCCGCGCGGCGTCTATCCACTTGGCGCGCCGTCCGCATCATGGATGACCATAGGGATGCGGAAAGCAGAAGGACCGCTGTGAGAGGAGGCGTCCATGGGATCGGTACGCAAGGCGAGTGCGTGGCTCGGCCTCGTCGACGACAACGATGACGAGCGTTACTACGACGACGACTACTCCGAGGGCACCGAGCCCGGGGACGCCTGGGTCACGGACCCCCGGGTGAAGGTGGCCACGGACACGGCCGAGGAGAAGGGGCGCCGGATCGGCACGGTCACCCCGGACAGTTTCCGGGACGCCCGCGCCCTCGGCGAGCTGTTCCGGGACGGTGTCCCAGTCATCGTGAACCTCACGGCGATGGAGCCCGCCGACGCCAAGCGCGTGGTGGACTTCGCCGCCGGACTGACCTTCGGCCTGCGGGGCACGATCGAGCGGGTCGCGAACCGGGTCTTCCTGCTGACGCCCGCGAACACGGAGATCGTCAGCGGCGAGCCTGCGGCACGTCGCGACGACGGCTTCTTCAACCAGAGCTGAGGCAGGGCCGCTCACCGGCCCTGCCCCCTCGGGTGCTCACCGGAAGGCGTCGAGCCCGGTGAGCGCCTTGCCCAGCACCAGCTGGTGCATCTCGACGGTGCCCTCGTAGGTGAGCACCGACTCGAGGTTGGTCGCGTGCCGCATCACGGGGTACTCGAGGGAGATCCCGTTGGCGCCGAGGATCGTCCGCGCCGTGCGGCAGATCTCGATGGCCTCGCGGACGTTGTTGAGCTTGCCGAAGCTGACCTGCTCGGCACGCAGACGGCCGGCGTCCATCCGCCGCCCCAGATGGTGGGCGAGCAGGATTCCCTTGTGCAGTTCGACCGCCATGTCGGCGAGCTTGGCCTGGGTGAGCTGGAAGCCGCCGATGGGCCGCCCGAACTGCTCCCGCGTCTTCGCGTACTCCAGGGCCGCCTCGAAGCTGCTGCGCGCCGCGCCCATCGCACCCCAGACGATGCCGTAGCGGGCGTGCGAGAGACAGCTGAGCGGTCCGCGCAGACCGGTGCCCTCGGGGAGTACGGCGCTTGCGGGCAGCCGTACGTCGTCCATGACCAGTTCGCTGGTCACGGAGGCGCGCAGGGACCACTTGTGCTTGATCTCGGGAGCGGAGAAGCCGGGGCGGTCGGTCGGTACGACGAACCCGCGGATCCCGTCCTCGGTCTGCGCCCAGACGACGGCCACCCCGGCCACGGACCCGTTGGTGATCCACATCTTGCGGCCGTTGAGCACCCAGTCGTCGCCGTCGCGCTTGGCGTGGGTGCGCATGGAGGCGGGGTCGGAGCCGTGGTCGGGCTCGGTGAGCCCGAAGCAGCCGATCACCTCGCCTGCGGCCATGCGGGGCAGCCACTCCTGCTTCTGCTCCTCGCTGCCGAACCGGTGGATCGCGTACATCGCGAGCGAGCCCTGGACGGAGACCAGGGAGCGGATGCCCGAGTCGGCGGCCTCCAGCTCCAGACAGGCGAGGCCGTACTGCACGGCCGTGGCGCCCGCACACCCGTACCCGGTGAGCGACATGCCGAGGGCGCCGATACCGCCGAGTTCGCGCGCGAGATCCCTGATACCGGGCAGCTCGCCCTTCTCGTACCAGTCGGCGACGAACGGCAGCACCCGGTCGGCGGCCCAGCTGCGGACGGTGTCCCGAACGGCCAGGTCCTCCGGTTCCAGGAGGTCGTCGATCCCGAGCGGATCGGCGGCATCGAACGGGGGCAACTTCGCGGACATGGAACACCCTCCGGCACACTGGGGCACAGTAAAAACTAGCAACGCTAGTTACGACTCTGCCGCCGACGTTACGGTGCAGTGTCCCGCACGTCCAGAGCGGGGGTCAGGGCCGACACCCTCGGCTTCTCGGCCTCCCGCGGGGACGGCAGGCCCACCTCGGCGGCCCCGTCCTCGATCTCCCCGCACTGCATGACCCGGGGCAGCCGCAGCGCCATCACCGCGCCCATCAGCAACAGGCCCGCGCTCACCAGCAACGTCACATGCAGCCCGTGCACGAAGGAGTCCCGCGCCGCGTGGCGCAGCGCCGCACCGGCGGACCCGCCCAGGCGGCCGGCGACCTCATAGGCCTCGCCCAGCGAGTGACCGGCGGCGTCCGACGCGTGCGAGGGAACGCCCGGCACGGTTTGCAGACCGGGCGCGTACGCCGCGTTCATCACGCTGCCGAGCAGCGCGATCCCGATCCCGGCCCCCAGCTGGTACGACGTCTCGCCGATCGCCGCGGCCCCGCCGGCCTGCTCGGCCGGGGCCTCGCTCAGCATCGACTCGTACGCCCCGAACAGGGTCGTCTCCAGGCCGAACCCGAGCAGCACGAAGCCGAACAGCAGCAGGCCCGCGTCGTCGGTCCCGCCCATCGCCGTCAGCGTCACGACCGCCGCCGCGGTGAGGCAGAAGCCGAAGCACACCATCCGGCGCGGTCCGAAGCGGCGCAGCATGCGTGCGCCCGCGAGGCCCGCCGCCATCGCCGCGATGGTCAGCGGCAGCAGCCTGAGGCCCGTCTCCAGCGGCGACAGGCCGAGCACCAGCTGCAGATACTGCGCCGCGATCAGCTCCAGGCCCACCAGCGCGAGCATCGCCAGCACGATGCAGCCCACCGAGGTGCTGAACGCCGGCCGCCGGAACATCCGCAGGTCCACCAGCGGATGCGGGCGCCGACCCTGCCGCCGTACGAAGAAGAAGAGCAGCGCCGCGCCCGCCAGCAGCGGCACCACGGTGAACGGGCTCATCACCGGCTCACCGCCGCCGAGCCGCTTCACTCCCAGCACGACACCGAACAGGCCGAGCGCCGCCATCAGCGCGCCGATCACGTCCCACGGCCCGTCGCCGTCACCGCGCGACTCGGGCAGCAGCATCCGTCCGACCGGCAGGCTGACAAGCATCAGCGGGATGTTGACCAGGAAGACCGCACCCCACCAGAAGTGCTCCAGCAGGAAGCCGCCGAGCAGCGGCCCGACCGCCGCGCCGACGGCCGCGACCGCGCTCCAGATGCCGATGGCCAGCGCGCGCTCGCGCCGGGCGGGGAAGACCTGGCGGAGGATCGACAGCGTCGCGGGCATGATCATCGCGCCGCCGACGCCGAGCAGCGCCCGCGCGAGGATCAGTGTCTCCGCGGTGTGCGCGAAGGCGGCCAGAGCGGAGGCGACACCGAAGAGGGCGTAGCCGAGAAGCAGGATGCGTCTGCGGCCGACGCGGTCGCCCAGCGTGCCGAACAGGATCAGCAGCGAGGCGCAGACCAGCGGGTAGACGTCGACGATCCAGAGCAGCTCCATGGCGCCGGGCCTGAGGTCCTCGGTGACGGCGGGGACCGCCACATGCAGCACGGTCGCGTCGACGGCGACCAGCAGCAGGCTGACACAGAGAACGACGAGGACGACCCAGCGGTTGGCACCGGCTCCGGCCGCCCGACGGCGCGGCCGTGCGGCAGCCGTGGTCGTCACGGACATGCACGTACCTCCCAGATGGTCCCTCGCGTGCAGCGGATCGGCGGGGTGGGGACTCCCCGTCGTACGGCCGGAGAGGAGCGGGGTCTCCGGCCCGCGCAAACCCACGCGGGTGACTCGTCAGCGTACGCGAGTTCGCCACGGGGACGCGTGGCGGACCTCTCACACGCAGGACCGAACCCGTGTGGCGTACGCCACCCTGCCCGCTGCCGACCACGCCCCGGCGGGCGGTCCGGTTCCCCGTCCGGTCGATAATCGAGCCCGTGACCGACCTTGAAACGCGCATGTCCCCACCGTGCGCCCCCCTCCTGCGCCGGGCGGCGCCGGCCCTGTTCGGGTACGCGGCCGTCCGCGCCCTGAGCCTGGTCGCGCTGGCCGTGTGGAGCGCCGCGCGCGGCAAGAGCCCGTACACCCTGCTGACCGCGCGCTGGGACTCCCTCTGGTACACGCGGGTCGCCGAGCTGGGCTACGGCTACGAGGTGCGGCTGCCGAACGGCGACATCCACTCCAACCTGGCGTTCTTCCCGCTGCTGCCCTGGCTGGAGCGGCTGCTGCACGCGGTCACGCCGCTGTCGTACGCGGACGCCGGCCTCGTCGTCGCCCTGCTCGCCTCGCTCGCCGCCGCCTGCGGGATCTTCGCGGTCGCGGAGTGGGTGTACGGCCCGCGGGTGGGCATCTGCGCGGTGCTGCTGTGGGCGGTGCTGCCCGTCGGGATCGTGCAGTCGATGGCGTACAGCGAGTCCTTGTTCACGGCGCTGGCCGCGTGGTCGCTGTACGCGGTGCTGACCGGCCGGTGGGTGAGCGCGGGCGTGCTGGCGGCGCTGGCCGGGCTGACCCGGCCGGTGGGGCTCGCGGTGGTCGCGGCGGTGTGGGTGGCAGGCGTGATCTCCTTCGTGCGAAACCGAAGCGCGCGGGGCATGCACGGCGCACACAACGGCGAGCACGCCCCGGCTCCGGCGCACGATGCGCACGCCGGGCACATCGCGAACGGGAACGGCTCGCATGAGACAACATGCGCCCCTTCTTCACCGGAGGGCGCGCGCGACACGACACGCGCCCCCTCTCTCACTGCCGATGCCCCTGCCCGGCGGCGCGCCCTCGGCATGCTTCTCGCTCCCCTGGGAGCCGCCGGCTATGTCCTCTGGGTCGGCCACCGCACCGGGAAGGGTCTGCTCGGGTATCTCGATGTGCAGGCCGGATGGCGGAACGGGTTCGACGGCGGGTACGCCTTCGCCGCCTTCGTCGCCGACAAGTTCACGTCATTTCCGTCGGCCCTCGCCGGGGCGGGTCTGGTCATCGGCGTGGCCCTGCTGATCTGGCTCTACGTGACCGGTGTGCGCCAGCGCCAGCCCGTTGCGCTGCTGGTGTACACGGGGGTCGTGCTGGCCCTCGCCCTGTGCGCATCGAGCTACTTCGGTTCGAAGCCACGGCTGCTGATGCCGGCCTTCCCGGTGCTGTTCCCGCTCGCCCGCGCCCTGGCCCGGCTGCGGACGTCGCGAGCGGCGCTGGTCACGGCGGGTGTGGCGGTGGCCACTGCGGTGTACGGGGCCTTCTGGCTGAACGGCTCCGGTCCCCCATGATCGACTCGGCCGTGCCGGTGAGCACTCCCTGAATTCCACCCCATGATTCGGTGAACGAATTCATAAGCACCATAAAACCGCGCCCGCAACCCGATCAAAGGAATTGCAGGAAGCGGGGTCACAGGATTGCGGAATCCAAGGAATTCGGATCACCCCTGAGAGGTTTCCCACATCACATCGTCATCACAAAGCCGCTGATTCGACCGGGATGAGAGCTCACTCGCTGTAACGTCCATTGGGTGCGTACCGAACGAAACCTCACCCGGAGTCTGGACCGGGTGTTCGCCAGGCTGGACCGTGAGCCGGAACGGCCGGCTCACATCGATGTGCCGCGGATGAGCCGGCACCGGGTCGTGCTGTTCACCGCGACCCTCGCCTTTTACCTGGCGATCGTGTGGGCCGTGGTGATCACCTCCTGGCTGGTCCGGCTCGACTGGCAGGTCATGTTCTTCCGGCCGTACCAGCAGTGGCCGGAGATCCACGCCTTCCTCGACTACTACGTGGTGCTCGGCCAGCGCGGCCCCACCGCCGTGATGGTCGCGGCCTGGCTCGGCTGGCGCTCCTGGCGGCAGCACACCCTTCGCCCCCTGCTGACCCTGGCCACCTCGCTGCTGCTGCTGAACATCACGGTCGGCGCCGCCAAGCTCGGCATGGGGCGGCTCGGTCCGCACTACGCGACCGTGATCGGCTCCAGCGAGATGGGTCTGGGCGGCGATATATTCCCCAGCGGCCACACCGCCAACGCGGTGGTGACCTGGGGAATCCTGGCGTATCTGGCCTCCTCCCCCAGAGCGCGCCGCTGGCTGTCCGCGCTCTCCGCGGTCACGTCGCTCGGCGTCGGCCTCACCACCGTCTACCTCGGTACGCACTGGCTGAGCGACGTGTTGCTGGGCTGGGCCGCCGGCCTGCTGATCCTGCTCGCCCTGCCCTGGTTCGAGCCGCTGATCACCAAGGCCGAGACCGCACTCTTCGACCTGCGCGACCTTTGGCGCGCCCGCCGCGGCGGTACGGTGCCCGTGCCGGCCGTCCCGGTCAGGCCGGTGGTGCTCAAGCCGCGCACCGCGGCCGCCGAGTCCGTTCCGGCGCGCGAGCCGGTGTCGTCGGCGCGCGGCTCCCGGGCCTCGGCCCATCGGGCACCGAGTCCGCACACGGCCCGTTCGGAGCGCACGCCGGTCACCCCGGTGGGCAGCCGCCGTCCGCCGCACGCCGACCGCCTCCCGCGCGGCACCACCCAGCAGGCCCGTCCGCTGACGGGAGGCTGACGCTCCATCACGGCAGCGGGGTCCGGTATGCACAGGCCGCCCCCGCTACGACGACGGCCCCGCTCCCCCTTGCCGGGAGCGGGGCCGTCGTCGTAGCGGGGGCGGCGGAGGGCGGGTCAGCCCTTCCAGGCGCGGGCCACCCGACCGCCCTGCACCTCGAAGTTGAGCCTGCCCACCCGGTACTCCATGGTGATGATCGCGCCCGGCGGCAGCGACCGTACCGTCGACCATCCGCGCTCCCGGGCGAGCCGCACGGCGCTGGCCGCGTCGAGGCCGACGTACCCTTCCGGACTGTCCTGGGGCTCCGCTGGCGGAGTGGGAATCGGTGCCATGCGGCCACGCTAGGCCGCATCGCGCGGTGACGGAAGCCGGAACCCTCGGCCCACGCCCCTGGTCCCTCGCCGGTCACACTTCTGTCACAGGTTCCCGACACTCGTTTCCGCCGAACTCCATCACACGTACGGGGGTTTCCGTACCGCTCACGGGAGTAATCGAACAGAATTCCCGCGCGTCGGAGAGCCTCTTCGAATTGCCCGACGGAATACGCCGCGGTGCGGATCGGAGCGGGCCCGCGGGGCGATTCCCCGCGGAATCCGGCGCCATGCCGGGCGAGCTGACACCGCATAGGAATTTCACGGATCGAGCACACAACCGCCGTACGCCGCCCGCCGGAGCACCCGTCCGCCGGGCGTCATGACGAGGCACCACGGGCCAGCGCGGCATCGAGCCGGTCACGAACCGTCCTGATCATCTCGTTCAGCTCGACGGGTTCCAGGACCTCGAAGGGGAAGCCCGTCATCATGATGTGAATGACCATCACCTCCAGGGTCGGCGCACCGCTGCGCAGGATGCAGGCGTCCTCGCCGTCGGCCTCCAGCATCCCCGCGGACGGTGAGATCCGCTCGACGGCCTCGTGCAGCGGCACCAGCAGCCGGACGGTGGAGTGCGTGGCGTACGCGCTCGTGGAGACGCCCTTGGACACATAGGCGGCGAGATCCTCGGCGGGTGGCTCGCGCGGGGTGAAGCGCGGGCCGTGCGGCGGCCTCGGCGTGATGCGGTCGACGCGGAAGGTCCGCCAGTCCTCCCGGTCCATGTCCCAGGCGACCAGATACCAGCGCCGCTCGGTGCACACCAGGCGGTGCGGTTCGACGGTACGGCGGCTCGCGGCGCCCTCGTGGCTGTGGTACTCGAAGCGCAGCCGCTCGGCGTCCCGGCACAGATGGGCGAGTTCGGTGAGCAGGGCCGGGTCGACGGGGGATGCGGGCGGACCGGTGCGCAGCATCGGCACGGTGAAGTCGTTGAGGGCTCCCACCCGGCGGCGCAGCCGGTCCGGCAGCACCTGCTCCAGCTTGGCGAGGGCGCGTACGGAGGTCTCGCCGATGCCCTCGATGCCCTGTCCGGCGGCGGTGCGCAGCCCGACGGCGACCGCGACGGCCTCGTCGTCGTCCAGCAGCAGCGGGGGCAGCTCGGCTCCCGCGCCGAGCTGGTAGCCGCCTCCGGTGCCGGGGCTCGCGTTGACCGGGTAGCCCAGCTCGCGCAGCCGGTCCACATCCCGGCGGACCGTGCGCGGGGTGACGCCGAGCCGGTCGGCGAGTTCGGCGCCGGACCACTCGCGGTGGGCCTGGAGCAGCGAGAGCAGACGCAGCAGTCGTGCCGAGGTCTCCAACATGGGGCCGAGTCTGCCAGCCGATGCGGACAGCCGCTGTCCTCATCGGGACAGCGGCTGCCCATCAGGTGACCGGCGCGGTCGCCGGTTCAGAGGGCGAGGCGCTGGCCGGGCACGATCAGGTCGGGGTCATCGCCGATGACCTTCTTGTTGGCGGCGTAGAGCCGCTGCCAGCTGGTCCCGTGCCGGGCGGCGATGGTGCTCAGGGTGTCGCCCTCGCGGACGGTGTAGTCGCCGCGGGACGCGCTGCGGTCGCTGTGGCCCGCCGGGCGCTCCGGCGTCTTCGCCGGTGCGGACTTCGTCGTCACGCTGCCCTTCGCGGCGGCCGTACCCGAGGAGGCGGCCGCCGGCGCTGTGCCGGAGGCTCCGGCCCGGGCCGAACAGACCGGCCAGGCGCCCCAGCCCTGGGCGCGCTGGACCTGGGTGGCGACGGCGATCTGCGCGCTCCTGGAGGCCTGGTCGGCCGTCGGGGCGTAGGCGGTGCCGCCGTACGCGCGCCAGGTGCCGGCGGAGAACTGGAGCCCGCCGTAGTAGCCGTTGCCGGTGTTGATGTGCCAGTTGCCGCCGCTCTCGCACTGGGCGATGCGGTCCCACACTCCGTTGTCCGCCGCTGCGGCGTTGCCGGTCGCGGCCAGCAGCCCCAGCGGGGCCAGCAGCGCCGCCCCGGCGAGGGCGGCCGTCGTACGGCCCTTGCGGGCGCTGTCGTGACGAGCGGTGTTGCGGGTGGTATCGGCACACTCGGACATGTAATTCCCTCTCCACGAACCCGGGCTCCCCCAGGGCGGAGCGCGTCTGGCCGCGCAGGACCGCGGTTCCTCGCGCCCGCCCCGTCCGCCACGGCCGTTGCTGTGGTCGTGCTCTGCCTGGTGCCGGCCGGCGGACGTACCCGAGCGGTGCTCGTTGCACACGGCGGAGGAATGTAGGGAGGTGAGGCGGCCGATATCAACCAACTCCTTGTCATTCCAGGCCAGTTCGCCGTTACCACGGGTATCGTCAATTTTCGGCCAGCCGTTTCATGCGCTGATTTCACGATTTTTCGACCACCCGCTGAAGCGATCTGTGACCCACTTCACCCATCCAAGTTCCTTGACTGCGCGCAGAGTTGACAGTGAGTGGCCAATTCCGTACCGAAGGTGACCCTGTGCGGTGGATGGTTCGATTCCGTTCTCCCCGGAGCGTGACCCCCACCACAGGACGTCCGTTGTCTTCTTCATGAGCCCGGAACCCCGGGGCTCAGGGGCCGGGAGCCACCCGGCCGACCCAGCACCGCATCCCGAGGGAGCCACCGTGCCGCGCATGCTCGACGTCAGTGACGCCGTACGCGCCGAGATCGGCGACGAAGAAGCCGACCGGCTGCTCGCCGGAGAGAACGCCCCGGGCAGTTACGACTGCACCTCCTGCCGCACCCCGGGCGACTCCGAGCAGGAGCGCACCAGCACCGTTCTGTTCGTCGGCGACGAGACCGCCGTCCTGGCCTTCGCCCACGCCAGCTGCCTGCCCTCGCAGGTCGTCCAGGTCACCGAGGAGCAGCTGCGGGGCGCCGTACGCTCCATCGGCGGGGCCGGCCGGGACATGGCCGCCGGCGGCGAGCAGCACAGCGTCGTGCCCGAGCAGGCCGTGCTCGGCGTGACCAGCGGACTCGTGCTGGTCGAGGGTGAGCTGCACCCCGCGCTCGTCGTCGAGCCGACCGCGCCCGTCGTGCGCCCCGGATCCACCTCGGCCGGCGACGACTTCCTTCCGCTGCTCATCGAGCAGGGCTTCATGCCGGTGACCGAGCTGGTGACCGTTCCGCCGGTGCTGCACGGCTGGTCGGTGCTGCTTGCGGTCGGCCGGCTGCACGCGGTGCTCCAGCCGGGCACCGACGGTGGGCAGCCGGTGGCCTGGTGGCAGGCGCATCAGCCGCTGCAGGTGACGGACAGCTGGCGGGCCGCCGCCAACAAGCACCAGCAGGTGCTCATGTTCGCGGCGCCGGTCGGGTCCATCGGGCGGCAGCCCCGGGAGGATCTCCTGCGGGAGGCGCTCGACAAGGCAGCGGCGAGCGGGAAGCTGGTCTCGGCGGCGCTTCCTCTCGCGGGGACCTGAGAGTCGCCCGAGGGACCCGGAGCCGTCGCCCGAGGGGCCGGGAGCGTCGCCCGAGGAGCGGGGGGCCGTGGTGCTTTGGCGGGTGCGGGAGTGGGTACGCCGTGGCTTCTCGCTCCCACGCGGCGGAGCCGCATATTGATCCGGTCCCGTGCCCCCGTGTGTCCGACCGCATCTCTTTAAAGTTCCGGTCGTTTGGACATACGTGCACGCATATGACACCCCTTCCCGCCGGCCCGCCTTCTCCCCTGTTCCGTCCGCCCGGACGGGGCAGGAGGGGGCCGGTGGGACATCGGCCACGCCGATCTACGACTCGCTCTACGCGGAGTGGGTCAAGACCTTCCGTACGCTGCCGGGTGATCGCAGCGGTGAGGAGGACCTGGGGTTCAGCGCCTTCGGGAGCGCCCCGCACAGCACCGGCTCCTACCGGTCGAACACCTACAGCGCCTACAGCGCGGGGGCGTACAGCGCCCGCCACGGCAGCGGCCATCAGCAGTCGCAGTGGCAGCGGGTCGGCACCCTGGGGCGCCACCAGGACACCGGGATGCACTATGTTCCGGCGGCGCTGCCACCTGGTCCGCGCCGGGGTGTGTGACGTACGGCGAAGGGCGGCCCCTGTTCCGGGGGCCGCCCTTCGCCATGGGGCTGCTACTTCTTCTTGCTGCCGCGCTTCTCGCGCACCCGCACCGAGATGTGGATCGGGGTGCCGTCAAAACCGAACTCCTCGCGCAGGCGGCGCTCGATGAAGCGCCGGTAGCCGGCCTCGATGAAGCCGGAGGCGAAGAGGACGAACCGCGGGGGCTTGGTGCCGGCCTGGGTGCCGAACAGGATGCGCGGCTGCTTGCCGCCCCGGACGGGGTGCGGGTGGGCCGAGACCAGCTCGCCGAGGAAGGCGTTCAGACGGCCCGTGGGGACACGGGTCTCCCAGCCCGCCAGGGCGGTCTCGATCGCCGGGACCAGCTTCTCCATGTGGCGGCCGGTGCGGGCCGAGACATTGACCCGGGGTGCCCAGGTGACCTGGCCCAGCTCGGTCTCGATCTCCCGCTCCAGGTAGTAGCGGCGCTCCTCGTCGAGGTTGTCCCACTTGTTGTAGGCGATGACCATCGCACGGCCCGCCTCGACGGCCATGCTGATGATCCGCTGGTCCTGCACGGAGATGTTCTCGGACGCGTCGATCAGGACGACCGCGACCTCGGCCTTCTCCACGGCCGCGGCCGTGCGCAGGGAGGCGTAGTAGTCGGCGCCCTGCTGGAGGTGGACGCGCTTGCGGATACCGGCGGTGTCGACGAACTTCCAGGTCACGCCGCCGAGTTCGATCAGCTCGTCGACCGGGTCGCGGGTGGTGCCCGCCAGCTCGTTGACGACGACGCGCTCCTCGCCGGCCACCTTGTTCAGCAGCGAGGACTTGCCGACGTTCGGGCGGCCGATCAACGCGATGCGGCGCGGGCCGCCGACGGCGGTGCCGAAGGACTGCTCCGGCGCGTTCGGCAGGACGTCCAGGACCGCGTCGAGCATGTCGCCGGTGCCACGGCCGTGCAGGGCCGAGACGGGGTGGGGCTCGCCGAGGCCCAGGGACCACAGATAGGCCGCGTCGGCCTCGCCGCTCGGGCCGTCGACCTTGTTGGCGGCCAGCACCACGGGCTTGCCGGCCTTGCGCAGCAGCCGTACAACCGCCTCGTCGGTGTCGGTGGCGCCGACCTTGGCGTCCACGACGAAGACGACCGCGTCGGCCGCCTCGATCGCGTACTCGGCCTGGGCGGCGACGGAGGCGTCGATACCGAGGACGTCCTGCTCCCAGCCGCCGGTGTCGACGACCTTGAAGCGGCGGCCCGCCCACTCGGCCTCGTAGGTGACGCGGTCGCGGGTGACGCCGGGCTTGTCCTCCACGACGGCCTCGCGGCGGCCGATGATGCGGTTCACCAGGGTCGACTTGCCGACATTGGGGCGGCCGACGACGGCGAGCACGGGCAGCGGGCCGTGGCCCGCCGCCTCGATGGCACCCTCGACGTCCTCGATGTCGAAGCCCTCTTCGGTGGCGAGCTCCATGAACTCCGCGTACTCGGCGTCGCCGAGCGCCCCGTGCTCGTATTCGTGCTCGGCCGAGCCGTCGGGCTGGATCTGGTCGTTCATGAAGTCCGTACCTCGTCGTTCATCGTGGTGATCGGTGGAGCGGCCCGTCATGGGCTGATCCACTACTCAAGTGTCGCCTAGCGCCCGGTCAGGCGCCTGGCGTTTTCCAGGTGGCTGGTGAGCTGCTTCTGGATGCGTTCGGTCGCCTCGTCCAGCGCCCTGCGCGTGCGCCGCCCGCTGCCGTCACCGGCCTCGAACGGGTCACCGAAGACGACGTCGACGCGGGAGCGCAGCGGAGGCAGCCCCTTTATCAAACGTCCCGGCCGGTCCGTACTTCCCAGCACGGCCACGGGCACGATCGGCGCCCCGCTGCGGACCGCGAAGTAGGCGAGCCCGGCCCGCAGGGAGGCGAAGTCGCCCTCGCCCCGGGTGCCCTCCGGGAAGATGCCGAGCACCCCCCCGTTGTCCAGCAAGCCGAGGGCGTCGGTGATCGCCGTGCGGTCGGCGGTCGTCCGGTCGACCTTCAGCTGGCCGATGCCGCTCAGGAACGAGCCGAGCGGGCCGACGAACGCCTCCTTCTTGATCAGGAAGTGCGTCGGCCGGGGCGACACGCCCATGACCATCGGGCCGTCGATGTTGTGGGAGTGGTTCACGGCGAGGATCGCCGGGCCGGTCGCGGGCATCTTCCAGGCGCCGAGCACGCGCGGCCGCCACAGCCCGTGCATCAGGCCGACGCCGATGCGCCGCCCGACCTCGGCGCCCCGCTCGGACGGAAGGCTCACTTCCCGGCCCGCTTCTCCTCGACCAGGGTGACGACGCACTCGATGACCTGGGCGAGGGTGAGTTCGGTGGTGTCCACCTCGACCGCGTCGCCGGCCTTGGCGAGCGGCGAGGTCTTGCGGCTGGAGTCGGCCGCGTCCCGCTTGATCAGCGCCTCGCGGGTGGTGTGGATGTCCGCGCCCTTCAGCTCGCCGCTGCGGCGGGCCGCGCGGGCCTCGGGGGAGGCGGTGAGGAAGATCTTCAGGTCGGCGTCCGGCAGCACGGTCGTACCGATGTCGCGGCCCTCGACCACTATGCCCAGCTCCGCGCCGGTGGCCAGCGAGCGCTGCAGCTCGGTGATCCGGGAGCGCACCTCGGGGACGGCGCTGACCGCGCTGACCTTGGAGGTGACCTCCTGGGTGCGGATCGGGCCGGCCACGTCGACGCCGTCGACCGTGATGGTCGGGGCGGACGGGTCGGTGCCGGAGACGATCTCCGGCTTGCCGGCCACCGCCGCGATCGCGGTCGGGTCGTCGAGGTCGATGCTGTTGGCCACCATCCACCAGGTGATCGCCCGGTACTGGGCGCCGGTGTCCAGGTAGCTCAGGCCGAGCTGCGAGGCCACGGCCTTCGACGTGCTCGACTTGCCCGTGCCGGAGGGACCGTCGATCGCGACGATCACGGGCTTGGCGGTCGGGGCGCCGTTTTCCACGGGGGGACACCTTCCTGGTGCGGTGCAGTGTGAGCGGGGTGCGGGGAGCGAGAGCGCCCCGCACAAGGTTACTGGGTACGGGTCACTCGTCCGGACGCGTGCGTGCCGGGCCCGATCCGACCCGGCCCGCCACGGCGGCAGCGGGCGTCTACTGTCGCAGCGCCCAGCCCCGCTCCCGCAGCGCCGTCGTCAGCAGGGGAACCGCCTTCGGCTCCACCATGAGCTGGACGAGACCGGCCTGCTGGCCCGTCGCGTGCTCGATGCGGACGTCCTCGACGTTGACACCGGCCCGTCCCGCGTCGGCGAAGATCCTGGCCAGCTGTCCGGGCTGGTCGTCGATCAGCACCGCCACCACCTCGTAGACCCGCGGAGCGGACCCGTGCTTGCCGGGGACCCGCACCTGCCCGGCGTTCCCGCGCCGCAGGACGTCCTCGATGCCCTGGCCGCCCTCGCGCCGCTTGTCCTCGTCGGAGGACTGCAGGGCGCGCAGGGCGCGCACGGTCTCGTCCAGGTCGGCGGAGACGTCCGAGAGGAGGTCGGCGACGGGGCCGGGGTTGGCGGAGAGGATGTCGATCCACATCCCGGGGTCGGAGGCGGCGATCCGGGTCACGTCCCGGATGCCCTGCCCGCACAGCCGTACGGCCGCCTCCTCGGCGTGCTGCAGGCGTGCGGCGACCATGCTGGAGACCAGGTGGGGCATGTGCGAGACGAGGGCGACGGCCCGGTCGTGGGCGTCGGCGTCCATGACGACCGGCACGGCCCGGCAGTGCGAGACCAGCTCCAGGGCGAGGTTCAGCACCTCGGTGTCGGTGTCCCGGGTCGGGGTGAGCACCCAGGGTCGGCCCTCGAACAGGTCCCCGGTCGCGGCCAGCGGGCCGGACTTCTCCCGGCCGGACATGGGGTGGGTGCCGATGTAGGCGGACAGGTCGAGGCCCAGGGCCTCCAGCTCGCGGCGCGGGCCGCCCTTGACGCTGGCCACGTCGACGTATCCGCGCGCCATGCCCCGGGCCATGGCGTCGGCGAGGACGCCGGCCACATGGGCGGGCGGGGCGGCGACGATCGCGAGGTCCACCGGGCCCTCGGGGGCCTCGTCGGTGCCCGCGCCCAGCGCCGCGGCCGTACGGGCCTGCTCGCGGTCGTGGTCGTCGAGGTGGACGACGACGCCCCGCTGGGTCAGGGCGAGCGCGGCGGAGGTGCCGATGAGTCCGGTGCCGATGACAAGTGCGGTCCTCACTGGGCGATGTCCTTGCGCAGGGCGGCGGCGGCGCCGAGGTAGACGTGGGCGATGTCGGCGCGCGGCTTGTCCGACTCGATGTGCGCGAGAACCCGGACGACCCGGGGCATGGCGCCCTCGATGTCGAGTTCCTGGGCGCAGATCAGGGGGACGTCGACGATGCCGAGCTTGCGGGCGGCGGCCGCCGGGAAATCGCAGTGCAGGTCGGGGGTGGCCGTGAACCAGATGCTGATCAGGTCGTCGGCGGTGAGTCCGTTCCGCTCCAGCACCGCGGTGAGCAGGGCGCCCACCTGCTCGTCCATGTGCCCGGCCTCGTCCCGCTCCAGCTGGACGGCCCCCCGGACCGCTCGTACCGCCACGGCGCTGCTCCTTGCTGACATATCGGCTCTTGGTCGGTCCAGCGTAGTCAGACCCGGCCGGCCGGGCGCGCGGCGCCCGCCCGCTGAGACGGGAGGCCGGCCCGGTGACAGCCGTCCTCCGCGCTCTTCACTTCCTTCGACTTTGACCCCTTTGATGCAAAGATGTCGCAAATCAAGGGTTTCTTCCTGTCGATGTTCGGAGTGACGACATGACATACGGCACGACGCGGCGCGCGGTCCTCGTGACGACGGGCGTGGTGGCGCTCGCTGCCGGCTGCGGCAGCGGCAGCGGGGGCACCGAGAGCTCCACGTCGCCCGGCAGCGAGGAACTGGCGAAGACCGGCGACATCCCGGAGGGCGGCGGAAAGGTCTTCAAGGAACAGAAGGTCGTGGTCACCCAGCCGACGAAGGGCGACTTCAAGGCCTTCTCGGCGATCTGCACGCACCAGGGCTGCACGCTGAACCGGGTGGCGGACGGCACGATCGACTGCCCCTGCCACGGCAGCAAGTTCCACATCGCCGACGGCTCGGTGGCGCACGGACCGGCGACCAAGCCGCTGCCCGCCAAGACGATCGAGGTGGCGGGAAAATCGATCCGTCTGGCGTGATCGACCCGCGTACGCTCCGGGCATGCAGCCCGAGGACCTGGTACGCGACCACACGATCTACGCCTGTGTCATGGGCTCGCGCGCCTTCGGCCTGGCCACGGACACCAGTGACACCGACCGCAGGGGCGTCTTCCTCGCCCCCACCCCTCTGTTCTGGCGGTTCGAGAAGCCGCCGACGCATGTGGAGGGGCCGGGCGAGGAGCGGTTCTCCTGGGAGCTCGAGCGCTTCTGCGAGCTGGCGCTGCGCGGCAATCCGAACATCCTGGAGTGCCTGCACTCCCCGCTGGTGGAGCAGGTGGACGACACCGGCCGCGAGCTGCTGGCCCTGCGCGGCGCGTTCCTCTCCCGGCGGGTCTACGACACCTTCACCCGCTACGCCCTGGGCCAGCGCCGCAAGCTGGACGCCGACGTCCGTACGACGGGCGCTCCGCGCTGGAAGCACGCGATGCACCTGCTCCGCCTGCTGATGAGCGCCCGCGACCTGCTGCGCACCGGCGAGCTGCGCCTCGACGTGGGCGACCGCCGCGAGCCGCTGCTGGCCGTGAAGCGGGGCGAGGTCACCTGGGCGGAGGTCGAGGCGCGGATGGCCCGGCTCGCGGCCGAGGCCGAGGAGGCCCTGCACCGCACCACGCTGCCGCCGGAACCGGACCACGCGCGCGTGGCCGGCTTTCTGCACCGGGTCCGCCGTGCCTCAGCCTGCCAGCCGGACGCGGACCACGAAATCGTGCAGGGCGTCGTGCGCGCCGGGCGCGTCGGGCAGGGCTGAGGCTGCCTGCGCCTCGTCGAGCACGGCGTGCAGCCGCTCCACGTCGGCCTCCACGCGCGCGTGCTCGATGTCGGCGGTGCCGTGCTCGCGGTCCGCCTTGGCGGATATCAGCTCGGGCAGATAGCCGGGCGCGTCCACCTGCTCCAGGAGCGTGGGCAGATGAGCCTGGACCTCGCCGCTGCGCATCAGGTGGATGCCGGTGAGCAGCACGCGGAACGTGTAGAGCAGCGGCTTGAGCTCGCCGGTCTTCTCGAACAGCCGCCACTGGGTCACCGCGAACCCGCGGTAGTGGTGGGCGTGGTGGCTGGTGAGGACGCCCGGCACGAGCGCGGTCAGCTCCCGGTGCGCCTCGGTGGTGTGCGCGACCAGGGGCGAGAGCAGCTGCTCCAGCACATAGCCGTTGCGCCGGAGCATCAGCCGTACGAACTTGCGCACGTCGTGGGTGACGAGGTCCATCTCGACGCCGAACCGCACCCACGCCCGTGACCGTGTCTCCTCCGGTTCGTGCAGCCCGACCAGGTCCGCGGCGGGCAGCAGATGGGCGCCGCGCAGGTCCAGATCGGAGTCCCGGGACGGGAAGCCGTACAGGTGGGCTCCGGAGACGGTCGCGAACAGCAGCGGGTCCGGCTGTTCGGCGATCACGGGCGTCAGGTCCATGTCGAGGTCGTCGATCATGGGCCTAAGCGTCCCAGAGCGCTCCCAGGACCAACAGGTCGCCCCGGTACTCGATCCGGTCGGCCCACTCGGTGGGCCAGGCCTCCGCGCCCAGCCAGGCGCCCGCGAAGGCGCCGGTGAGGCAGGCGATCGAGTCCGAGTCGCCCGAGGAGCAGGCGGCCCGGCGCAGAGCGGTGACGGGCTGGTCGGGAAAGAGCAGGAAGCAGAGCAGCCCGGTGGCGAAGGCCTCCTCGGCGATCCAGCCCGCGCCGGTGGCCAGGCACGGGTCGGTCTCCGGGGAGGCGCTGCGCACGGCCTCCTGGAGCCGCGCGAGGATCTGCAGGCACTCGTCCCAGCCGCGCGCGATGAAGTGCTCGGGGCTGGGGTCCTGGGAACGGGTCCAGAGGTCGCCGAGCCAGGTGTGGTGGTAGCGGGTGCGGTTGTCGTAGCCGTACGAGCGCAGCTGTCCGACCAGTCCGGCCGGATCGGTGCCCCGGGCCAGCAGGTGGACCGCCCGGGCGGTCAGGTCGGAGGCGGCCAGCGCGGTGGGGTGTCCGTGGGTGAGCGCGGACTGCAACTGGGCGGCGCCGGCCCGCTGTTCGTCGCTCAGTCCGGGGGCGAGACCGATGGGGGCGACGCGCATGTTGGCGCCGCAGCCCTTGGACCCGATCTGGCTGGCGTCCTGCCAGATCCGGCCCTCCTCCTTCAGCAGGTCGCACGCGGTCAGGCAGGTGCGGCCGGGGGCGCGGTTGTTCTCCGGCGACTGGTACCAGTCCACGAACTCCTCGCGCAGCGGCCGCTCCAGCCGCTTGGGCCCGAGGGACCCGCGGTCCATGGCGGTCCTGAGCGCCCGGCCGAGTGCGAGGGTCATCTGCGTGTCGTCGGAGACGAAGGCGCGCTCGGGCAGCTCCATCTCCCGCCAGGGCCCGCACTTGGCGAGGATCGCGGGCACGTCGTTGAACTCGGTCGGGAAGCCGAGGGCGTCCCCGAGGGCGAGTCCGATCAGGGATCCGGTGGCGGCGCGCTTGCTCGGCTGGGTGGTGGTCATGCGGGGCGTCCTTCCCGGGACGGTCGGAGCAGGGGCGGGTGCAGGGCGGTGGCGGTGCCCGCGCGGTAGAGGGCGGCCGGTTTGCCGCGGCCTCCGGTCAGCCGGGCGGCGCCGGGGACGGGTTCGACGAAGCCGGGCGTGGCGAGCACCTTGCGGCGGAAGTTGGGCCGGTCGAGCGCCGTGCCCCACACCGACTCGTAGACCTGTTGCAGCTCGCCGAGGGTGAACTCGGGCGGGCAGAAGGCGGTGGCGACGCAGCTGTTCTCCAGCCGGCCGCCGATCCGCTCGTGGGCGTCCGCCAGGATCCGCTCGTGGTCGAAGGCGAGCGGCCGGGCGGAGTCGTACGGCAGCCAGCAGGCCCGGGCCGCGTCACCGCCGCCGCGCGGTTCGGGCGGCTCGGGCAGCAGCGCGGTGAAGGCGACCGAGACGACCCGCATCCGGGGGTCGCGGCCGGGCTCGCTGTAGGTGCGCAGCTGCTCCAGGTGCAGCCCGGAGACGTCGTCGAGCCCGGTCTCCTCGGCGAGTTCGCGCCGGGCGGCCGTCTCCGCGGACTCGTCGGGCAGCAGGAAGCCGCCGGGCAGCGCCCACTGCCCGGCGTACGGCTCCTGCCCGCGCTCGACCAGCAGCACGTGCAGGGCGCCCGCGCGAAGGGTCAGGACGGCGAGGTCGACGGTGACGGCGAAAGGCTCGTAGGCGTACTTGTCGTAGCCCTCCACGTGCCCGGCCCCCTCTCTGCACGGCCGACACCTTTATGGTCGACATGACTAATAGTCGCTACGACCATAAAGGGAGGGCGGCCCGGTCCGCAAGACCCTCAGCGCCTCCTGGAGCCCCGTTCACGCATACGACGACGGCCGGTCCCGGGAATCCCGGGACCGGCCGCCAGAAAGCCACGCAGGCGCCTCCTAGAGGTCGACCTCCTGCATGAGCATCCCGACCTCGGTGTTGGACAGGCGGCGCAGCCAGCCCGACTTCTGGTCGCCCAGGGTGATCGGCCCGAAGGACGTGCGCACCAGCTTCTCGACCGGGAAGCCGGCCTCGGCGAGCATGCGCCGAACGATGTGCTTGCGACCCTCGTGCAGGGTCACCTCGACGAGGTAGTTCTTGCCGGTCTGCTCGACGACCCGGAAGTGGTCCGCGCGCGCGTAGCCGTCCTCCAGCTGGATGCCGTCCTTGAGACGCTTGCCGAGGTCGCGCGGGATCGGGCCGACGATGGCGGCGAGGTAGGTCTTCTTCACGCCGTACTTCGGGTGCGTGAGACGGTGCGCCAGCTCGCCGTGGTTGGTGAGCAGGATGACACCCTCGGTCTCGGTGTCGAGCCGGCCGACGTGGAAGAGCCGGGTCTCGCGGTTGGTGACGTAGTCACCGAGGCACTGGCGCCCCTCCGGGTCCTCCATCGTGGAGACGACACCGGCGGGCTTGTTGAGCGAGAAGAACTGGTACGACTGCGTCGCGACCGTCAGGCCGTCGACCTTGACCTCGTCCTTCTCCGGGTCCACGCGGCGGCCCTGCTCCAGGACGATCTCACCGTTGATCTCGACGCGCGCCTGCTCGATCAGCTCCTCGCAGGCCCGGCGGGAGCCGTAGCCCGCGCGCGCGAGGACCTTCTGCAGCCGCTCGCCCTCCTGCTCGGCGCCCGGGAAGGTCTTCGGGAGCTTGACGTCCTTCTTGCCGGCGTACCGCTCGCGGTTGCGCTCCTCGGCGCGGGCGTCGTACTCACGGGAACTCGCCGGAACCGTACGGCCGCGCCCGGTGCTCTGGCCCTGCCTGGGCCCGCCCTTGGCGCCGCCGCGCGCCGAAGCGCCACGACCCGACTTCGGGCCGTCCTGGGTGGCGCCGGGGCCTACGTCGTAGCGCCGCTCCTCCGGGCGCGGCTTCTTCGGCCGGCCGCCCTGCTTGTCGTCGCGGGCGTTCCCGGCGCCGCGGTCATTACCGCGGCCGCCGCTGCTCCCGCCGCGGCCGCCGCTGTTGCCACCACGGCTCCCGCCGTTGTTTCCGCTGCTGTTCCTGCCGCTACTGCTTCGCATCAAAGTTCCGTCTTGTCGTCTGCGTCCTCGGAATCCGGAGCGTCCGGATCGAACGACGGCACGCCCTCCTGGGTCTCGGCCTCGATCGCCTCCGCCTCCGGGAGGAAGGGCGCGAGCTCCGGAAGCTCGTCCAGGCCGCGCAGGCCCATCCGCTCCAGAAAGTAGTTCGTCGTCCTGTACAGGATCGCACCTGTTTCGGGTTCCGTGCCCGCCTCCTCGACCAGACCGCGCTGCAGGAGGGTGCGCATCACACCGTCGCAGTTCACCCCGCGCACCGCGGAGACGCGGCTGCGGCTGACCGGCTGGCGGTAGGCGACTACGGCCAGGGTCTCCAGCGCCGCCTGGGTGAGACGGGCCGTCTGGCCGTCCAGCACGAGCCGCTCGACGGCGGGCGCGTACTCGGCACGGCTGTAGAACCGCCAGCCCCCCGCGACGAACCGCAGCTCGAAGCCGCGGCGCTGCACGGTGTAGTCGTCGGCCAGCTCCCGCAGCGCGTCCGCGATCTGCCGCTTCGGCCGTTCCAGGATCTTCGCCAGGTGTTCCTCGGTCGCGGGCTCGTCCACGACCATGAGGACCGCCTCCAGGGCGGGCTTGAGGTCGAGATCGGCGACGGTACGGAGTCCCGACAGGAGTTCCGCGGTCTCCTCGCTCATGCCTTCTTCTCCTCCTTGGGCTCCTCGGGCGGCCGGTCGAACTCGTCGGTGACCATCGGCGCCGCGTCCCCCTCGCTGCCGGTCCAGCGCACGATCAGCTCCCCGAGCGCGGTCTCCTGGTCCAGCGCGACCGCCTTCTCGCGGTACAGCTCCAGCAGCGCGAGGAAGCGGGCCACCACCGTGAGGGTGTCGTCGGTGTCTTCCACCAGCGCCCGGAAACTGACCTCGCCGAGTTCCTTCAGGCGTGCGACCACGATCCCCGCCTGCTCCTGCACGCTGACCAGTGGGGCGTGGATGTGGTCGACGTACACCTGCGGCTTGGCCCTGGGCTGCATCGCCTTGACGGCGAGCTTGGCGAAGCCTTCGGGGCCGATGCTGATGACGACCTCGGGCAGCAGCTCGGCGTGCTGGGGTTCGAGGCCGACGGTACGGGGGTAGCGGCGCGCCTCCTCGTCCAGGCGCTCGTTGAAGATGTCGGCGATCCGCTTGTAGGCGCGGTACTGCAGCAGCCGTGCGAACAGCAGGTCCCGGGCCTCCAGCAGTGCCAGGTCGGCCTCGTCCTCGACCTCGGCGGTGGGCAGCAGCCGGGCGGCCTTGAGGTCCAGCAGGGTGGCGGCGACGACGAGGAACTCGGTCGTCTGGTCCAGGTCCCAGTCCGGCCCCATGGCCCGGATGTGCGCCATGAACTCGTCGGTGACCTTGGAGAGGGCGACCTCGGTGACGTCCAGCTTGTGCTTGGAGATGAGCTGGAGAAGGAGGTCGAAGGGGCCCTCGAAGTTCGAGAGACGGACCTTGAAGACACCGTCGGACGGCTCTTGGGGTTCGGAGTTCCCGGAGGACAGGGAGGTCCGCTCAGGCCCACGCTGCGGCTCGGGCTCGGGCTGCGGCCCACGCTGTGGCTCGGGCTCGGGCTCCGGCTCCGGTACGGACGTGTCCGGCGCCTGCCCAGGCATTTCCGGCTCGGGGAACTGCGGCTCGGGAATCTCCGGCTCAGCGATCTCGGGCTCGGGAGTCTCCGGCTCAACGGTCTCCGGCTCGGCGATCTCCGGCGCAAGAACCTCGGGCTCGGCGACCTCCACCGGCACCGCGGCCTGCTCGGCCCGAGGAGTTCCCGGCCCCCGCCCCAGCACACGCCGACGGCCGGCGCCTGCGCCGGGGGCCGGTACGGGAACGTCGTTCGAGGTCATGGCCCCCGCAGGCTACCGCTACCGCCCGCGCAGCCGCCGTACCAGGATGCTCGCGTCTCCTCGGGACTCCAGGTCGGCCAGGACCACGGCGACCGCCTCGCGCACGATGCGCCCGCGGTCGACGGCGAGACCGTGCTCGCCGCGGAGCACGAGTCGCGCGTGCTCCAGGTCCATCAGCTCCTCGGCCGAGACGTACACCGTGATCTTCTCGTCGTGCCGCTCGCGTCCGCTGGGCCGCCGGTTGGCCGCACGCCCGCGCTTGCGAGGCTGTGCGGCCGTCGCGGACGAGGCGGCAGAAGAACCTTCCTGCGCCGTCTGCTGCCGCCCCGGCCGGCTGCGGGACTCGCCGGTCCCGGCCGGCTCCGCCTCCGCCGCGGCGTGCTCCGCGCCCTCTCCGTCACCGCCCTGGACGGGCACCGACGGCGGCATGTCCTCGGCGGCGGCGACGTCGTCGCTCTCTCCCGCGGGAGCCGGCACCCGGGCCTCACCGTTGGCCCCGCGCCGGGGCGAGGACGGCTGGAGCGCCGTGCCCCCTGTCGTACGGAACAGTTCGTCGGCACCGGGCAGACTCACTCGGCGTGACACCGGGCGAGCACCTCCCTGGCGAGCTGGCGATAGGCGGCGGCACCGACGGAGTTGGAGGCGTAGGTGGTGATCGGCTCGCCGGCGACCGTGGTCTCCGGGAAGCGGACCGTGCGGCCGATGACCGTGTGGTAGACGTGGTCGTCGAACGCCTCGACGACACGCGCGAGCACCTCACGGCTGTGCACGGTGCGCGAGTCGTACATCGTGGCCAGGATGCCGTCCAGTTCCAGCTCGGGGTTGAGCCGCTCCTGGACCTTCTCGATGGTCTCGGTCAGCAGGGCCACACCGCGCAGGGCGAAGAACTCGCACTCCAGCGGCACGATCACCTTGTGCGCGGCCGTCAGCGCGTTGACCGTGAGCAGGCCGAGCGAGGGCTGACAGTCGATCACGACGTAGTCGTAGTCGGGCAGCAGGGGCTTGAGGGCACGCTGCAGCGTCGACTCGCGCGCGACCTCGGAGACCAGCTGGACCTCGGCGGCCGACAGGTCGATGTTGGAGGGCAGCAGGTCCATGTTGGGGACCGCCGTCTTCAGCAGGACCTCGTCCGCCGACATGCCCCGCTCCATGAGCAGGTTGTAGACGGTGAGGTCCAGCTCCATCGGGTTGACGCCGAGACCCACCGACAGCGCGCCCTGCGGGTCGAAGTCCACGAGCAGCACGCGCCGGCCGTACTCCGCGAGCGCGGCACCCAGGTTGATGGTCGACGTCGTCTTGCCGACGCCGCCCTTCTGGTTGCACATCGCGATGATCTTCGCGGGGCCGTGATCGGTCAGCGGACCCGGGATCGGGAAGTACGGCAGCGGGCGTCCGGTCGGGCCGACGCGCTCACGGCGCTGGCGGGCCGCGTCGGGCGCGAGCGTGGCCGCGTACTCGGGATCGGGCTCGTACTCGGCGTCGGGGTCGTAGAAGTGCCCCTCGGGCAGTTCGTCGTAGTCGGCGAAGTGGTTGTGGGGCGCGCCACTTCCGTCGCCGGCCATGGCGTTCACGTGATGGCCATCCATGCTCTGGTGTGCTGTCCGGACCGTGTGCGGACCCGAACTCTGGTGGGCTGCGAAGGTGCGCACAGCTACGGAGCCGACAGCCTCGAATCCCTCGGGGCCCTGGCCCCGTACAGGCATTCCTGGTCGACCACCCCCGGGAGAAAATGTCGACTCATTCACAAGTCGTCTTACCTCCTTGGGGACCAGGAAACTTCTAGACAAGGTCAGCGTGGCACTATGCCGACGGTTGGCGACTCTATGGCGTGTCGGCGGTCCGCAGCAACACAATCCGCCGGACCCGGCAGGATGTGTCGGCAATGAAACATCCCTCTGTCAAGGGCGTACGGCCGTCGCACAGTAGGTTTCACCGGTGTGCGAATCGGTCGAAGGGTTACGTTCGAGGCGAGTTGACCGAGAGCCGCAAAGTGACCATACACACATCCGGCCAGACCTTGTCGGGCAAGGTCCGGCCGGGTGCGCAGTGTTGACGATCTGTGTTGACGTATCGCCTTTTGCCTGACGGCGACTTAGCGACACACCAGGTCGGAGGGGTCAGCCGAGCAGGGACTCCAGCTCCACGTGCTCCAGGCCGTGCGCCTCGGCGACCTCCTTGTAAACGACCTTGCCGTCATGGGTGTTGAGACCCTTGGCGAGCGCGGCGTCGCGGCGCAGCGCCTCGACCCAGCCGTTGTTGGCCACCGAGACGATGTACGGCAGCGTCGCGTTGGTGAGGGCGTTGGTGGAGGTGTTGGGCACCGCGCCCGGCATGTTGGCGACGCAGTAGAAGACCGAGTTGTGCACCCGGAAGGTCGGCTCGGCGTGCGTGGTGGGACGCGAGTCCTCGAAGCAGCCGCCCTGGTCGATCGCGATGTCGACAAGAACACTTCCGGGCTTCATGCGGGACACCAGCTCGTTGGTGACCAGCTTCGGGGCCTTGGCGCCCGGGATGAGGACGGCGCCGATGACGAGGTCGGCGTCGAGGACGGCCTTCTCCAGCTCGAAGGAGTTGGACATGATCGCCTTGACCTTGCTGCCGAAGACCTTGTCGGCCTCGCGCAGCTTGTTGATGTCACGGTCGAGCAGGGTCACGTCGAAGCCCATGCCGACGGCAATCTGGGTGGCGTTCCAGCCGGAGACACCGCCGCCGATGACGACGACCTTGGCCGGGGTCACACCCGGGACGCCGCCCGGCAGCACGCCGCGACCGCCGACCGGAGCCATCAGGTGGTAGGCGCCGACCTGCGGGGCCAGGCGGCCCGCGACCTCGGACATCGGGGCGAGCAGCGGCAGCGCGCGGCTCGGCAGCTCGACCGTCTCGTAGGCGATGGCCGTGGTGCCGGACTCGATGAGCGCGTCCGTGCACTCCTTGGAAGCGGCCAGGTGCAGGTAGGTGAAGAGGATCTGGTCCTTGCGGAGGCGGTGGTACTCCTCCGCGATGGGCTCCTTGACCTTCAGCAGCAGGTCGGCGGCGGCCCAGACCTCGTCCGCCGTCTCGAGGATCCCGGCACCGGCGGACACGTACTCGGTGTCCGTGATCGACGAGCCGAGGCCGGCGCCCCGCTCGATGACGACCTGGTGGCCGTTGCGCACCAGCTCGTGCACACCGGCGGGGGTGATGGCCACCCGGAACTCGTTGTTCTTGACCTCGCGGGGGATGCCGACCTTCACGTCGATCACGGTCCTTGGCTCAGAGGGTATGGGGGGTGCATTACATGACATACCCAGGCATGCAGGGGCACACCGGGAGACACCGCAGGAGAACGAGCGGCAGAGCCAGTTTAATGAAGGCGTTCCGAGTGTCTAGCCTTTCATTGCATCAATCTTTGTCGGAAGCACTACGGATTTCGCAGGCGTCAGTGTCCTGTTCCGGACTGGATCCGTCCTCCTGCTGTTCCTCGCCCAGCATGCGCTGGGCCGTCGCGCGGTGCAGGCGGGCGGCCGTGGGGTCGCCGAGCCGGTCCAGGGTGTCCGCCAGCCGGAGCTGCAGCGCGGCCTGCAACCGGACCTCCTCGGCACGCCGCGCCCACTCCGCCGCCTCCTGGCAGGTGCGCAGCGACTCCTCGGGCCGCCCCGCGTACTCCTGGACCCGGGCGAGCTCGCTCAACGCCCGCGCGTGGGCACCGATATCGCCGTCCTTGCGGTATCCGGCGGCGGCCGCCCGCCAGTTCCTGAGCGCCTCGCCGTAGCGGCCCGCATAGGTGTGGGCGGTGGCGATGCGGCCGTACAGCCGGGAGGCCTCCGTGCGCTCACCCCGGGCCAGCCGCTCCGCGAGGGCCCGGCCGAACCAGTCGGCGGCCCGGTCGTAGTCCCCCAGCTCCTGATGGGCGCCACCTACGGATTCCATCGCGCGGCCGGTCGCATACGGGTCATTTGCTTCGCGTCCGGCGTCCAGGGCGGCCCGGTAGCGGGCCAGCGCCGCCAGGGTGCGGCCGGTCTGTGCGTCCAGATCGCCCAGGTTCAGCAGGGCCGCGGCCTTCTCCCGGTGCAGCCCGCGCCGCTCGGCGACATCGAGGACCATGCTGTGGACGCCGTACAGATCGGGCGCGGCCGCCTGCGTGCCGAAGTGCGCCGCCACGGCCCTGACCAGCTGGGACATCAGCCGGCGGGCGAGGGTGTCCAGCTCCCCGTCGGCCACCGCGAGGCGGACCGCGGCCAGCAGGGCGGGCCTGCGGACCCGCAGCCAGTCGGCGGCCGCGCGGGGTGTGGGGAAGCGGAGCGCCCGGGGCATCTCCTGCAGCTTGTCGCGGGCCTGCGGGCTGTCCGTCTCGGTGATCGCCCGGCACGACTGCAGCAGCCGTACGGTCCGCTCCAGCATGCGGGCCAGGGCCAGCTGCAGCTCCGCCGGGCGCTCCTGGGCCTCGGCGAGGGAGCGCAGCAGCGGGTGCAGGCAGCCGGGGACGTCGTACTCGGGCAGCGGGGAGTCCACCGCCCGCAGCAGACCGAGGGCGACGAACTCGTCAAGGGCGGCGCGGGCGGCGCCCACCGAGCAGCCGGCCAGCGCGGAGGCGGTGTGCGGGTCGATCAGGCCGGCCGGGGCCAGCCAGAGCAGTCGCAGTATCCGGGCGGCCGGGCCCGGCAACTGGTTGTGGACGAGCTTGAAGACGCGGGCGAGCGGAGTGCCGTCGGCGCCCTCGTCGGTGTCGGTGTGCATCCGCTTGGCGAGGTCGGAGACGGCCGCCTGGGGCCGGGAGGCGAGCCAGCCGCCGGCCAGGGTGAGCGCGGCCGGGTGGCCCTGGCACGCCTCGGCCAGGCTCTCGGCGGAGCGCGGGTCGACGGTGATGCGGACCGAGCCGGTGTAGCGGGTGAGCAGTTCCACCGCCGACTTGGTGTCGAGGCCGCCCAGGGTGCACGGGCGGACGTCCGCGATGCCGGTGAGCGGGCCCCCGGAGACGGCGACCACCAGGCACTCCGGGGCGTCCGGCAGCAGGGCGTCGACCTGCTCGGCGCCGGCCGCGTCGTCCAGCAGGAGCAGCGCGCGCCGTTCGGCGAGGGCCGCGCGCAGCGCCGCGGTCAGGTCGTCCTCGGCGGCTCCCGCGGGCGCCCGCACGTCCAGCGCGGTGAGCAGCTCACGCGCGGTGCGCTCGACCGGTACGGGGGTGCCGTCGGGCTCACTGAGCCGGGCCCGCAGCACTCCGTCGGGGTAACGCTCGGCGACCTGGCGCACGAGTTCCTCGGCGAGCGCGGTCCGGCCCGAGCCGGGGCGGCCGGCGATCAGGAGCACGCGCGCGCGGGGGGCCTTCCGGCCGGAGAGGGTGTCCAGACCCGCACGCTCGATGTCGGCGCGCAGGTCCTTCAACTCCCGTGTGCGGCCCAGGAAATGGTCCGCCGTGGCCGGATGTGCGGACAGCCGCACACCGTCTGTGTCCACCGCCTGATCCGTCACGGGCCACACTCCCGTCCCACCGCACGCGCAAGCCCGCCGGATCTTCCGGTACGGGCGTTTCCAGAGCCTAGTTCACGCTCTGCGACGTTCCGGATGGAGCGCGACGGGCACGTCCCTCGATCGGATCAGGCGATCGTCACACCAATGCGCGAACGGGTGAGTTCAGGACGCGAAGGGACGCGCGGGCCACGGCGCGTCGGCCGGGCGCAGGGCGTCGAGCCCGTCCCCGCCCCGGGCCGCCACCAGCGAGAGGACGCCCACGACGAGGCAGTTGTTGTGCACGTCGCCGGAGAGCGCCCGGCGCACCAGCTCGTCGACCGGCACGCGCGCGTACTCCATGTCGGTCTCCTCGTCCTCCGTCTCGAAGCGCTCCCCCTCGGCCTCGGACAGATTCCGGGCGAGGAAGATCCGCACGGCCTCGTCGCACCCGCCGGGGGTGGTGTACACGTCGGTCAGCACCCGCCAGTCCTCGGCCTTGACGTGCGCCTCCTCGTACAGCTCGCGCTGGGCGGCGTGCAGCGGGTTCTCGCCGGGCACGTCGAGCAGACCGGCCGGGATCTCCCACAGCTTGTGCCGCACCGGGTGGCGGTACTGGCGGATGAGCAGGACCCGGTCCTCCTCGTCCAGGGCGACGACGGCGACCGAGCCGGGGTGGACCTGATAGTCGCGGCGGACCACGGAGCCGTCGGGCATGACCACCTCGTCCGTGCGGACGGAGGTCTTGTTGCCCGTGAAGGGGGTCTCCGTCCTGCGGATCTCCCACTCCTCGGGTGTGTCCTTGATCGTCATGCCCTGTCCTTCCACACGCCTTCACAAAGAACCGGCCAGCCGAAAGCCGGGATGCCCACCTTGTTGAAGGTATGCACCCCGGCCACCGTACAGCTGGTGTGTTACTTGGAATTCTTCCGCGCGCCCTCGGCCTGCTGGCGCTCGACGGCCGCCTTCACCAGGCCGGCGAAGAGCGGGTGCGGACGGGTCGGCCGCGAGCGCAGCTCGGGGTGCGCCTGCGTGGCGACCAGGTAGGGGTGGACATCGCGCGGGTACTCGACGTACTCGACGAGCTTGCCGTCCGGCGAGGTGCCCGAGAAGAGGATGCCTGCCTTCTTCTCCAGCTCCGCGCGGTAGGCGTTGTTCACCTCGTAGCGGTGGCGGTGCCGCTCCTCGACGTACTCCTTGCCGTCGTACACCTCGCGCACGATGGAGCCCTCGGCCAGCTTGGCCGGGTACATGCCGAGCCGCATCGTGCCGCCCATGTCGCCCTCGCCGGCGACGATGTCCAGCTGCTCGGCCATGGTGGAGATGACCGGGTGGGCGGTGGCGGAGTCGAACTCGGTGGAGTTGGCGTCGGTGATGTCGGCGAGGTTGCGGGCCGCCTCGATCACGATGCACTGCAGGCCCAGACAGAGGCCGAGCAGCGGGATCCTGTTCTCGCGGGCGAAGCGGATGGCACCGACCTTGCCGAGCACACCGCGGTCGCCGAAGCCGCCCGGGATGCAGATGCCGTCGACGTCACCGAGCTGCTGCGCGGCGTCCGCCGCCGTCTTGCAGTCGTCGGAGGTGACCCACTTGATCTTCACACGGGCCCTGTTGGCGAAGCCGCCCGCACGCAGCGCCTCGGTGACCGAGAGGTAGGCGTCGGGCAGATCGATGTACTTGCCGACCAGGGCGAGGGTGATCTCGTGGTCCGGGTTGTGGACGCGGTCGAGCAGGTCGTCCCAGGTCGTCCACTCGACGTCCCGGAAGGGCAGGTCCAGCTTGCGGACGACATAGGCGTCCAGGCCCTCGCCGTGCACGGTCTTCGGGATGTCGTAGATCGAGCGGGCGTCGGGGCAGGCCACGACCGCGGCCTCGTCGACGTCGCACATCAGCGAGATCTTGCGCTTGATGGCGGTCGGGACCTCGCGGTCGCAGCGCAGGACGATCGCGTCCGGCTGGATACCGATGTTGCGCAGCGCGGCGACCGAGTGCTGGGTCGGCTTGGTCTTCAGCTCGCCGGAGGGGCCGATGTACGGCAGCAGCGAGATGTGCACGACGAAGACGTTGTCCCGGCCGACCTCGTGGCGGACCTGGCGGACGGTCTCCAGGAACGGCAGCGACTCGATGTCGCCGACCGTGCCGCCGACCTCCGTGATGACGACGTCCACCTCGTCGGTGGCCATGCGCCGGATGCGGTGCTTGATCTCGTTGGTGATGTGCGGGATGACCTGCACGGTGTCGCCCAGGTACTCGCCGCGCCGCTCCTTGGCGATCACCGTCGAGTAGACCTGACCGGTGGTGACGTTGGCGGAGCCGTCCAGGTCGCGGTCGAGGAAGCGCTCGTAGTGGCCGATGTCCAGGTCGGTCTCGGCGCCGTCGTTGGTGACGAACACCTCACCGTGCTGGAAGGGGTTCATCGTGCCCGGGTCGACGTTCAGGTACGGGTCCAGCTTCTGCATCACGACGCGCAGGCCGCGGGCCTTGAGCAGCATGCCCAGGCTGGAGGCGGTGAGGCCCTTGCCGAGAGAGGAGGCGACACCCCCGGTGACGAAGATGTGCTTGGTCGTCGTGGATTTGGGCGTCATGGCCAAGAGGGGGCTCCCGTGGTCGCTGGCTGTCGTGCGGTACGGCTCCCGATCCGGATGCTTCGGGGGTGCCGTCGCTGCGGTTCGGGGGTTTTTCGCCCACCGGTCCACGGGCTACCAGCGTATCAGCGCCCGGGCGGGATGGCTTCCGGCCACGCTCCGCGCCCGCGCCGACACGGAAAGCCCCGCCACATGCGCCGACAGGGCCGCAGCGGTCCCGTCGTTCTCACCCGCAGGTCACTCGTTCGGCCCACACGGGTTGCCCAGAGCGGCACGCAGATCATCTACGTGCGTCGTATCCTGCTCGGACACTCGCTGCCGAGCCCGGCCGGAAACGACGGCACACCCCCGCCTGCATCACCCGGAACAACGAGAGCGCGGCAGTTCGTTGAGCAAGGACTGTCGTTTTGCCTCAGGGCTCGGCGGGCTGCTTTGCTTCACCGCTCAACGACGCACAACAACGACCCCTTGACCGCACTAGCGACAGCCCCCCTGTGCGGGGGTGACGTGGCCGTTCGACTGGAGTTGCACGTGGCCGGGCGCATCGAAGACTACGCACTCATCGGAGACATGCAGACCGCGGCACTGGTCTGCCGGGACGGCACAGTCGACTGGCTGTGCCTGCCCCGCTTCGACTCGCATGCCATCTTCGCCGGCCTGCTGGGCACCGAGGAACACGGCTTCTGGCGGCTCGGCCCGGCGCACGCGGCCGACGCGGCTCCGCCCACGGCCGCCCGGCGGAGCTACCGCGGCGACTCGCTGATCCTGGAATCGGAGTGGGACACCCCGCGCGGCACCGTCCGCGTGACGGATTTCATGCCCCCGCGCGACGGCGCCCCGCAGCTGATCCGGATCGTGGAGGGCGTCACCGGCCGGGTGCCGATGCGCTCGGCGCTCAGGATGCGGTTCTCCTACGGCCGGGTGGTGCCCTGGGTTCACAAGCACGAGGGCCGGACGGTGGCGGTCGCCGGTCCCGACTCGGTGTGGTTCGACACGGAGGCCGAGACCTACGGCAAGGCGCTGACGACCTACTCCGACTTCACGGTCGCCCCGGGTGACCGGATCGCGTTCACGATCTCCTGGGAGCCCTCGCACAAGCAGCCGCCGGCGCTGCCGGAGCCCGAGCAGTCGCTGCAGGCGACGGAGGACTTCTGGCGCGACTGGGTCGAGCACTGCACGTACCACGGCCCGTACCGCGAGGCGGTGGTCCGCTCGCTGATCACCTTGAAGGCGCTGACGTACGCCCCCACCGGCGGCATCGTGGCCGCCCCCACCACCTCGCTGCCCGAGGACATCGGCGGCGTCCGCAACTGGGACTACCGCTACACCTGGCTGCGGGACGCGGCGATCACCCTGTCCTCGCTGCTGCGCACGGGCTACCGCGACGAGGCCCGCGCCTGGCGCGAGTGGCTGCTGCGCGCGGTCGCGGGCGACCCGGAGAACCTGCAGATCATGTACGGCATCGCGGGCGAGCGCGAGCTGGGCGAGGCCGAGCTGGACTGGCTGCCCGGCTACGAGAGCTCGGCCCCGGTCCGGGTCGGCAACGGCGCGGCGCACCAGCTCCAGCTGGACGTGTACGGCGAGGTCACCGAGGCCCTGCACCTGGCCCATATGACAGGTCTGGCCCGCAACGACTACGCCTCCCTGCTCCAGCTGAAGCTGATCCGCTACCTGGAGGACCACTGGCAGGAGCCGGACGAGGGCATCTGGGAGGTGCGCGGACCGCGCCGGCACTTCGTGCACTCCAAGGTCATGGCCTGGGTGGCGGTGGACCGCACCATCAAGCTGATCGAGTCCGGTGACGCGGACGGCCCGCTGGAGCGCTGGAAGGAACTGCGCGACGACATCCACCGGGACGTCTGCGAGAAGGGCTACGACAAGGAGCGCAACACCTTCACCCAGTCCTACGGCTCCAAGGAGCTGGACGCCTCGCTGCTGCTGATTCCGCAGATGGGCTTCCTGCCCCCGGACGACAAGCGGGTGATCGGCACCATCGAGGCGATCCAGCGCGAGCTGTCCACCCCGGACGGGTTCATCCTGCGCTACCCGACGGAGGGCGAGAGCGAGGGCGTCGACGGTCTTCCGGGCGACGAGGGGGCTTTCCTGGCCTGCTCGTTCTGGATGGCGGACGACCTGGCGATGATCGGCCGGGTGGACGAGGCCCGCAAGCTGTTCGAGAAGCTTCTCGCGCTGCGCAACGACCTCGGCCTGCTCGCCGAGGAGTGGGACCCGCGCCTGCAGCGCCAGGTCGGCAACTTCCCGCAGGCCTTCAGCCATGTTCCGCTGATCGACACCGCGCTGCGGCTGACGGCCTCGGGGGCGTACGGCGGCTGAGCGCGACCGGGTGACCGTGCCCGCCTACGCTGGAAGCGCACCACAGCCCCTGTGCGGAAGGGGGCGGCCATGGCTTCCCTCTCGAAGGCGGGCGCGGCTCTCGCCGCGCTGCGCGAGGACCTGGCCGGCGAGGTGTTCGCCCCCGGTGACGGGGGCTACGACGAGGCACGTGCCGTCTTCAACGCGATGATCGACCGGCGCCCGGCCGTGATCGCCCAGTGCGCGGACGCGACCGACGTGGTCCGGGCGGTGCGCTTCGGACGGGAGCTGGACCTGCCCATCGCGGTGCGCGGGGGCGGGCACAGCGTGGCCGGCACGGCCCTGGGCGACGGCGCGCTGGTGGTGGATCTGCGCCGGATGCACCGGGTCACCGTGGACCCGGCGGCCGAGGCGGTACGGGTCGAGGGCGGCGCAACGATGAGCCATCTGGACCGGGCCACCCAGCCCTACGGCCTCGCGACCACCGGCGGCCGGGCCTCCTCCACCGGCGTCGGCGGGTTCGTCCTGGGCGGCGGCAGCGGCTGGCTGGACCGCGCCTTCGGCCTCGCCGTCGACAACCTCATCGGCGTGGAGCTGGTGACCGCCGACGCCGAGCGGGTGCACGCGAACGCCGACGAGAACCCCGAGCTGTTCTGGGCCCTGCACGGGGGCGGCGGCAACTTCGGCGTCGCCACCGCGCTCACCCTGGAGCTGCACGAGCTGCCGGAGTTCGCCGTCGCGCTGCTGCTGTACCTCCCGAAGTCCGGCCCGGACGCGGTCCGCACCTTCCGCGAGGTGCTCGCCACCGGCCCCGACGAGGTGGGCGGCGCGGTGCTGTATCTGACCGGCCCGCCCGCGGAGTTCGTACCGGAGCATCTGGTGGGCACACTGCTGTGCGCGGTACTGCTGACGTACACGGGCGGCGAGGAAGACCTGCGCCGGTCGGCCCGGCCGCTGCTGGCGCTGCCGCACGAGACGGAGCTGGTCGGCGCGCGGCCCTACGCGGACCTGCAGAGCATGCTGGACCCACCGCCCGGCCTGCGGAACTACTGGTCGGCGGAGTATCTGACCGGTCTGCCCGACAAGCTGGTGGACGTCTTCTGCGCCCGCGCCGAGGACATGCCGGTGCCGACCTGCACCCAGCACCTCCTCCTGCCGCAGGGCGGTGCTGTCGCCGCGGGTCCGCACGACTACCCGGTGCCGTACCGGGACGCGCCCTGGGTGGTGCATCCCTTCGGCTGCTGGCCGGACCCGGCCGACGACGAGCGGGCCGTGGCCTGGGTGCGGGACGTCCGCGCGGACGTCGGGCCGTGGAGCACCGGCGAGGTGTACCTGAACTTCATCGGCGAGGAGGGCGCCGAGCGAGTGCGGGCGGGCCTGGGCGCGGGGAACCTGCTGCGGCTGGAAAAGGTGAAGCGGACCTACGACCCGGACAACGTGTTCCGCTTCAACCACAACATCCGTCCGGTGTAGCCGGCTCTCGAGCTGTCGTCCGGGCGTTTGCGCAGGTAGCGTCCGCTCCATGGACAGCGGTACGGAGAGCAGATTCGCCACTCAGGGCGCCGGGATCACCGTGCAGCGGGCCCTGGAGCTGCCCGGGCTGCGCAGCGGGCTCCCGGAGATCCTGGCGGGCGGCGACCGGCTGGGGCGCACGGTCCGCTGGGTGCACGCGGGCGAGGTGCCGAACATCGCCTCGCTGCTCAAGGGCGGCGAGCTGCTGCTGACCACCGGCTACGGCCTGGGGACCCGCCCGGCCGAGCAGCGCGCGTTCGTGCGGACCCTCGCCGAGCGCGGGATCGCCGCGCTGGTGGTGGAGCTGGGCCCGCGCTTCACCCGGCTGCCCGCCGCCCTGGTGGACACCGCCCGCGGCGCGGGGCTGCCGCTGGTCCAACTGCACCGCGAAGTGCCCTTCGTGACCGTCACCGAGGAGATCCACACCGAGATCGTCAACGGGCACTACGCGCTGCTCCAGCGTGCGGAGGAGGTGCACCGGCGGTGTACCGAGGCGCTGTTGGGCGGTGGCGGGGTGCCGCAGGTGCTGGGCATCCTGGCCGACTTCAGCGCCAACCCGGTGTTCCTGGAGACGGCGGACGGGCGGCTGCTGTACGCCGCCGGGTCCGGACCCGAGGGCGCGGACCCGCTGCAGGTGTGGGAGGGGCTGCGGGGTCCGCACAAGGACGTGCCGCCGCCCGCCGGTTCGGTGCTCGTCGACGTGCCCGGCGGCGGGCCCGGGGCGGGGCCGGGGGCGGTACGGGCCCGGCTCGCGCTGCTGCCGGTCCGCTCGCCGCTGGCTCCGGTGCACCGGATCGCCGCCGAGCGTGCCGCGGGCATCCTGGCCGTGGTGCTGATGCAGGCCCGGCAGGAGGAGGAGCTGGCGGCGCGCGGCCGGGGCGACTTCCTCACCGATCTCGCCGAGGGCCGCATCACGGCGGAGGACGCCCCGGCGCAGGCCCGGGTGCTCGGCTTCAAGCCCGGCGGCAGCCCGCTGCTGCCGGTCGTCATGCGGGTCGGGGACTCCCTCTCCCCCGATGGGGGTACCGCCCGCTCGAGCGGAGCCGAGAGTGGGGGAGGCTGGGCGGTGCTGGCGCGTGCGGTCGCCGAGGAGCTGGCCTCGGTGGGTGTGCCGGTGCTGCTGGGCGTGCGGCCGGTCGAGGGCCGGGTGCCGGTGCTGGTCGGGCTGCGCTCGGAGTCGGAGCGCTCCGCGGTCGCGGACCGGGTGGCGGCGGCGCTGCGGGCGGGCGTCGAGCGGGCCGGGATGCAGCGGCCGGGTGCCCCGCCCCCGGTCGTGGTGGTCGGGGTCGCCGGCGGCTGGGCGGCCGCGTCGGCGGGGCTCAGGCATGCGGCGGAGACGGCGACGGCGGCGCAGGGCCTGACCGACCGGCCCTGGTACGACGCCCGCCGGCTCGACATCGACCTGCTGCTGTGGCGGCTGCGCGACCACCCGGACCTGGCGGCCTTCGTGGACCGTGCGATCGGCCCGCTGCGCGACCACGACCACCGCTCCAAGCCACCGCTGCTGCCCACCCTGGAGACCTATCTGGCGCACGCGGGCCGCAAGGCGGAGACCGCCCGCGAGCTGCACCTCAACCGCCAGACCCTCTACAACCGGCTCGCCCGCATCGGGGAGTTGCTGGGCACCGACCTCGACGACCCGCAGACGGTACTGGCTTTGAGCCTGGCCCTGCGCGCCCGCCGGCACGCGCCCTAGGTGGCCTGTCCGGCGGATGAGGCCGGAATGGCGGGGCCTGGGGCGCCCTCCGCCACTGCCTCAAGGGCGTGGGGGCACCCCCGGCGGCGTTGTCGTCGGTTGCCGACTCCCCCACACTCGGCAGCGCTCGCACGGGGCACCCCCATCGCGTCGACTCCCTCCCCCGCCTTGCAGCTGCACGCACCAGACCCTGCACATCCACGCTGACGAGGCACGGTTGCCCGGAGCGGCCTGATCCGCCGGACCGGCCCTAGGCCAGCGGCCTCGGCTGGGTCAGCTCGTCGTACACGCTGAGCACTTGGGCGACGGTCTCGTCCTCGGTCGGCCACGTCGCGGCCTGCCGTGTGCCGTGCTCGCGCAGCGCCTCGCGCCGCTCCGGATCCATGAGCAGTCCGACGACGGCGTCCGCGAGCGCCTCCGCATCGCCGTACGGGACGAGTTCGGCCGCGTCGCCCACGAGGTCCGGGATGCCGCCGACGCGCGTGGCGACGAGCGGCACGCGCGCCTGCAGCGCCTCCTGGGCGAGGACGGACCGTGACTCCCAACTGCTGGTCAGCAGTGCCAGATCGGCGGCAGTGAGCAGCTCGGACACGTCCTCGCGGCGCCCGACGAGCCGCACCGGCAGCTCCTCGTCCTCGATCCGCCGCTGCAGTTCCGGCCGCAGCGGCCCCTCCCCCGCGACCACGACCAGCGGTACGGGGTCGAGGTCCCGCCAGGTCCGGGCCGCGTCCAGCAGGACGTCGTAGCCGCGCTGCCGGTCCAGGGAGCCGACCGCCATGAGCAACGGGCGCCCGGTGGCTCCGAGTTCGGCGCGGATCTTGGGCCGCCGCGGGTCCGGATCGTCGTGGTCGACGGGGCGGAGCCGGCCGGGCAGGGCCACGGCCGCGAGCCGGGCGTCCCGCGCACCCGTGCGGCGTGCCCGGTCCACCAGGTCGGAGGTGGTGGCGAGCACCACGGCGGCGGTCCTCACCACACGTCGCTCCAGCAGCCGCAGCAAATGCGCCCGCGCGCCCTCCGCCCGGGCCCGGTTGTGCCAGGTGACCACCAGCGGGGTGCGGCGCCCGCTGAGGGCGAGCACGGCACGGAAGGAGGCGTGCAGCCCATGGGCGTGCACCAGGTCGGCGTCCGTGCAGGCCGCCCGGAGCGCGGCCACGGATCCAGGGTCGCTGCTGCGCGGCACGTGCACATGGTCGGCGCCGGTCCCGGTGAAGTCGTAGGCGCGATCGGCCTCGACGGGGGCGCACACCGTGACGCGCACGCCCCGGGCGACGAGCCCCTCGGCCAGGGAGCGTACGTGCGCACTGCTGCCGGCGTTGCCTCCGCCCAGCACCTGCACGGTGCGCAGCGACGACTGGCCGTGCGGTGCGTTGCTGCTCACGGGGCTCACAGGGCCGGGGCTCCTGACTCGGCGCGGGCGGTCACGTAGAAACGTACAGAAGGTAGCGGGCGGAGAAGGACGGAAGGACATACCGCGCGCCTCCCGCACGGACTGCGTTCGACCCGCCGCCCGCGCGGCGTTGACCCGCCGCCCGAGCGTAATCCGCCGCCCGCCCTGCGTTCTGTGCCAAGCATGCCAGGACGTACGGCCGTTCCGGGTAATCCCGGGAGGCGCACAGCGCGGCGGGCCGGAGCAGTGCGCCGGAGCACGTCACCCACACGAGTGAGGGAGACCCCGGATCGGCGGCACGGCCACCGTCCCCGTACCACGAGGTCAGCGGCTCACAGTGCCCGCGCCAGGTCACTCACACGGTCCCCGTACACCGCAGCAGCCACGACCGCAGCGGCGTGCGCGAGCAGCCCCGCGCGCCCGTTGCACACGACCACGCCGGCACCGAGCGCCGCCCCCAGGGCGTGCGCCCCCGTGTCACCGATCATCACACGCTCGCCGAGGTCGTCGGGAAGCACGGCCGCGGCACCGCCCAGGGCCGCCGCGGTCAGTTCCGCGCCCGGCCCCTTCCGCGCCAGCCCCGGCGCCCCGAGCGCGAGCACCGCCGCGGCCGCCCGGCCCGGCCGTACGTCGACCAGGTTCACGAAGTGCGCGGCCCCGGCGATCACGACACCCGCCAGCACCTTGTCGACCGGCCGCTGCTTCAGCAGGGCACCCGCCACCAGCCCCGCGGCGGAGATCCCGAACAACTTGACGGCGCCGCTGGTGACTTCACCGTCCCGCAACGCGCCCAGATGCGCCCGGAAGCCGCGCCGCGGATCGCCCGCCCCTACGACGTCGTCGTACGCCCCGCAGACCCCGGCGGCCAGCACCGCGAGTCCGGCACCGGGGTGCACCCGCCCGGCGGCGGCCGCCGCGCCGAGCGCCGCGGCGGGCCCGGCATACAGCCCGACGGTGCGGCCGGCGTGGTTCCTTCGCTCCCAGTGCGCCGGCCCGCCGGGCGGGTCGGCGCGCAGCAACGCCTGGCCAGCCCGGGTGAGCACGGCGGACAGCAGGAACGAGCGGGACCTTCGCACACGGCTGATCATCCCGCCACCCTAAGGCGCCGGACGGGACCTAGAGGTCGGCCCTGGCGGTCGCCAGCAGCTCCTCCGCGTGGGCACGGGCCGTCTCCGAGTCCTCCTGGCCGGCCAGCATCCGGGACAGTTCACGGACCCGCTCCTCGCCCTCCAGGACCTTGACGCCGGAGCGGGTGACCGAGCCGTCGTTGGTCTTCTCGACCAGCAGCTGGCGGTCGGCGAAGGCGGCGACCTGGGGCAGGTGGGTGACCACGACGACCTGTGCGGTCTTGGCGAGCTTCGCCAGGCGCCGCCCGATCTCCACCGCCGCCTTGCCGCCGACACCCGCGTCGACCTCGTCGAAGAGGTACGTCGGCACGGGGTCGGTGCCCGCGAACACGACCTCCACGGCCAGCATCACGCGGGACAGCTCGCCTCCGGAGGCGCCCTTGGCGATGGGCCGCGGCGGTGCTCCCGGGTGCGGGGCGAGCAGCAGTTCCACCTCGTCAGCGCCCGACGGCCCGTACGCCACCGTGCGCCCGCCGACCTCGACGCCCTCCGGGTCCTCGGTCTGCCGGAGATCGAAGGACACCCGCGCGTGGGGCATCGCGAGCGAGGCCAGCTCGGCGGTCACCGCGGCGGCGAACCGCTCGGCGGCCTCCGTCCGTGCGTCCGTCAACGCCTGTGCCAGCCCGCCCAGTTCGGTGCGCAGGGCGTCCCGCTCGGCGGTCAGCTCCCCGATCCGCCCGTCGTCGCCGTCCAGTTCGGTGAGCCGCGCGGCACTCCGCTCGGCCCAGGCGAGGACGGCGTCGATGTCGTCCCCGTACTTGCGTGTGAGGCCGCCCAGCGCGGCCCGGCGCTCCTCCACGGCGGCCAGCCGCAGCGGATCGGCGTCCAGGTCGTCGGCGTACCCCGCCAGCTCACCGGCCACGTCACCGAGCAGGATCCCGATCTCACCGATCCGGTCGGCGAGGGCGGCGAGCGCCGGGTCGTGCGAGCGGACGGCCTCCAGGGCCCGGTGTGCGCCCGCGACGAGCGTCGAGGCATCGATGCCCTCGGGGTCCTCGGGATTGCCCGCGAGAGCGGCGTGCGCGGCGATGGCGGCGGACGACAGCGCCTCGGCGTGCCCCAGCCGCTCCGCCTCCTCGGCCAGCTCCACGTCCTCCCCGGCCCGCGGCTCCACGGCGGCGACCTCGTCGAGCCCGTACCGGAGGTTGTCGGCCTCCTGGGCGCGCTCACGCGCGCGCGTGACGATCTCCTCCAGCTCGGCGGCGACGGCCCGCAGCCGCCGGTAGGCCTCGGTGTACTTGGCGAGCGGCACGGCGACGCCGTCGCCCGCGTACCGGTCGAGCGCCTGCCGCTGCCGGGACAGCTTCAGCAGCCCCTGCTGGTCGGTCTGGCCGTGCACGGCCACCAGGTCGTCGGCCAGCTCGGCGAGCAGCCCCACGGGCACGCTGCGCCCGCCGAGGTGCGCCCGTGAGCGCCCCTCGGCGGAAACGGTACGGCTGATGAGCAGCGCCCCGTCGTCGAGCTCGGCTCCCGCCTCCTCCGCACGTACGAGGGCAGTGGCGTCCGTGGGGACGGTGATCCGCCCCTCCACGACCGCTTTCTCGGCCCCGATCCGCACGAGCGCCGGGTCAGCCCGCCCACCGAGCAGCAGCCCGAGGCTCGTGACCACCATGGTCTTGCCCGCACCCGTCTCACCGGTGACGGCGGTGAACCCCGGCGACAACTCGACGACGGCATCGTCGATGACCCCGAGCGACCGTATCCGCATCTCCTCCAACACGGAACAGACCATACGAGGTCCGGGCGGGCGAGCGCACATGGCCCGCCCCACCACACCCCCATGGGGGGCTAGTGCGGTGCCCCCCGCCACCCATGTGTCGGCAACGCGAACTTCGCCACAAGCCGGTCGGTAAAGGACGAATGATGCAGCCGGGCCAGCCGCACCGGCACGGCTCCCCGCCGCACCTCCACCCGCGCGCCCGGCGGCAGCTCGATGGTCCGCCGCCCGTCGCACCACAGCACCCCGGGCGGGATATGAGGCAGAACCTCCACAGCGAGCACAGAATCCGGCGACGTCACCAACGGCTTCGCGAACAGCGCATGCGCACTGATCGGCACCATCAGCAACGCCTCCACCTCGGGCCACACCACGGGCCCCCCGGCGGAGAACGCGTACGCCGTGGACCCGGTGGGCGTCGACAGGACGATCCCGTCACACCCGAAAGCGGTAACCGGCCGCCCGTCGATCTCCAGGACGACCTCGAGCATCTTCTCGGCGCCGGCCTTCTGCACGGCCGCCTCGTTCAGCGCCCAGTCCGTGTGCACGATGTCCCCGTTGCGATGCACGACGACATCGACGGTCATCCGCTCCTCGACCTCGTACGACCGCGCCACCACCCGGTCGACCACCCGATCGAGGTCGTCCCGCTCGGCCTCCGCGAGGAATCCCACCCGGCCGAGATTGACGCCGAGCATCGGCACTCCGGAGGCGCGGGCGAACTCCGCGCCGCGCAGCAGCGTGCCGTCGCCGCCGAGCACGATCAGCAGCTCACAGCCGTCGAGGCACTGCGGTGTCGCTTCCTTGACGAGTTGCACGTCGTCGGGCAGCGGCAGGTCGCGCGCCTCCTCCTCCAGCACCCGCACCCCGATACCGGACTGCAGCAGCCCCTTGACCACCAGCTCGGCACTGCGGATCGCCGCGGGCCGCCCGGTGTGGGCGAGCAGGAAAACAGTACGCGCTCGGTTCTGTGTCAACGCGGCCCCTCCGCCACTGCTCGGTCGGCATCGGCCGGGTCCAGTTCGGGGGCCCCGGACCGCAGCCAGAGAAAGTACTCGACATTGCCCGAGGGACCGGGCAGCGGACTGGCGGTGACTCCACGCACCCCGAGCCCCAGCTCCCAGGCCTTCTCGGCCACCCCCCGCACGGCCTCCGCCCGCAGCTGCGGACTCCGTACGACACCCCCGCTGCCCAGCCGTTCCTTCCCCACCTCGAACTGCGGCTTGACCATCATCACCAGGTCGGCATCCGGCTTCACGCACCGCTTCAGGGCGGGCAGCACCAGCCCGAGCGGGATGAAGGACAGATCACCCACGACAAGATCCACAGGTTCCCCATCGATCGCCTCAAGCGTCAACTCGCGTACGTTCGTACGGTCCTTGACGACGACGCGTTCATCGTTCTGGAGAGACCAGGCGAGTTGGCCGTATCCGACGTCCACGGCGACGACCTGCGCGGCGCCCGCGCGCAGCAGGACGTCGGTGAAACCACCGGTGGACGCGCCGGCGTCCAGCGCGCGCCGGCCCTCGACCACGAGCCCCTGCGGCACGAAGGCCTCCAGCGCGCCGGCGAGCTTGTGCCCGCCCCGGGACACATAGCCCGGATCGCTCTCGTCGGCCCGGACCACGATCGCCGCGGCGGTCTCCACCTGCGTGGCCGGCTTGGTCGCCACGAGCTTGCCGACGGTGACCCGGCCGGCGGCGATCAGCTGGCTGGCGTGCTCGCGCGAGCGCGCGAGCTTCCGGTGGACCAGTTCCGCGTCCAGACGGCGACGTGCGACTCCTGCCACGTTCGGTTCAGCTCCTGCTTTCGTACGGCAATCGACAGATGCGACCCGAAGGGTCTCACTGAGGGGCGGCGGTCAGTGACGGGCGGGAGCCGGAGGTCCCAGACGGACGTCGAGCGCGGTCAGCGCGTCGCGCAGCCCCCCGTGTACATCCTCGTACACCTCGAGGTGCCCGTCGGTGGCGAGGTGGTCGGCGTCGGCCAGCCGCTCCAGCTGTGCGTCGACCTCGGCATTGCCGGTGGGCGTGCGGGGGACGTTCAGGGGGGGCGGGGCGGCAGGGTCGTACTCGGGTTCGACCTCACCCACGACCTCCGGCTCGGCCACGGAACCGGCCACGGAATCGGCCTCTGACACGGACTCGCTCATGCCCAGACGCTACCCCGAACCACTGGGGTACCGTCGTCGCGATGGCCACGATCGAGGAGTGCCGCGCCGCACTGGGAAAGCTCTCGGACAACATGCAGGGTGCCGAGGGCGACGTCCGCGCGGCCGCCGCCCTGGACCGCTCCGTGAGCTGCCACATCACCGACCTGGACGTCACCTTCGCGGGTCGCCTGACCGGCGGCCGGATCGAGGTGGACGAGACCCACTCGGGGCCACCGCCCGAGAGGGCGCAGATCAGGCTCGCCATGGCGGGCGACGACCTGGTGTCCCTGGTGAACGGCGAGCTGAACTTCGCGACCGCGTGGGGCTCGGGGCGGGTGCGGCTGGAGGCGAACCTGCTGGACCTGTTCCGGCTCAGGAAGCTGCTGTGACCCTCGCCGCACGTGCCTTTCTGGCCGCCGGCACCACCAGTGGGGTCCCCGTCTCGGGGTCGTCGATGATCTGGCAGCGCAGCCCGAAGACCTCCTCGACCAGCTCGGCCGTCACGATCTCGTTCGGGGCCCCCTCGGCGATCACCCGGCCGCCGCGCAGGGCGATGAGATGGGTGGCGTACCGAGCGGCGTGATTGAGGTCGTGCAGGACGGCGACCAGGGTGCGGCCCTGGGTCTCGTGCAGCTCCGCGCACAGGTCGAGGACGTCGATCTGGTGCTGGATGTCCAGGTAGGTGGTCGGCTCGTCCAGGAGCAGCAGCGGCGTCTGCTGGGCGAGCGCCATGGCGATCCACACGCGCTGGCGCTGACCGCCGGACAGCTCGTCCACGTATCGGTCGGCGAGCTCGGCGACGCCCGTCTGCGCCATGGACTCCTGGACGACCCGCTCGTCCTCGGCGGACCACTGCCGCAGGATGCCCTGGTGCGGGTAGCGGCCGCGGCCGACGAGGTCGGCGACGGTGATCCCGTCCGGCGCGATGGACGACTGCGGCAGCAGGCCGAGGGTCCGCGCGACCTTCTTGGCGGGCATCGACTGGATGACCTGCCCGTCCAGCAGCACCCGGCCCTGGCTCGGCCTGAGCATCCGTGACAGCGCCCGCAGCAGCGTCGACTTGCCGCACGCGTTCGGACCGACGATCACCGTGAAGGAGTTGTCGGGGATCTCCACCGACAGCTGTTCGGCGATCACACGCTGGTCGTAGGCGAGGGTGACGTTCTCGGCGGACAGGCGGTTCACAGTGCTCCTTCGGGTGTTCTGGTTCGAGCCGCTCATATCCGGCCCGCCCTGCGCTCGGTGACCAGCAGCCACAGCAGATAGCCGCCGCCGAGGACGCCGGTGACCACGCCCACGGGCAGCTGGTCGGCGCCGAAGGCGCGCTGCGAGGCCCAGTCGGCGCCGACCAGCAGGGTCGCGCCCATGCACAGGGAGGGAACCAGGTTGGGCCCGGGCGAGCGGGTCAGCCGCCGGGCAAGCTGCGGCGCGGTGAGCGCCACGAAGCTGACGGGTCCCGCCGCGGCGGTGGCGGCCGCGGTGAGCAGGACGGCGCAGACCATCAGCACCAGCCGTACGCGCTGCACGCGCACGCCGAGGGCGTTCGCGACGTCGTCGCCCATCTCCATCATCCGCAGGCCCCGCGCCTGGGCGAGAACGAGCGGTACGAGGACGGCGCAGAGCCACGCCATCGGCCAGACCTGCTCCCAGCCGCGGCCGTTGAGGGATCCCGTCATCCACACCACCGCTCGGGCCGCGTCGACCAGGTCGGCCTTGGTCAGCAGATAGCCATTGACGGCGGTGACGATCGCCGAGACGCCGATGCCGACCAGGACCAGCCGGTATCCGTGCACACCTTGCTTCCAGGCGAGCAGATAGATGGCGAGTCCGGTCACCAGGCCGCCGATCAGCGCGCCCACCGTGACCTGGGTGGCGCTGCCGGACATCAACACGATCACGACCAGCGCGCCCGCCGTCGAGCCCTGCGAGAGGCCCAGCACGTCGGGGCTGCCCAGCGGGTTGCGCGAGACCGCCTGGAACAGGGCGCCGCCGAGGCCCAGCGAGGCGCCGACCAGCAGGCCGACCAGGACGCGCGGCAGCCGCAGCTCGTTGACGATGAAGTCCTGGTACGCCGTGCCGTCGCCGGCCAGCGTCCTGATGACGTCGGCCGCCGGGATCTTGGCGTCGCCGGTGCCGATCAGCGCCACGCCGGCGGCGAGCGCGGCGGCCAGCAGCAGGATCACGACGATCAGCGCGCGCAGGTCCAGGCGCAGGGAGAGCCCGCCGGGGGTGCGTACGGCACGGCTCCGGGAGAGTGTCTTCACAGCTGGGCCGTCCTCCGCCGACGTACGAGAAAGATGAAGACCGGCCCGCCGATGATCGCGGTGACGATGCCGACCTGAAGTTCCGAGGGACGGGCGACGATCCGGCCGATGACATCGGCGCCGAGCAGCAGAACCGGCGACAGGACCGTCGCGTACGGCAGGATCCAGCGCAGGTCCGGGCCGGTGAAGGAGCGCACGACGTGCGGGACCATCAGGCCGACGAAGACGATCGGGCCGCAGGCGGCGGTCGCGGCACCGCACAGGACGGTCGCCGCGAGCATGGCCAGGGCGCGGGTGCGGCCCAGGTGGGCACCGAGAGCGCGGGCGGTGTCGTCGCCCATCGCCACGGCGTTCAGCGGCCGGGCGAGCGCCAGCGCGAGGACCGTGCCGACCGCCAGGAACGGCAGCACCTGCACGATGGTCGAGTCCGTGGCCGAGGCCAGCGAACCCACCGTCCAGAACCGCATCTTGCCAAGCGCCGCATCGTCCATGATCATCACGGCCTGGAGATAGCCGTACAGCGCGGCGCTGATCGCCGTACCGGCGAGCGCCAGCCGCACGGGTGTGGCACCCCGGCTGCCGCCGAGAAACCAGACCAGCGCACCGACCGCCGCCGCGCCGCCGAAGGCGAACCACACATAACCGGTGAGGCTGGTGACACCGAAGTAGGTGATGGCCGTGACCACGGCGGCGGAGGCGCCGGCGTTGATGCCGAGCAGTCCGGGGTCGGCCAGCGGATTGCGGGTGAGCGCCTGCAGCACCGCCCCGGACAGGCCGAGCCCGGCACCGGCCAGCAGACCGAGGACCGTGCGCGAGAGCCGCTCGTCGACGACGACGTCGCCGTATGTCCCCGTGCCGTGGAACAGGCCGTGCCAGACCTGGTCCGGCGTCAGCGCCTTCGCCCCGATCGCGATGCTCGCCAAGGCGACGAGCACCAGGATCGCGACGGAGGCCAGGAGCCCAAGAGCCCGCACCGCCCGGCGGGTTGGGGGCGCGGGGGCGGTCTCCGCGCGCTGTTCCGGAGGACTGTCGACCAACACGAGGTTAGGTTAGCCTACCCTCCCATTCGATTCGATCCCGCGGTACCGGGATCAGAGCCCGAGCCGGGCCAGCGCCTTCCCTCCGTCCAGCTCGCAGGAGCCTTCCCCGGCCGCCGTCCAGGCCGCCGCGCACAGCGCCCGCAGCCCGTCCAGGGCCTCGCCCTCGCCCACCAGCTCCAGCCGCTCCGCCCCGGCGGTCGCCGTCCAGCCCCCGCAGCGGAACCCGGCACCGGCCTCGGTGACTTCCGGCTGGCCGGTGAGCAAACCGCGCAGATCGGCATCCACGAACGTCGGCCGGTGCTGCGCGGGCGCGGCGAGCAGCTGGGGACCGTCCGTGACGCCGGTCAGCACCAGCAGCGAGTCCACCTGGCCGTTGAACGCGCCCTCGATGTCCGTGTCCAGCCGGTCCCCCACCACCAGAGGCCGCTCCGCACCCGTACGCAGGATCGTCTCCCGGTGCATGGGCGGCAACGGCTTGCCCGCCACCTGCGGCTCCGCGCCGGTCGCGATCCGTACGACCTCCACGGCCGCCCCGTTGCCCGGCGCGATCCCACGCCCGCTGGGAATCGTCAGATCGGTGTTGGACGCGAACCACGGCACCCCACGCGCCACGGCGTACGACGCCTCCGCGAACCGCCCCCACGACAGGTCGGGCCCGCCGTAGCCCTGCACCACCGCCGCAGGATCGTCGTCCGCCGACTCCACCGGCGTCAGGCCGCGCTCGCGCAGCGCCACCCGCAGCCCCTCACCACCGATCACCAGCACCCGCGCACCGGCCGGCACCTGCTCGCTGATCAGCCGTGCGACCGCCTGCGCGGAGGTGATGACGTCGTCCGCCCCCGTCGGTATCCCCAGCTCCGACAGGTGCTCCGCCACCACGTCCGGCGTCCGGAGCGCGTTGTTGGTGACGTAGGCCAGATGCATCCCGCCCGCGCGCGCGTGGGCCAGCGAGTCGACGGCGTGCACGATCGCGTTCCCGCCCGCGTACACCACCCCGTCCAGATCGAGCAGCGCCGTGTCGTACGCCTCGCTGAGGGGCTGCCCACTGCCCTCGGGCCTCGTCCTGACGCCCTGGCTCATTCCACATCGCTCCTCGTTCGACCGTCTTTCCCCGATCATCCCGCACACCACTGACACACGTACGATGCCGGGATGAACACTGCAGGTCACCCCGAAGCAACGGCGCGCCGAGGGCTGGAACTCACCCCGTTCCGAGGCCTTCGTTACGACCCCGACCGGGTCGGCAGTCTGGCCGCCGTCACTTCCCCTCCCTATGACGTGGTCGTTCGCCCGGACGGCCTGCACCACCTCCAGTCGGCCGACCCGCACAACATCGTCCGGCTGATCCTCCCGCAGGCCGACACCCCCAACGTCCGGAACGAGCAGGCGGCCGACACCCTGAACCGCTGGCTCGCCGAGGGCGTCCTGGCCGCCGATCCGGAGCCCGCTCTGTACGTGTACGAGCAGCGGGACGGCAACGGCATGCTCCAGCGCGGTGTCATCGGCGCCCTGCGCGTGTCGGAGCCCTCGGAGGGCGTGGTGCTGCCGCACGAGGACGTCATGCCCCCGGTGGTCGCCGACCGCGCCGCCCTGATGCGTGCCACCCGCGCCAACCTGGAACCCCTGCTGCTGACCTACCACGGCAACGGCGCGGCGGCCGAGGTCGTCGAGCGCACGGTGAAGCAGGCTCCGCTGCTGGCCACCATCACCGAGGACGGCTTCCACCACAGCCTGTGGTCGGTCACCGACCAGGCCGACGTGACCCTCATCCAGTCCGACCTGGCCCACCATCAGGCCCTCATCGCCGACGGTCACCACCGCTGGGCCACCTACCGGCAGCTGCGCGCCGAACATCCGTCGCCCAGCCCCTGGGACCACGGCCTGGTCCTGCTGGTCGACACCGCCCGCTACCCCCTGCGCGTCCGCGCCATCCACCGGCTGCTGCACACCGTGCCGGTCACGGAGGCACTGGCGGCCGTCGAGGGCATGTTCCGGGTACGACACCTCGAGGTACCCCTGGCCGGGGCCCTGGAGGCACTGGCGGACGCGGCGTGCGCGGGCAACGCCTTCCTGCTGGCCGGCGACGGCGCCTTCCACCTCATCGACCGTCCCGACCCGGACCTGCTGGCCCGCACCGTCCCCACGGACCGCCCGGCCGCCTGGCGCTCCCTGGACGCCACGGTCCTGCACGCCACGCTCCTCGACCACGTCTGGCGCATCCCCGAGGACTCTCCGGCCCACATCGCCTACATCCACGACACGGCTGCCACGGTCGCGAAGGCCGAGCGGGACGGCGGTACGGCCGTCCTGATGCACCCGGTCCACGAGGAGGTCGTACGCGACCTGGCCCGCCAGGGCGTGACGATGCCCCGCAAGTCGACGTCCTTCGGCCCCAAGCCGGCGTCGGGGCTGGTGCTGCGGGCGCTGGAGATCTGACCGCACACATGAAAGGGCGGGATCCTCGGCAGGATCCCGCCCCTTGTCACCGTGTCACCCGTTCAGGTCAGTCCTCGTCGTCCTGGGTGGAGGCGTCCGCGGACTCGGCGGTCACCGCGCCGTCGCCCTTCGCCTCGCTGTCGTTCTCGGCGTGGTTCCCGCCGTGGTTCTCGCCGTGGTTCTCGTCCTCGTCGAGCGCGTCGACGAACTCCACGCCGTCCATCTCGGCGAGCCGGTCTGACGCGTCCGTACTGCCGTCCCGGTCGGCCTCGACAGCCTTCGCGAACCACTCCCGCGCCTCGTTCTCACGGCCGGCGGTCAGCAGGGCGTCGGCGTAGGCGTAGCGCAGTCGCGCGGTCCACGGCTGGACGGAGTTGGAGGCCAGCTCCGGGCTCTGCAGGGTCACGATGGCCGCGTCCAGCTGCCCCAGGTCACGCCGGGCACCTGCCGCGACGAGCCGCATCTCGACCTGTCCGGCCTTGTCCAGCCTGTGCACCTCGGGGGCGCCGGCCATGTCCAGTGCCTTCTCCGGGCGCCCGAGCCCACGCTCGCAGTCGGCCATCACCGGCCACAGGTCCGCGGTGCCGGTCATGCGCCGCGCGGCCCGGAACTCGGCGAGGGCCTCGCTGTACTTCTGGTTGGCGTACGCGGCGAACCCGGCGGCCTCGCGCACGGCGCCCACGCGGGACGCCAGGCGCAGGGCCACCTTGGAGTAGCCGTAGGCGCCCTCGGGGTCCTCGTCGATGAGCCGCGCGACCATCACCAGGTTCTTGGCGACGTCCTCCGCGAGCGTCTTGGGCAGGCTCTGCAGCTCCTGCCGGACGTCCTTGTCGATCTCGTCGCCGGTGACGTCCTCCGGGATCGGCAGCCGCTTGATCGGCTCACGGTCCCGGTCGCGATCGTCGCGGAAGCGGGTGCCGCCACGACGGTCGTCCCGTCCGTCACGCCCGTCGCGCCCCCGGAAGCCGCCAGGCCGACCGCCGCGGTCGTCCCGACGGGGCCCGTGGCCGCCTCGATCGTCCCGGCCCCGGAAGCCCCCGCGATCACCACGGCTGTCGTCCCGCCGGAATCCGCCACGGTCCTCGCCCCGGCGGTCGTCCCGACGCTCGTCGCGACGGAAGGCGGGGCGGTCTCCACCGCGGTCATCGCGACGGTCGTCACGGCGGAAGGCGGGACGGTCTCCACCGCGGTCATCGCGACGGTCGTCACGGCGGAAGGCGGGACGGTCTCCACCGCGGTCGTCACGGCGGTCGTCACGGCGGAAGGCGGGACGGTCTCCACCGCGGTCGTCACGGCGGTCGTCACGGCGGAAGGCGGGACGGTCGCTGCCGCGGTCGTCACGGCGGTCGTCACGGCGGAAGGCGGGACGGTCGCTGCCGCGGTCGTCACGGCGGAAGCCCCGGTCGCCACGGTCGTCCCGACGCGGGCCACGATCACGGTCGTCACGCTGGAACGCCGGACGGGAACCGCGGCTGTCATCACGACGGTCATCACGACGACCGTAACCACCACGGTCACCACGATCGCCGTAGCCACCGCCACGGCTGTCATCGCGACGGTCGTCACGACGGAAGGCAGGGCGGTCTCCACCGCGATCGTCACGACGGTCATCGCGACGGTCGTCACGACGGAAGGCAGGGCGGTCTCCACCGCGATCGTCACGACGGTCGTCACGGCGGAAGGCGGGACGGTCGCTGCCGCGGTCGTCACGGCGGAAGCCCCGGTCGCCACGGTCGTCCCGACGCGGGCCACGATCACGGTCGTCACGCTGGAACGCCGGACGGGAACCACGGCTGTCATCACGACGGTCATCACGGCGGAAACCACCGCGGTCGCCACGATCCCGATCGTCACGACGGTCGTCACGACGGAAGCCACCGCGGTCGCCGCGGTCGCCCTGCCCGCCGCCACGGTTGTCGTCGCGCCGGCCATAACCGCCGCGATCGGTACGGTCGTTGTCACGACGGAAGCCACCACGGTCACCGCGGTAGCCGCCGCGATCACCACGGTCACCACTGTCCCGTCGCCGCTGGTCGCGCTCCGGTCGATCGTCGGGAGAGTTGGTGGACATGGGTGACTCCTGTCTTCGGTACCGCAAGCATTGTAAAAACAAAAGGACCCCTGGTCCCAGCTGAACGCTGGGACCAGGGGTCCTCCAAAGATTGTTCGGCGGCGTCCTACTCTCCCACAGGGTCCCCCCTGCAGTACCATCGGCGCTGAGAGGCTTAGCTTCCGGGTTCGGAATGTAACCGGGCGTTTCCCTCACGCTATGACCACCGAAACCCTAATGGTTTCGAGCGAACAAGCACACTCTTCATTTGTGTTCATGATTCGGCTCAAAGCCGGCAACTGTTCGTTGCCTCAGAACATACACAGTGAACGCGAGCATCAATGGACAAGCCCTCGGCCTATTAGTACCAGTCAACTCCACCCGTTACCAGGCTTCCATATCTGGCCTATCAACC